>JALRKY010000008.1 GCA_023260985.1 Altererythrobacter sp. | reverse complement strand
TGACCCCTACCCAATCCCCATTGCCCTTTAGGAAAAGTCGCGGAACGGCCCATAGGCCTATGCTCAACAACCAGTTTGCGAAGACCCCCTACCCCCCTAGGGATGGCCACACCAATGCTCGGAATGTAGGCGAAGTCCAGTCTAAGAAATGACCGCTTTGCGCTCCAACTTTAGACGCTCCACCTACCCCGGGCAATTCCTGGAAGTGGGCCGGTGGCTTTGCTTCAGCCTTGAGCCTCGCCAATGAAATTTGTAACGAGGAGTTGGCATAGCTGAACAGGAGTGACGATGCCCGGAATAGACGAGTCCCTCCCTTTCCATCCGCTCAAAATTGCGGTGCTGACCGTGTCGGACACCCGCACGTATGAAACCGACACCTCGGGTGGGTTGCTGGCCTCGCGACTGTTGGAGGCAGGCCATGAACTGGCCGCGCGGGCGATCGTCAAGGACGACATTGACGCCATCCGCGCTCAGGTCCGACCATGGGTGGAGGATCCGGAAGTCGAGATCGTATTGAGCACGGGCGGCACCGGCTTCACTACGCGCGACGTCACACCAGAGGCCGTGATGCCTTTGCTGCGCCGGGTGATGGACGGCTTTAGCGTAGTGTTTCACCAAGCCAGCATGGGGACGATCGGCATTTCGACGCTGCAATCGCGCGCTTTCGCCGGGCAGGCGGGCGAAAGCTTCATTTTCTGCGTGCCGGGGTCAACCGGCGCCTGCCGCGATGCCTGGGATCTGGTGCTAAGATACGAACTCGACAGCCGTTACCGTCCTTGTTCAATTGCCGGGCAATTGCCACGACTGCGGGAAATTTGTGCATGAGCCGGCTCACCCACCTTGGCGGTGATGGCCGAGCGCGGATGGTCGATGTCGGCGACAAGGCTGTAACATCGCGTCGGGCTGAGGCGCGCGGTGAACTGGTTTGTTCAGCCGAAACGCTGAAACTGGTCAAGGCTGGGGAGACGCCCAAGGGCAGCGTGATCGGGACGGCCGAATTGGCAGGGATCATGGGCGCAAAGCGTACGGCTGATCTTATCCCGCTGTGCCATCCGCTCGCACTGTCCAAGATCGAGGTCGAGATTACCCTGGACGAGGCACTGCCCGGCTTTGTGGTGAAGGCCAGCGTCAGGACCGAAGGGCGCACGGGAGTGGAAATGGAAGCGCTGACCGCAGTGTCGGTCGCCTGCCTGACGCTGTTTGACATGCTTAAGGCGGTTGATCGGACGATGACTATCGGCGCCATCAAGGTCAACGCCAAAGAGGGCGGCCGGTCGGGCAGATGGGAACAGATATGATTGCCGTTGACGAGGCGCTGGCGCTGATTGCGCGCCACGTTCGACCGGTGGAGAGCGAGTTTGTGCCCCTGGACCAGGCGTCGGGCCGAGTGCTGGCAGAGCCGCTCCACGCGCGCTGCGATGCCCCGCGCCAAGCGGTCTCCGCCATGGACGGCTATGCAGTGATAGAAGCGGCGACCGCTCCGGGCATGCCGCTTGATCTCATCGGGGAATCGCGCGCGGGCTCGGGCTTTTGCGGAGCCGTTGGCGAAGGACAGGCAGTTCGCATCTTCACAGGTGCGCCGCTGCCCGCCGGGGCTGATTACGTGATAATGCAGGAATATGCTCGGCGCCAAGGCGATCGGGTCACCTTCGCTGTGGGTTATGGCCCGGCCTCCTATGTGCGCGCGCAGGGAAGCGATTTTGCCGCGGGTGCCGAGCTTGTTCCCCAAGGCACCAAATTGGGGGCGAGGGCGATGGTCGCGGCTGCCGCTGCCGATTTGGCCGAGATATGTGTCGCTCGCCGCCCGCGCGTGGCAATCCTTGCGACTGGTGACGAACTTGCAGCACCCGGTTCCGCGTATTTGTCGTGCGATGCCATTTCGGAAAGCGTCAGCTTTGGCGTCGCCACCATGGTCGCGGAAAGCGGCGGAATGGTCGTGACCCGCAAGACCGGATCAGATGATCTCGGTGCGCTGGCACTGGCTGCGGCCGAGGCGCTGGAAGGAACGGATCTCATTATTGTAACCGGCGGGGCCTCGGTTGGAGACCGCGACTTCGCCAAGCCGATGTTTGCACCCCATGGCTTGTCCCTGCTGTTCGAAAAGGTCGCGATGAAACCGGGCAAGCCGGTGTGGCTCGGGGAAGCGAAGGGGGCGCTGGTGCTTGGCCTTCCCGGCAATCCGACCTCGGCGATGGTCACCGCGGCCATCTTTTTGCGCCCACTCCTGGCGCGGCTCCAGGGAGCACAGGGCCTGCATCGCTGGCGCAGCCTGCCTCTTGCGACAAGCCTTCGGGAAACCGGATCGCGTGAAACATTCACGCGGGCACGTTGGGGTAAAGCAGGGCTGGTCCCGCTCGACAATCAGGAAAGCGGCGCGCAGGGCGCCCTGCTTGAAGCGGACTGGCTGATCCGTTGCCCACCGGGGCAGTCGGCCCTCGCGGTGGGTGCAACGGTTACCGCGCTCCCATTCTGATCTGCCTTTCGGCTTCGGCCAGGGCGGAAGGGTCATTGACGTTGAGGAAGGGATCGTCGCCGACCCCCGTACACTCGGTATTCTGCGCGAAGCCTATGGCGATGACCTCAAGTCAGTCATCATAGCCGAAATTGCCAAAGACCTGACCAACCATCCGCTCGACCAGATCGAGGCAGTGATCAACGCTCACGATAACGGGTAGGCGTGCGGGCCGGTTGAGCGGGCCGACCTAGGCATCACTTCCCTGCGTCGAGCGAAGCGAGCACGCGCGCGCCGCGCAAGGTCTGTTGCCCGACCAGCTCTAGCTGCGTCCGCGTTGGTTCTTCCACACATTCGCCATCGGGCGAAAACAAACCGTGATGGATGCGGATCGTCGCCCCCATCGGGGTCGGCCAGCCACGCAGCGCGTGGACGATGCCGCGCAGCGTCACCAGCGCACTCACCGAGGCCTGATCGCCATAGGCGGTCGAGATGAGGCCGACCGCACGCCCATCGAGATATGGGCGTTCGTCCTTCGCCAGATCTTCGAGATAATCGAGGGCGTTCTTGACCAGGCCCGAAATCGTGCCGTGATACCCGGGCGCGGCGATGATCACGCCATGCGCCCGCCGCACGGCTTCGACCAATTCGGCGCCATGTTCGGCATCGTCTCCGGTGCCGCGATAGTGCGGCAATCTAACCAAATATTCGCCGCCGAAGATCGTCACTTCCGCGCCTTCGGCCTCGGCCTGCGAAGCGGCAAGCCGCAACGCCATTTCGGTGGTGTTGCCTGGGTTCACCGTTCCGCCGATGCCGACGATCCTGATGGTCATGCGCGAGCCTTCTCTCTGAGATATTCCGATAGCCGGGTCGTTTCTTCGGATGTGAAGCGCAGGCCCAGCTTGGTCCGGCGCCACAAGATGTCTTCGGCCGTCATGGCCCATTCTTCATCGACGAGGAAGTCCACCTCTCGCTGGGTCAGGCCGTGGCCGAAATGTTCGCCGCACTCATCCAGCTTCTGCGCCTCACCCAGAAAGGCGAAGGCGCGCGTCCCATAGGCATGGATCAGCCGATCGGCCCAGAGGCGCTCGAGGAATGTGTAGTGCGCCTCAAGCGCGGCAATTTGCGCCTCTGCTGCGCCAACGGGGAAGTCGCCGCCCGGCAAGGGCGCATGTTCGGTCCATTCGGGGCCGCCGAGCCCGGGCAGCCGCTCTGCCAGCAGTTCGATCGCTTCCTGTGCCAGATGGCGATAGGTGGTGATTTTGCCACCATAGACCGACAGGAAGGGCGCGCTTTCGTCCTCGTCCAACAGGTCGAGGAAGTAGCCGCGCGTCGCCGCTTCCGGTTTGCCCGAGCCGTCGTCAATCAGGGGCCGAACGCCCGAATAGGTCCAGACTACGTCCGATGGCGTGACCTCATAGCGAAAGAAACGGCTCGCCCCTTCGCAAAGATAGGCGATCTCCTCAGGGCTGGCTTCGATGTGATCGAGCCCGCCATGGTGGTCGGCATCGGTCGTCCCGATCAGGGTGAAATCGTGCTCATAGGGTATGGCGAAAAAGATGCGCCCGTCGGGCAGCTGAAAGAAATAAGCGAAGGGATGGTCGAACAGTTTGCGCACAACGATGTGCGAACCGCGCACCAGCCGCATGTTGCGGTGGACGGGCAGGTGGGCCAATC
Organism: Altererythrobacter sp.; assembly: GCA_023260985.1. GTDB lineage: Bacteria > Pseudomonadota > Alphaproteobacteria > Sphingomonadales > Sphingomonadaceae > Erythrobacter. The sequence goes on along the minus strand of JALRKY010000008.1, from coordinate 72,399 downwards.
CGAGCAATTCGAGCGCGGCCGGGCCGGCAGCATTCACGACAGCGCGGGCATGGAAAACCTGCCCATCGGCCTCGATCCGCCAATGCTTTCCATCGAGAGCAAGCGCGGTCACTCGGCAGCGGGTGCGTACCCGTGCCCCGCGGTCGGCGGCGTCGCGCGCATTGAGGACCACAAGCCGGGCGTCATTGACCCAGCAGTCCGAATAGACGAAGGCCTTGGTGAATTCGGGCTTGAGCGGCGCGCCGGTCGGGTGCTTGGAGAGCGAAATGTTCTCGGTCTTCGGCAGCAGCCTGCGCCTACCGATATGATCGTATAGGAACAACCCCAGCCGCACGAGCCAGCGGGGGCGCAGGCCCGGAACATGCGGCAGCACGAAGCGCAGTGGCCAGGCGATGTGCGGCGCGATCGTCCAAAGGCGCTCGCGTTCCGACAAGCTTTCTCGCACCAGGCCGAATTCGAAATGCTCGAGATAGCGCAAGCCACCGTGGATCAGCTTGGTCGAAGCCGATGAAGTTCCGCCCGCAAGATCGCCTGCCTCAAGCAGCAGCACGCTTGAGCCACGCCCCGCTGCATCGCGCGCGATGCCACATCCGTTCACGCCGCCGCCGATGACGGCCAGGTCGAAAATGTCGGTTCCTGTATCGGTCATTCAGTCAGTTTCAGCTTCGGAGTGGAACAATGTTCCAATCGGTAGCACGTTCGATGCGCAGATGTCGCGTATGTTGGCGCATGCGCGGGCTGAAATCACGGAAGTTCACAGGTTTGCTTTAAGGTCCGAGCTACTAGTTTATCAGTTGCGCTTCTTCCCTGAAATTTCAGGGAGTAACATCCCGCTTGGGTTAGGCGCTAGCCGACTTTGCCCGTTTCGGGCTGTGATGCCCGGCCTAATTTCTCGCAGAACTCAGGTATGCGATCACATCGGCGCGATCCTGACCATTCCTTAGCCCGGCAAAAGCCATCTTGGTGCCCCGCATTACCCGCCGTGGGTTCTCAAGGTACTGGTTCAGCTTTTCGGGAGTCCAGGTGATGCCGCTATTGGCGTTGGCTGAGCTATAATTGTAGCCGGCGACCACCCCGGCAGAGTGGCCGACGATACCCGCGAGCGAGGGACCGACGCGATTCACGCCGGGTTCGACCACATGGCATGAGCGGCATTGCATGAACACTTTCTCGCCCGCAGCTGGATCGCCGGTGAAGTCCGCCAACGTAGTACCGTCGACGGTCGAAACATCATCTGCGGCGGGGTTGACGGTTGCGGCTTCTTCCACCACGGGCGTTGCTTCGCTGGCGCTGTCTTCGGTCGCCGTCGGTTCGCCTTCGCTCCCGCCGCAAGCTGCTAGCAGCAGGGCAGCGGTGCAAGCTGCCAGACCCAGAGGGAACTTCTTCATGTCGATGCCCTTTCTTATTGATGGCGAGCCGAGGGCAGGCTGCCCATTCAACGCTCGCTTCGAGACTTTGTGCCGGAAGGGATGAAGCAATCCCCCCTTTTTCACCCGCAAGTGATCTCGGTGATCTTCATCGCTTCATCATAGCGGACGTTCACCCGATCCTCTCGATAATCCATGGCCCATGCGGAATTGGGCGGCCCCCAGCGCAGTGTCTTCGCGCCGCTTTCTTTCAGGATAGCGGCGCCCATTTCCTGCGTCGCATCATGCCCGATGTGGTCCTGCACCAGAGTGGTATCGCAGGTTTGCCCGGGGTTGGGCTGGTCATCAGGCGTAGGAACGCTCTTTGCCGTGTCGTAGTGGCTGCAAGCGATCAGCGTGAGGCTGGCTACCAGAATACAAATGGCGTTCTGCAAAGGCTGTCTCCTGCTGCCAGGTGTCCTTCCTGAGACCAACTTACCCCATTGTCGGGATGATGAAGGCGTTGGAGCCATCGCCGCCGCCGTCGGGCCAGCGCTGGGTGACCTTCTTGTTCTTAGTCCAGAAGCGCAGGCCTTCCATGCCGTACTGGTCGATGTCGCCAAAACCCGAACGCTTCCATCCGCCGAAGCTGTGATAGCTCACCGGCACCGGGATCGGTACGTTGATGCCGACCATGCCCACATTCACGCGGGATGCGAATTCGCGCGCGGCATGGCCGTTGCGGGTGAAGATCGCGACACCGTTACCGTACTGGTGTTCACTCGGCAACTTGACTGCTTCCTCGAAATCCTTCGCGCGAACGATCTGGAGTACGGGGCCGAAAATCTCTTCCTTGTAACTTTCCATGTCAGTGGTGACGCGGTCGAGCAGCGTCGGGCCGACGAAGAACCCGTCCTCGTAGCCTTGAAGCGTAAAGCCGCGCCCGTCGATCACCACTTCGGCGCCTTCTCTCTCTGCCGTGTCGATCCAGCCTTCGACGCGGGCCTTGTGCTCGGGCGTGACGACCGGGCCGTAATGCGCATCGGGATCGGTGGAGACGCCGACGCGCAGGGAGTTGATTGCAGGAATCAGCTTTGCGCGCAGCTTGTCGGCTGTAGCCTCGCCCACCGGAACGACCACAGGCAGCGCCATGCAGCGCTCGCCCGCCGAGCCGAAGGCAGCGCCGGCAAGGTCGTTCACCACCTGGTCGAGATCGGCGTCGGGCATGACGATTCCGTGGTTCTTCGCGCCGCCCATCGCCTGCACCCGCTTTCCTGCAGCAACGCCGCGCTTATAGACGTAATGCGCGATGTCGGACGACCCGACGAAGCTGACCGCAGCGATGTCCTTATGGTCGAGGATGGCATCGACCATTTCCTTGTCGCCGTGGATCACCTGCAGGAGCCCTTCAGGGGCGCCCGCTTCGACGAACAGCTCGGCGAGGCGCACGGGCACTGAGGGATCGCGCTCGGAGGGCTTGAGGATGAAGGCGTTGCCCGCCGCGATCGCCATGCCGAACATCCACATCGGGATCATCGCAGGGAAATTGAACGGGGTGATGCCCGCGCCGATGCCGAGCGGCTGGCGCATCGAATAGACATCGATGCCGGGGCCGGCCCCTTGGGTGTATTCGCCTTTAAGCGCCTGCGGGATGCCGCAGGCGAACTCGATCACCTCGAGACCGCGCTGGATATCGCCATGCGCGTCGTCGACCACCTTGCCGTGCTCGCTGGCGAGCAGCTCGGCCAGTTCCTGCTTGTGCGCTTCGACGAGCCGCTTGAACTCGAACATCACGCGGGCGCGCTTCTGCGGATTGGTAGCGGCCCACTCGGGCTGCACCTGCTTGGCAGTCTCGACCGCGCGGGCCAGCAGCGTGGCATCGCCCAGTGCGACTTCCGCCTGCACTTCGCCGGTTGAGGGGTTCCATACTTGGTGCTTGCGGGCAGCAGCTCCCCCCGAGCCGCCAACAATGAAATGATCAATCTGGCGCATGTGTCCTGAGCCTTTCCTTCGGTACACCCAATGGCGCGAGGGCAAGCTGCTGGCAAGTGCGCTGTACTATTGCGAGCTGCCTGGGGTGATTGCGATTGACCGGCGAGCGGTGATTGTGCGAATGCCCCTTTCTTTTCGCAAGCGATGTAGGCGGGTGTAGCTCAATGGTAGAGCAGCAGCTTCCCAAGCTGACGATGAGGGTTCGATTCCCTTCACCCGCTCCAGCCCTCCCTTCCCATAACATCCCGGAAACGCCCCATTGACCCTTGCGTGGGGCTAGCATTTGCGGTGCTCTTCTCTGTCATCTCGCGACGATAGGCGTTGTCGCACTCGGCCTCACGCCAATCGAGCGCGGCGCGCACGCGGCTCTATCATGGCGACTTGGTCGTTTTTTACCTTCTGGCACTTGGTACGCCGGTATTTGAGGCAACGTTCCTCTAATTCATATACAGCCATAATTTCACACGATTTTCCAGTGTCTGACGGGAACGCCCGTTACGACCGGGTGTTGGGAGGTTAGATCGTTTTAGAGGCCAAGGGGTGACGGGTGATCGACAATCTTATTATTATTTTAGGCGATCAACTTTCATCGACGATTTCGTCCCTCAAGTCGGTTGATCAATCGAATTCGGTTGTTCTGATGGCAGAAGTGCAGTCCGAAGCGACATACGTAAAGCACCACAAGAAGAAGATTGCCTTCGTGTTCAGCGCCATGCGGCATTTCGCGGAAGAGCTGCGCGCCGCGGGTTGGACCGTTCACTATATCCGGATGGATGACCCCGAAAATAGCGGCACACTGAGCGGCGAAATTCTGCGGCTAGCAGAACAGATTGGTGCAAAGTCCGTGATCGTTACTGAGCCCGGCGAATGGCGTTTGCGGGAAGAGCTGCGCGGACTAAACACGGCCTCAGGCCTGACGATGCTTCCCGATGATCGCTTCCTCGCCAGCCACGCCGAGTTTGAGGAGTGGGCACGGGGCCGAAAAGCGCTGCGAATGGAGTATTTTTATCGCTACATGCGGCGTAAGACCGGCTTGTTGATGGTCGGCCAGCAGCCGGAAGGCAACCAGTGGAATTTCGATCACGACAACCGCAAACCGGCATCGCGGCAGTTGCGCATCCCCCAGCCACTGCGCTTTGCGCCAGATCAGATCACATTGAATGTCCTAGCCTTGGTCGCGAACCACTTCGGCGATCATTTCGGCGATCTTTCGTCGTTCTGGTTCGGTACGACGCGGGCCGACGCCGAAGCCGCGCTTGCCCACTTTCTGACAACGGCTCTGCCGCATTTTGGCGATTATCAGGACGCAATGCTGAAGGGTGAAAAGTTCCTTTTTCACGCAGTCGTCTCGCTCTACCTCAATTGCGGCCTACTTGATCCGCTGGAGACCTGCCGCGCAGTCGAAGCCGAGTATCGCGCGGGCCGCGCCCCGTTGAACGCCGCAGAGGGCTTCATCCGCCAGATCATTGGCTGGCGCGAATATGTTCGGGGGATCTATTGGTTAAAAATGCCACGCTATGCCAAATCGAACGCGCTGGGCGCAACCCGGCCCTTGCCGGGTTTCTATTGGACGGCCGAAACGGACATGGCCTGCATCCGTGCGTGTATCACCCAAACCCGGCAGGAAGCCTATGCCCATCATATTCAAAGGCTGATGGTGACCGGCACCTTTGCGATGCTAGCGGGGATCAATCCGCATGAACTGCATGAATGGTATCTGGCGGTGTATGCCGACGCCTATGAATGGGTGGAACTGCCCAATACGATTGGGATGAGCCAATTTGCCGATGGCGGCCTGCTGGCATCAAAGCCCTACGCGGCCAGCGGTGCCTATATTGATCGCATGTCCGACTATTGCGGCGACTGCGCTTATAGCGTGAAGGCCAAGGCGGGACCCAAAGCTTGTCCATTCAATTATCTCTATTGGGATTTCATCGCCCGCCACCGCGAGCGGATCAAAGCGAACCCGCGCATGGCCCAAATGGTGCGGACCTGGGATGGGTTCGACAAGGATCGTCAGGCAGAGATCAAGAGTGACTCGGCCAGGTTTCTAAGCGGGCTCTCCGGCGCATGACCCAACTTGTCGTCTGGTACGATCAGGGCTGCCCTTTATGCAGACGCGAGATCGATCTGATGCGTCTGCTAGATCGCGGCGGAAGAATTCAGTTTGTCGATGCGACTGATCTGGGCACGACTTGTCCATTGGATCGTACGGAAATGCTCGCCCGGTTCCATGCACTGGAAAATGGTCACTTGCTCTCCAGTGCCGCGGCCTTTGCCGCGATGTGGCGCGCCATCCCGTTGCTTTGGCCGCTTGGCATGGCAGCAAAACTGCCCGGGGCAGAGCGCCTGCTTAACTGGGCCTATCGACATTTCCTGAAATACAGGCCGCACCTGCAAAGGTTCTTTCGATGAGCGATGCCCGGTATCGTAGGGTGCCTGCCGGAAGGCTGTCACGGCTGTCCGCTTTCAGCCAGCTGGCGGGCGGAATCGCCGGTGGCATGCTCGCGGAAAGCGTACGTAGGCTGGCCAGCGGTGAGCGCCCGCGTATGTCAGACCTTTTACTGACGCCCGACAATGCAGTGCGCGTGACCAACCAGCTGTCGAAGCTGCGCGGTGCCGCTATGAAATTGGGGCAGATGATCTCGATGGATGCAGGCGACGTCTTGCCGGCCGAGCTCACGGCGATCCTTGCCCGTCTGCGCGATTCCGCGCACTTCATGCCGGCGGCCCAGCTTAATAAAGTGCTGATTTCGCAGTGGGGACCGGATTGGCGGCGCCAGTTCAAGCATTTTGATGCTCGCCCGATAGCCGCGGCCTCGATTGGCCAGGTGCACCGCGCGACGTTGCAGGATGGCACTGTGCTGGCGATCAAGGTGCAGTATCCCGGTATCGCTGACAGCATTGACGCCGATGTCGACAATGTTGCCAGCCTGCTGCACATGTCCAACCTGCTGCCAGGCACACTCGATATTGCACCGCTGCTGGCCGAAGCCAAGAAGCAGCTGAACGAAGAAGCCGATTATGTCCGCGAGGCGAGACAGATGCGGCGCTACAAGAAGCTGCTGGCGAACGACCCGGTGTTCCTGGTGCCTGAGCCCTATGCCTCGTTGTCCGGGCAACGTATCCTGGCGATGGATTTCATTCCTGGCCAGGCAATCGAAGAGATCGAAGCTCAGCCGCAAGACCTGCGGGATAAAGCCGTGTCTGCGCTGATGGACCTGGTGCTGCGTGAGCTTTTCGAGTTCGGCTATATGCAGACCGACCCCAATTTCGCCAACTACAGGTGGCAGAGAGAGGGCGGGAAGATCGTCTTGCTCGATTTCGGTGCCGCGCGGGCGGTGCCTGCCCAAACAGTCGAGGCCTATCGCCGGTTGATACAGGCGGGTCTTGGCGACGACAGCCTTGCCCTGCGCGATACTTTGATCGACACCGGTTTCGTGTCTCCGATCACATTGCAACGTCATCAAGTGGCTCTGGATGGCATGATCGGGATCTTGATGGCGCATTTGGGCAAGCCAGGCCTGTTCGACTTCGCTGATCGCGGGTTCGTCGATGAAGTTCGGCGGTATGGCGAAAGCATCGTTGCCGATAGCGCGGCTTGGCACATACCGCCAGCTGATACCCTTTTCGTGCAGCGCAAGGTAAGCGGCACGGCATTGCTGGCGATCAGAATGAAAGCCAAGCTGCCGCTGAGGGACATGGTTGCCGAACGGCTTTAACTGGACCCCTTCGCTGCCCGGCAGCGGTCGGAGCAAAACCTGACTTTCTCCCAATCGCGCGCCCATTTCTTTCGCCAGGAAAAGGGCAGGCCGCAGACGGTGCACAGTTTGGTCGGCAAATCAGACTTCTTGCGCATCTTGGGCATAATTCAAAAGCCAACTCGAGTTGAGTGATAATCGCGCGGCAAGGTATCTCTGAGCCAAACCACTTCGATCGCGATCAGAACGGGATCCGAGCCCCGTCCCAGCCGAACAAGCCGCCGCTGTCCTCGGGCTTCAGGCTGTCGATGACTTTCAGCAGTGCGTCAGCGCATTCTTCGGGGGCAAACAGGCCGGCAGCCCCAACGCTGCGCTGAAAGGGCCTGGACAGGCCGGTATCGACGGTGCCGGGGTGCAGCGAGGCGATGATGGAATGGGGATTACGGCGGGACAGCTCGATCGCAAAGGTCTTCATCAGCATGTTCAGCGCCGCTTTCGACGCACGATAGCTGTGCCAACCACCTAGCCGGTTATCGTCGATCGAGCCGACCCGGGCCGAAAGCGCAGCCAAGACCGCACGCCGGTCTCTCTTGAGCAAAGGCAGGAAATGCTTGGCGACAAGGGCAGGACCGATCGCGTTGACCGCAAAAATTTCTGACATGTATGCGGCATTCACAGCACGCCAGCTCTTTTCGGGGTTCATGCCGTCATCCCGGTGGAGCAGGCCGGTTGCAATGAAAACTAGATCGACCGGTTCGCTGTTACCGACTTGCTCCGCAGCGCGCGCGATGCTGGATTCGTCGGTAAGGTCGAAAAGAAAATCGGCGCTGCCGGAGCGGCTACCTGTCAGCACCTCATAGCCACCGAACTGGCGCAATCGGGCGACAACCGCTGCGCCAATTCCGCCCGATGCGCCAAGAACGATCGCTCGCTTGGCCGGAGCTTTAGCCATTGCCGCCAACCGAGATCGCGCCAATGAAGAGTGTCGACAGGCCCAGGCCCAGTGACGCCATGATCCGCACCCTCAACCAAGCCGGCGAACTAATGGAAGGTCCCACGAAGCGCCGATCAACCAGCACGCTGGCCATGATTGCGATTCCCAGCACAATCAGCTGCGGACCCGGCCAGCTCCAGCCCCAGATCCAAGGTAAGAAAAGTGCAACAGAGAAAAGCGCCGGCACCACGGCGATGACAAACACAGCGCGCTCCTGTGGCCGCGTCGTTAGCGCGACACCCCACCAATAGCCGCCCAGGAAACTGTAGATCGCAGCGGCGTAAGCAAAGGCCGAAGCAGGCGCTTTCCAGGCCCCCTGGTCATCGACCATCGTGGCCCCCAGCAAAATGAGTTGGGGCAGCATGGCCACCAGCGTCAGGAAATGCGGCGTCCGAAGCCTTGAGGCGCTGGCCGAAGCAACCGCTTCGTCGATGCATTTTTGCTTCCTCATTTTGTACGATCAACAGGTAAGTTGTCGATGAGGCGCGCGCCGCCGATCCTTGCGGCGACTAGAAGCCGTGCCGGAGCTGATGAATAGCTGGCAATCGGCGCCATCGATTGTGCGTCGGCCAAGGCGGCATAATCCACCGAGGAAAAACCGGATTCCAGCAGCGTGCGTTCGAGTGCATCGAGAGTCTCACCCACATTGCCCCCCGCTTCTATCGCTGCGACTGCCGCCTGCATCGCGCGCGGCAGCGCAGCGGCGTTCGTGCGATCTTCCGGCGAAAGGTAGCGATTGCGGCTCGACATCGCGAGCCCGTCGGATTCGCGGACGGTAGGTACGCCCACGATATCGCGGGCATGTGGACAAGCGAGATTCAAATCGCGGGCCATAGCCCGGATCACGGCAAGTTGCTGGTAGTCCTTCTCGCCGAAGAACGCCTTGTCCGGCATGACCTGGTTGAACAGCTTGCAGACCACGGTTGCCACGCCTTCGAAATGGCCCGGGCGGGCAGCGCCGCAAAAATTGTCGCTGACTCCATTGACTCTGATCGAAGTGGCGCAGCCGGCCGGATACATCGCCTCGACGCCGGGCGCCCACAGTAGCGCCACGCCTTCCGCTTCGAGTATTTTCGAATCCTCGACCAACTGGCGGGGATAGGCGTCGAGATCCTCGTTCGGCCCGAACTGGGTGGGGTTGACGAATATCGACGCGACAACGTGGTCACACGCCTTGCGAGCTTCGCGCACCAGCGTCAGGTGTCCTTCGTGGAGCGCACCCATAGTCGGGACAAGCGCCACGCTGCCGCCCCCGGAGCGCAGTCCGGCCAAGACATTTCTCAACATGTCGAGCGTTGTGGCGGTTTGCACGCGAGCAGCCCCTCCGATATGAATTTTCCCTCCCCTAGCGCCCGACTGCCGGGCGATACAAGTAGATCGAAAGGCCTCGCCACAAATGTCCGCCAGGCTCCCGCACCGGATCGTCTTCGCCAATGAGAAGGGCGGCACCGGCAAGTCGACCACGGCGGTGCATATCGCGATCGCGCTGGCTTATCGCGGGGCGCGGGTTGTGGCGATCGACCTCGACCAGCGCCAGCGCACCATGGCGCGTTATCTAGAGAATCGCGCCGACACGGCGCAGCGCCGCCAGGTGGCTTTGCCGTCGGCCGAATGCCGGGTTTTCGAAGGCGATGTCGGCGGGCTCGAGGCGCTGGCGGCCGAGCTTGGGGCGGACGCCGACTATGTCGTGTTCGATACGCCGGGACGGGACGATCCACTCGCTCGCCATGCTGCGACCGAGGCCGATACGCTGGTCACTCCGATGAACGACAGCTTCGTCGATTTCGACCTAATCGGCCAGGTCGAAGGCGAGACCTTCAAGGTCAAGCGGCTGAGCTTCTATGCCGAACTGATCTGGGAAGCGCGGCTCAAGCGCAGCCGCGCCACGATCGAGCAACAGCGTCGCCAGATGGACTGGGTGGTGGTGCGCAACCGCACCGGCCACGTTGAAGCGCGCAACATGGCGCGTATCGAACAGGCGCTGGCAGAGCTTTCGAAGCGGGTAGGCTTCCGTGTCGCGCAGGGCCTTTCAGAACGCGTGATCTATCGCGAACTGTTCCCTTCGGGGCTGACACTGCTCGACAGGGGGCATCTGGGCGAGCTCGGCACCAGCCATCTTGTGGCAAGGCAGGAATTGCGCGAGCTGGTTAAATCTCTCGCCTTGCCCGAATTCATCCCGCCGCAGCCAAAGTTCGAGCTCGCCTGATGCTGCGCCTGCTGGTCATCGCGGCGCTGCTGTCGCTGGGATGCAAGCTCATCTTCGGCCGCTGGCCGTGGGATTATCTGCGCGGCACCTCCACCAGGCAGCGCGAGGTAGAGCGGGCCCGGCAATTGCTCGGCGTCGCGCCTGGCGCGAAGCGGGAGCAAATCGTCGGAGCGCACAAAAGGCTGGTGGCGATGGTCCATCCCGATCGCGGCGGGACCAACGAACAGGTTCATGAGGCCAATGCCGCGCGCGACCTGCTGCTGGCTGAGCTGCCGCCCGAAATTCCGTCGTAGTTCGATTGCACGATTGCCGGGTATATGCGGTTCGCTTAGGCCCGAATGCTAGATTTCGAGGCATTACACATGACACACAGATTCCACCCCACCGTTTTGCGCGAATATGACATTCGCGGGATCATCGGCGAAACGCTTGGGCCCGATGACGCGCGCGCGATCGGGCGCGGTTTCGCCACGATGCTGCGCGAGGCTGGCGGACACAAGGTCGCTGTCGGCTATGACGGGCGGATAAGTTCGCCTATGCTCGAGCATGCCCTGGTCGAAGGGCTAACCGCCAGCGGATGCGACGTGGTGAAGGTCGGCATGGGTCCGACCCCGATGCTCTATTATGCCGAAGCCTCAGCTCAGGACGTGCACGGCGGAATTCAGATAACCGGCAGCCATAATCCCTCCAATTACAATGGCTTCAAGATGATATTTCAGGGGCGTCCGTTCTTCGGGGCGGACATCCAGCTGCTGGGCGATCTCGCGGCGCGCGGCGCGTGGGCCAATGGCACGGGCAGCGTTGAGGAGCATGAAATCCTCGACGACTATGTCGAGCGCCTGCTGGAGGGGCTTGCCGGAATCGATGCGGGCGTGCTGTCCAGGCTCAAGGTCGGTTGGGACGCGGGCAATGGCGCAGCAGGACCCGCACTCGAGAAGCTCGCGGCGCGCCTGCCGGGTGAGCATCACCTGCTGTTCACTGAAGTCGACGGCAGCTTTCCCAATCATCATCCCGATCCCACGGTCGAAGCCAATCTGGCGGACCTCAAGGCGCTCGTCGCGGAGAAGCATCTCGATTTCGGAGTGGCTTTCGATGGCGATGGCGACCGGATCGGCGCGATCGATGGCGAGGGCCGCGTGATCTGGGGTGACCAGCTGCTGATGATCTTCGCCGAGGATGTCCTCAAATCGCATCCCGGCGCGACGGTGATCGCCGATGTGAAGGCCAGCCGCGCGCTGTTCGATCGCGTTGCCGAATGCGGCGGGCGCCCGCTGATGTGGAAGACCGGCCATTCGCTGATAAAGTCCAAAATGAAGGAAGTTTCCTCTCCGCTGGCGGGTGAGATGAGCGGCCATGTGTTCTTTGCCGACAGCTATTACGGCTTCGACGATGCGCTTTATGCCGGGGCACGGCTGCTTGCCGCCAGCGCGCGGCTGGGCAAGTCGGTCACTCAATTGCGCGGCGAGATGCCCGGGATGCTGAACACGCCGGAGCTACGCTTCCAGGTCGACGAAAGCCGCAAGTTTGCCGCTATCGGCGAGATTGCGCAGCGGATCACCGATAGCGATGCCGTGGCCGACACAACCGATGGGGTGCGCGTCACCACCGATGACGGCTGGTGGCTGCTGCGCGCATCGAATACGCAGGACGTGCTGGTCGCGCGCGCCGAAAGCGACAGCGAGGAAGGGCTTGCTCGACTGCTGACGCAGATCGACGAGCAATTGGCATTGAGCGGCCTCGAACGCGGCGAAAGCGTCGGGCACTAGGACCCCGTCATTATCGCTTCCCACGGGTCGCGCGATTTGCTTCGTTGCGGAGCGTGAACGCATTGCACCCGGTCCCAAATGAAATCACCACCTGGTTTACCGGGCGAGGGTGGCGTGTGCGTCGGCACCAGGCGGAAATGCTCGAGGCGGCGGACGTGGGGAAGCACGCCCTGCTGGTGGCGGGTACCGGTGCGGGCAAGACGCTCGCGGGTTTCTTGCCGACGCTGGCGGATTTTTGTCCATCGAGGCTCGATGGTGCGGCTCCACATGAGGGGCTGCACACGCTCTATGTCTCGCCGCTCAAGGCGCTCGCGCATGATGTGCAGCGCAATTTGCTGACGCCGATCAAAGAAATCGGCCTGCCGATACGGGTCGAAACGCGCAGCGGCGACACGCCAGCCGAACGCAAGAAGCGCCAGCGGGTGAAGCCCCCGCATGTGCTGTTGACCACGCCGGAGAGCCTGTCGCTGCTGCTCAGCTATCCCGACAGTTTCGAGATGTTTCACGGGCTGAAGCGCGTGGTGGTGGACGAGGTGCACGCCTTCGCCACCGGCAAGCGCGGAGACCTGCTCGCGCTCAGCCTTTCGCGCCTGCAGGCGGCTGCGCCCGATATGCAGCGGGTCGCGCTCTCTGCCACAGTGGCCGATCCGGAAGGGTACCTTGGATGGCTCGCGCCCTGGGGAGATGTCGATACGGTCGAGCTGGTCGAAGGCGAGCAGGGCGTCGCGCCCGAGGTCGAAATCCTGCTGCCCTTCGAGGAGCGCGTGCCATGGGGCGGGCACGCAGGGCGCTGGGCGATCCCGCAGCTCTATGACACGATCAAGCGCAACCGGACCACGCTGGTCTTCACCAACACGCGCTTTCTTGCCGAGTTCATTTTCCAGCTGCTGTGGGACGTGAACGAGGACAAGCTACCGATCGGCATCCACCACGGCAGCCTTTCGGCAGAGGCGCGTCGCAAGGTCGAAGGTGCAATGGCGCGCGGCGAGCTGCGGGCGCTGGTTTGCACCGCCAGTCTTGATCTGGGCGTCGACTGGGGCGACATCGATTGTGTGGTTCAAATGGGCGCACCCAAGGGCTCATCGCGCCTGCTACAACGCATCGGGCGCGCCAACCACCGTCTCGATCAAGCTAGCCGAGCGATTCTGGTGCCCGGCAACCGGTTTGAGTTTCTTGAAGCGACTGCGGCCAAGGATGCCGTCGACGAGGGGCAGCGCGACGGCGAGAACTTCCGCCCTGGGGGGCTCGACGTGCTGGCGCAACATGTGATGGCCTGCGCCTGCGCGGGGCCATTCGCGGAAGATGCGCTGTTGGGCGAAGTGCGCTCGACGCTCGCCTATAACTGGGTGAAGCCTGAGGACTGGCGGCGCGTGCTCGGCTTTGTCGAGAACGGCGGTTATGCCTTGCGCGCCTATGACAAGTTCAAGCGGATCGTGCGCGACAGGGATGGCGTGTGGCGGTTGACCCATCCCGAACATGCCCAGCGCCACCGCATGAACGCAGGGATCATCATCGACAACGAAATGTTGACGGTGCGCTTCCGCAACGGGCGGAGCCTGGGGAAGGTGGAAGAGCGCTTCGCTGCAACGCTGTCACCCGATGATACTTTCTTCTTCGCGGGGATGAGCCTGGAGGTCGAGCAGCTCAAGGATATGGACGTGGTGGTGCGCGCGGCGAAGAAAAGCGCGACGATCCCCAGCTATGGCGGCGCGCGCATGCCGCTGACCACGCATCTTTCGGCGCGGGTGCGCGAGATGCTGGCCGACCGTGCGGGCTGGGCGCGCTTTCCCGACGATGTGCGTGAATGGCTGGAAGTGCAGGACTGGCGCAGCCGGATGCCGGGGCCTGGGATGCTGCTGGTCGAGAGCTTCCCGCACGAGCGCAAGCATTACAGCGTCTATTACACTTTCGAAGGGTGGAACGCGAACCAGTCGCTCGGCATGCTGATCACCCGGCGGATGGAAGATCGCGGGCTGCAACCGGGAGGCTTCGTGGCGAATGACTATTCGCTCGCGGTGTGGGGGCTGAAGCCGGTGGCCGATCCCAAGCCGCTGCTTTCGCCCGATATTCTTGAGCATGAATTCATCGACTGGGTTCAGGAATCGCATTTGCTGCGCCGGGCCTTCCGCGATGTTGCCGTGATCAGCGGGCTGGTGGAGCGGCAGCATCCAGGCAAGCGCAAGACCGGCAAACAGGTCACTTTCTCGACCGACCTGATCTACGATGTGTTGCGCAAATACGAGCCCGACCACGTGCTGCTGGAGGCGGCCTGGGCCGATGCGCGCGCTCGAATGACCGATGTAGGGCGGCTGGCTGATTTGCTCGAAAGCTCTGCCCGCGAACTTGTCCATGTCGAACTCGACCGGGTCAGTCCGTTGGCTGTGCCGGTGATGACGATGATCGGGCGCGAAGCGGTGCCGCAAGGCGCGATCGACGAGGAGTTACTGTTCGAAGCGGAAACGCTGGCGGGCGAGGCGATGCGGGTCGATGCGCGGGAAGCGCTGGAGGAATAGCCGCTCCCCGGCAGAACCTAGTTTCCAAAATCCTTGTGCAGGTGGTTGCCTGCGAAGGCGAACCTCGTGGCCCCCGAATTCTTGATCAGCGCGATCGTTTTCGCCGAGGCATCGAAGCTGGCTGAGTCATCGGGTTCGAAGCGCAGCAGAAGTTCGTGCGGCAAGGCACTGGCGGCCTGCACCATGCGCGACAAATCGTCGCGGTTGACCGCATTGCCATTCAAGTAGAGCCGGTCTCCAGCGTCGATTGCAACCGTGTTCTCGATATCGTTCGGTACGAAGGGCCCCGGACCGCTGGGGAGGTCGATATCCGTCACATGCGTTGCCACGGGCACCGCCATGATCAGCATAATGAGCAGAACCAGCAGGACATCGATGAACGGGGTGACGTTCATGTCGCTCAGCGGTCGCGATGGTGTCGGGCGGCGGCGCAAGGCGTATGGCATGGCATTTCTCCCGATTGCACGCCCCTCTGCGCGAGCAATGTGACAGCATAACATACCATTATCAATACACAAGATATCCGCCAGTTCAGAGCTCTCAGACCTGCATGGCGCTCTGTTGCAGGCGAAAAAAAAGGGGCGGATCGCTCCGCCCCTCCTTCGAATTTTATTTGGACCCCAGTCTTACTGCTGGCCGCCAGCTCCTGGGCCGCCGGAGCCGAAAGTACGATACTTCTCGTTGCCGACGAAGCCGAACTTGGTGACGCCCGACGCCTTGATGATGCGCAGCACATTGGCCGAGAGCTCATAGCTTGCCAAGGCTTCGGGCTCGAACTGCAGTTCGGGCTCGGGCTGGATCGCCAGCGTGTCCTGCAGCAGCGTGACCAGCTCGCCGAGCGTGACGGGCTGTGCATTCCACAGCACTTGGTTGTCCGCTGTCAGAACAAGCTTGTTCTTGATCGGATCGATCGGTGGGGGATTGTCTATCGGCGTGGGCTGCGGAAGGTCGATATCGACCGAGTGCGTTGCCACCGGGATGGTGATGATGAACATGATCAGGAGAACGAGCAAGACGTCGATCAACGGCGTCATGTTCATTTCCATCATTGGCGAGCCATCGTCTCTACCGCCTGACATTGCCATGGGCGTAGTCTCCTATTTCTCTTTTAGGTGCGTCAGATCCCGGGCTCGACCGGGTTCGAGATGAAGCCGACCGTGGGGTAACCCGCAGCCTGCACATTGTAGATCGCACCAGCGACACAGCGCCACGGTGCGTTCACGTCACCGCGAATGTGCACCTGGGGAATCTGGTCAGGGTCTTCCATGATCGCTTCGGGGCCGCCTGCGCGGGTCACGATTGCGTCGAGACGAGCAAATGCTTGGTCGTAGAGCTGCTCCGACGTCACCGGGGTGATGTTGTTGAAGTACACGCGGCATTCTCCACCGCGCGACGCGCCTTCAAAGCCTGTCTCGCCAGCGCTACGTCCGGCCGCGTCGGTGGTGCTGACGGTCAGGAGAAGGTTTTCGACCTTGTCCTTCGACTCGATCGTTTCCATCACCGGAATCTCGAGCTTCTCGATCGTCTGGATCGCCACCGGAACCGCGATGAGGAAGATGATCAGAAGCACCAGCATCACGTCCACGAGCGGCGTGGTATTGATGTCTGACATCGGGGTCTCGCCCCCGCCTCCCATCGAAATCGCCATTGCTAAATCCTATCCGTAAAACTTCGCCGAGGGTTGTGGATGCCGGGGGCAGCGCGATTGCGCCGTCCCCGGTCATCTACAGCGATCAGGCCTTGGGAGCCGCCGGGGCGCCTGCAGGCTTGGCAGCAGCAGCCTTGACAGCCGGCCTCACGGCGCCATTCGAGCTCAGATTGGCCAGAATGTCGGTCGAGAAAGCGTTAAGCAGTTCGGCGATGCGGCGGTTGCGGCCCTGCAGCCAGTTGTAGGCGAACACGGCGGGCACAGCCACGAACAGACCGATCGCGGTCATGATCAGAGCTTCACCGACCGGACCGGCGACCTTGTCGATCGATGCCGAACCGGCGATGCCGATGTTGATGAGCGCGCGGTAGATGCCGATAACGGTGCCGAGCAGGCCGACGAACGGCGCGGTCGCACCGACGGTGGCGAGGAACGGCAGGCCGGTAGCAAGCTTGGAGTTGATCGAATCCTGCGAACGCTGCAGCGAGCCGTGCATCCAGTCATGCGCTTCGAGCTTGTCGGTCATCTTGCCGTGCTCATCTTCGGCCTTGAGAGCGTCGTCGATCACCTGTCGCCATGCGCTGTTCTTTTCGAGCTTGGTCGCGCCGTCCTTGAGCGAGCCAGCCTGCCAGAACTTGGCGGAGACTTCGTTGCGGTACTGCTTCATGATCTTGTTTTGCTCGAAGAGCTTGGTGAGCAGGATGTAGAACGAACCAACACTCATGATGATCATGATCGCGAGAATGAACCAGGCGACGGGGCCGCCCTGCTCCATGGCTTCCCAGAAGCCGAACTGATTAGGCGCCACGTCGGCAGCTGCGGCAAGAAGTTCGATAGTCATTGCGAATAGTCCTCTTAAAAGATTGTCCCCAAAGGGCCTTGGGCTTGATCCGAAGCCGTGCGGCCTAATTCAATTGGTAGGTAATGGTGGTCGAGTAGCGACCGTTCGTCGGGTTGCCTGCATCATCGAGTGCCGGGTTGAAGCGCGCGTAACGCTGCATGCCCTGGCAGGCCGCTTCGTCGAGGATCGACGAGCCACTCGACCGGGAAACTGTGCAGCTGGCCACACGCCCGTCGGAGCCGACTACGACGCTGACGCCCACGGTGCCCTGAATTTCCTCACGCAGGGCGCGCGAGGGGTAATTTTCTTGGATACGAGCGGCCCAACGGCGCTGGTTGTCCGGCGTCGCCCCGCGAGCGCGCGACGGCGGTGCGGGCGGAGCCGGCGGCGGAACCACCAGTGCAGGCGGGGCCGGCGGCGGGATCGTGGGCCGGGTCTGGATCGGCGGCGGCGAAGTCGCGATGCTGATCGGCGGCGGGGGCGCCACCGGCGGCGGCGGTGCCTGCTGCTGGGGTTCCGGCGGCGGCGGTTCATCCTCGGGCTCGGGCGGCGGCGGTTCTTCGATGTCGATCGTGGTCACACGTTCGGCAACTTTCTTCACCGCTTCAATCGCCAAGCCACTGATGAAGATATAGCCGACAACTACGTGAATCACCCCCACCAGAATGATGGAGACTATCCGGTTGCCGCTTGTTGTTTGGTCAGCGTAAGCCATCCAGTCGCTTTCTCTCCATTCACTTCGTCAGGCCGAAAGCCCGACAGTTAGGCGACCGCAAACCAAGATTTGCGGAGCCTCGAACTCCATTTCATTCCTGACCGGGAGGCAATCGACCGACCCGGAGGGATTGCGAGCTAGCAGCGATGCGACCCGCAACCAAAGCCCGGCTAGTCTTGTCCCCAAATTAGCCCGCCTCAAGACCGGCGCTTTAACGGCCAAGCCAAGCTCAGGCAAACGCTTTATCGGTTAATTTCTGATTCAGGTCTGATTGTCTGCTATTAGAATAGGTTAAGGTGATGCGGATAAACTGTGTCCGGTGGCGCTAATCGGGGGTATTCCAAACTCCCTGCGAGGCAATATAAATGTTGAAAATCAGAATTCTGGTTATGTCCCTTGCGGTGCTTCCCTGGGCTGCGGCAGCGCAGGCTCCGGCCGCTCCCGACTCCCGCGAGGCGCGTTTGACCTATGCCGATATGGTCGCTCTGGCCGACACTGCGGAGCTGGTCCTGCGCGCGGAGATTAAGCGGCAGATCGAGCTTGAGCCGGAGCGCGCCGCGGGAGTCGCGCCGGGATTCGTGCGACTCTTCATCGAAGCTGACACGCTCGCACTGATCGCGGGGAGCAGTGGGGTGGGCGCGCAATTGCGCTACCTCGTGGATGTGCCGCTCGATACGCGAGGCAAGGTGCCCAAGCTGCGCAAGCAGCACCTGCTACTTTTCGCGCGGGCGGTCCCCGGGCGGCCCGGCGAGTTGCAGTTGGTGAGCGAATCGGCGCAGCTCGCCTATTCGCCCGAACTCGAAGCGCGGTTGCGCCCGGTCCTGTCGGCGCTGGCAGCATCCGATTCGCCGCCGGTCGTGACAGGGATCAGCGATGCGCTGTCAGTGCCCGGCAATCTTGCCAACGAATCGGAGACGCAGATATTCCTGAAGACCGAAGCGGGCGCCCCGGTTTCAATCACTGTGTTGCGGCGGCCCGGTCGCTCGCCAGCCTGGGGCGTTTCGTGGGGCGAGATCATTGACCAGTCTGCCCGCCCGCCCGCGCCCGAGACGATCGAGTGGTACCGGCTTGCCTGTGCATTGCCTCCCCGCCTGCCCGATGAGGCGAACCTTTCGAACGATGGCGCGGCGCGGGCGCAGGCTGCGCGCGATTATGCGCTGGTGATGGGCGAGCTGGGGCCTTGCGCTCGGACGTTGTAAACGGCGCGGGCAAGCACAACTAACGCAGCCCCAAGACAAAGTGGTTCCCTAGCTCCCACCCATCGCGCTAGGGGCAGCGACAATGACACAGCCTTTCCGCCATCGATTCCGTGTGCGCTATGCCGAAGTCGACCCGCAGTCGGTCGTCTTCAATTCGCGCTATCTCGAATATGCCGACTTCATCATCACCGAATACTGGCGCGAGGCAGGACCCCATTTCACGGGTGAGGGTGCGCTCGAGTTCCACGTTGTAAAAGCCGTTGTCGAGTTTGAGCGGCCGATCCGGGCTGACGAATGGGTTGAAGGCCGCGCATGGACCACGCGGATCGGCAATTCCTCGATCGATACGCGGATCGAATTGCACGGCGCCACTGCTGGCGAAGATGACCGGCGCGCCATGATCGACCTAGTCCATGTCCATGTAGATCTGGAAAGCGGGCGTCCGATTTCCATTCCGTTTGCCGTCCGGGCGGCACTTGGCGAACAGCTGGAGCGGGCAGATGGCTGATCCGTTGCGAATCGGCTTGGCCGGGCTCGGCACGGTGGGCGTCGGAGTAATCCGGTTGCTCGACACCAATCGTGAATTGCTTGCCGCCCGCGCCGGGCGGCCGCTGGAGCTGGTAGCGGTGAGCGCGCGCGACCGCCATCGCGAGCGCAGCATCGACCTTTCGCTCTATGGCTGGGAAGACGACATGACCGCGCTGGCGCAGCGCGACGATGTCGATGTGGTAGTAGAACTGGTGGGCGGCGCGGATGGCCCTGCTTTTACGCTGGCGCGGGCTGCACTTGGCGCCGGCAAGCCTTTGGTCACCGCCAACAAGGCGATGATCGCGCATCACGGGCTGGCGCTGGCCGGACTGGCCGAAGCAAGGGACGTCGCGCTCAAGTTCGAAGCCGCAGTCGCGGGCGGAATCCCGGTGGTGAAGGGCTTGCGCGAGGGCACGTCGGCAAACAAACTCGAACGAATCTACGGCATCCTTAACGGCACTTGTAATTACATCCTCTCCACCATGGGGGATACAGGAGCCGATTTCGCCAAAGTGCTCGGCGAAGCGCAGGCCAAGGGCTATGCCGAAGCGGATCCAACCTTCGATATCGAAGGGATCGACGCAGCACACAAGCTGGCGATACTGGCGGCTATCGGCTTCGGCGCGCGGATCGATTTCGATGCAGTACGGACCATCGGGATCACGCGCGTACAGGCGGCCGACATCGCTCAGGCCGTCGCGCTCGGCTATGTCATCCGGCTGATTGCCATGACCCATGTCGAATCCGACGACAGCGGTGCGCCACGCCTGCTGCAGTGCGTGCGGCCTTGCCTCGTTCCCAAATCACACCCGCTTGCCAGCGTCGATGGGCCGACCAATGCCGTGGTGGCGGAAGGCAATTTCTCCGGCCGGCTGTTGTTCCAGGGCGCAGGCGCAGGCGAAGGGCCAACCGCCAGCGCAGTGGTAGCCGATTTGATCGACATTGCGCGCGATGAAGTAGGCGCGCCCTTCTCGATCCCGGTTGCGAGTCTTGCCAGGATGGCGCCTGCTGAGCCGGGGCACCGCATGGAGCGGACCTATCTGCGCTTTACCGTGGCGGATCGTCCGGGTGTGCTGGCCGAAATTGCCGCCGCCATGCGTGATGCCGGAGTGTCGATCGAGAGCCTGATCCAGACGGCGAGATCGGACGATGGCGGCGATGTGCTGGTCGCGATGGTGACGCATGAAGGCCCGGAGCGTTGCGTGGCGGAGGCGCTGGCATTGCTCGAAGGCTCCGACAGTCTTACCGCGCAGCCTCTGGTTCTTCCGATCCTGCCAGACTAGCGGCGGATCCCTCCGCTTCGGCTTCAGCTTTGGATTCGCGAGGGCTGAGCAGGTCCCCTTCGGCAACAGGCTCCGGCGCGAGTTGTGGCGCGTCGCGACCAAGCGGCGGCAAGCCGTCTGCGATCCGGTCTGCATCCGATCCTGGCGGGGCCTGTGGCAGCGCGGTCACGTCAATCATCAGCGCTGGCGGCGGCGGGCACTTTCTGCAGCCCGCGGATGAACAGGCTGCCCACCGTCGCCGGCCCGCGGAATATGCCCAGCCCGGCGACATACTGCGCCTGCAGGTCGTTGGCGTACATTGTTTCCTGCGCGAAGCGGCTCTGCGACTCCTCGCGGCTGCCGGTCAGATATTCACTCGTGTCCTGCTTTCGGGGGCACACGATAATCTCGCCTGAAATGATTGCGGCCTCCTGTCCGGCCGAGCAATCCTCCATCTCCGGGGGCGGGCCATATTGGGTGCGCGCGGCAACGAGCGTATCGGAGCTGCGATCCACATTGCTTCCCTGGGTATCCGTGCCTTCGGCCTGCTGTGCCTCGGCCAGGCTGGCCAGCGCCAGCATCGCAACAAGCCATGCCAACCGCCATGGCCGGGGTGAACTGCGGGCCGCAACCGGCACAATGCTCGACAAGCGCCTCTCCTATTGTCTAAGCGCGCCCGGACCATTTGTTTTTGGGACTGAATCGCAGATGAATACCGATAACCTTGCCAAGAAGCCCGCTGGCGAGAACGTGCTCGATCGCGTTCTCGTGCTCGAAATGGTCCGAGTGACCGAAGCCGCGGCTATCGCGGCGTCGCAACTGGTAGGGCGTGGGGACGAGAAGGCCGCCGACCATGCCGCGGTGGAAGCCATGCGACGCGCTTTCGACACGCTATATATGGACGGCACAGTGGTGATCGGAGAAGGTGAGCGCGACGAGGCGCCGATGCTCTATATCGGCGAGAAGGTTGGCGGCGCGCCCGACCGCGGCCCGAAGATAGACATTGCGCTCGACCCGCTCGAAGGCACAACCATCACCGCCAAGGCCGGTCCCAATGCGCTGGCTGTGCTGGCAGCTGCGGATGAAGGCAATCTGCTCAACGCGCCCGACGTCTATATGGACAAGTTGGCGGTCGGGCCGGGCTATCCGCCCGACATCATCGACCTTGCCAAGAGCCCGACCGAAAACGTCAGGGCGGTGGCCGCGGCCAAGGGCGTGCAGCCGGATGAGATCATCGTCTGCGTGCTCGACCGCCCGCGCCATGCCGAACTGATTGCCGAATTGCGCGCGATCGGCTGCGGCGTCGTGCTGATCGGCGATGGCGACGTTGCCGGCGTGATCGCGGTGACCGATCCGGAAACCACCATCGACCTTTATATGGGTCAGGGCGGTGCGCCCGAGGGCGTGCTTGCGGCGGCTGCACTGCGTTGCGTCGGCGGCCAGTTCAACGGAAGGCTGGTCTTCCGCAATGAGGACGAGAAGCAGCGCGCGCGCAAATGGGGGATCGAGGACCTTGAGCGCATCTACAAGCTCGAAGATCTCGCCAAGGGAGACTGCATTTTCGCTGCGACCGGGGTCACCTCGGGTTCGTTGCTTGACGGGGTGAAGCGGCTGCGCGGAGGCGTTATGACTACGCATAGCGTGGTCATGCGCGCTTCGAGCGGGACTGTACGCTGGATCCGCGGTGAGCACCGCATCTGTTAAACTCGGCGATGGAGAGGGTGGGCTATGGAAAAGCCGCCGTCCGCTCTGTTGCATTACGATGGCGCTCGGCTAAGCCCGCCGCAGACCCCGCATGTGCGATTCGCCATGCGGCTAAAGGGAAACAGCGCCATGAAAATCATGTCCGGCAATTCCAACCTGCCGCTCGCCCGCGCGGTTGCCGCCTATCTCGAGCTTTCTTTGACGGACGCCAGCGTACGGCGCTTCGCTGACGAGGAAGTGTTCGTGGAGATCCACGAGAACGTGCGCGGCGAGGACGTGTTCCTGATCCAGCCGACCAGCTTCCCGGCTAATGACAATCTGATGGAACTGCTGATCTGCATCGATGCGCTCAAGCGCGCATCGGCCAAGCGGATCACGGCGGTTGTGCCCTATTTCGGCTATGCTAGGCAGGACCGGAAGCCCGGCCCGCGCACGCCGATCTCGGCCAAGCTGGTGGCGGACCTGATCACCCGCGCCGGGGCCGATCGCGTGCTGGCGGTCGATCTCCACGCCGGGCAGATACAGGGCTTCTTCGATATCCCGACCGACAATCTCTATGCCGCGCCGGTGATGGCCGCCGATATCCAGGCGCGCTATGGCGACCAGACGCTGATGGTCGTCAGCCCCGACGTGGGCGGTGTGGTGCGCGCTCGTGCATTGGCCAAGCGGCTCGACAACGCACCACTCGCCATCGTCGACAAACGGCGCGATCGCCCCGGCGAAAGCGAAGTGATGAACATCATCGGCGACGTGAAGGGGCGCCATTGCATCCTGATCGACGATATCGTCGATTCAGGCGGTACGCTGTGCAATGCGGCACAGGCTTTGCTCGATGAAGGTGCGGCAAGCGTCGCGGCCTATATTACCCACGGAGTGCTGTCAGGCGGGGCAGTGGCACGCGTAGACGGATCTGCACTCAAGGAACTGGTAATCACCGACACGATCCGCCCGACCGAAGCGACCGAACAGTCCGACCGAATCAGGGTGCTCACAATAGCACCGCTGATCGGCGAAGCGGTGCGCCGGATCGCGGACGAAAGCTCGGTCAGCTCGCTTTTCGACTAGTGTCCCTCGCCGAGAAACCAGGGGCGTGTTTCTCTTGGCCTTAGCCGATCGAGTTCCTCCAGCCGGCGGGCTTGCCGAATTTCGAGGTTCAACGTCATCAGCGTACGCGGCGAAGCGCGGAAGGCGCTGGGCATGGTTCCGAAAAAGGCGGCGAACTCGCGGATCAAATGCGACTGGTCGAAATAGCGCAAGACCAGCTCATCGGCTTCGGCATCGTCGGCCACGCCGCGCAGGTCCGCGGCGATATTCAGCACCGGCGCCCGCCGCAGTACGCGCTTGGGAGTCTGGCCATAAGCCTTCTTGATGAGCCACTCCAAGCTGGGCCGTTTGATCCCGTGCTCATCCGCGAAATCGCCGAT
This sequence comes from Altererythrobacter sp., assembly GCA_023260985.1. Lineage (GTDB taxonomy): Bacteria > Pseudomonadota > Alphaproteobacteria > Sphingomonadales > Sphingomonadaceae > Erythrobacter. The sequence continues at coordinate 48,560 of JALRKY010000008.1, read as the reverse complement.
GTTCATGTTGGGATCGTCGAAGGCCGCCTTGTCGAATTCCTCCACCAGCGGATCGGGGTGCGCGCCGCCAGCCCTTTCCAATAGGTCGCCGACCAGGATTTCCGTCACGCGCAGCCAGCGCTGGGGCAAGCTGGCGGGATCGAACCACTCGATCAGCTTGTCGCTGGCGCCCCATTCCTGATCGCCATAGACATGGTCGCACAGGATCGCACGGTCGAGCATATCGGACGCCTTCGGGCCTTTGAGTGCGGCACCGCGCCGGGCTTGAACGCCGCGCCAACCACGGCGAAGCTGCCCTTCACGGTGACCGGCATTCGTTTCGTCTGCGGCCCGAAGAATAGCCCGGTTTGGCTGTAGCGCCCGTGGCCGTCGCGCGTTTCGGCAGTCCATTCCCCTTTCAGGAGCAGGCGGAACAAAGGGGTGTCTGCGCACAGCCCGCAGCTGATCACCCGGTCGGGCTCTGCTTCCACCTGCAAGGCATAGACCCGCGCGACCCAGGGACAGAGTTCTTCGCATGGCGCGCGGTTCAATGACAGCGGCTCGCCCGCCGCGGTGTGACCCAGCAGGGAGCGCAAGCCGAAGCTTGTTACAGGATGATTGCCTTCGCGCCCCATTTAATTTTCCGGCCCTTGTTGTCTGTTTCGGACGCAGGTGTTGCGCGACCCGTTGAGCCACTCCATATCGCGATCCGAGGCGAATGTTATGAACTCATCCGATATCGAATGCGCCCAGCGCCTGGCCGAAGCCGCTCGCGACGCGATCCGCCCGCTCTATCGCGGCGCACGGTGCCATGAGCGCAAGGACGATCACAGCTTCGTGACCGAGGCGGATCGCGCCGCCGAAGCGGCCATGCGTGCAATTATCGAACGCGAGTTCCCGGCAGACGGGATCATCGGCGAGGAATATGGCAACCGCAATCCGGGCGCGGGGCGGCAATGGGTGCTCGACCCGATCGACGGCACCACCAGCTTCATCGCCGGGCGCCCGATCTTCGGCACGCTGATCGCGCTGATGGAGGATGGCTGGCCGGTGCTGGGCGTGATCGACCAGCCGATCCTGGGCGAACGCTGGATCGGCGCAGCGGGGCAGGTCACGACACTTAACGGAACGAGCGTCCATGGCTCGCCCTTCCGCGAGCTGGGCGATGCGGTGCTCGCCACCACCAGCCCGCACCTCTTCTCGGGCGAGCAGGTCGAGCCTTTCATGAAGCTCGCCGGTGCGGTGGCGCATCGCAAGATCATATGGGGCGGCGATTGCTACAATTACGGGCTGGTCGCATCGGGCCATGTCGATTTGGTGTGCGAGGCAGGCCTGAAACTGCACGATTTCGCTGCGCTTGTGCCGGTGGTCGAAGGCGCGGGCTGCATCATGTGCGACTGGAACGGCGATCCGCTCAGCGCCGATAGCACGGGCGAAGTGCTGGCGATCGGCGATCCGGCGCGGCTGGAGGATGTGCTCGAAGCGATGCACGCCTGATATCTTGCGCCATTCGATTGAGCTTCGGGCCGTTGAGTCGCGATCTCTTCTTCGCCATGTTGGCGGAAAGTTAGCATCCCGGCTTTCCTACTCGGCGTTCGCTTGCCAATGTCACCGCATGGTCGCCACACTGCCCGTCAGATCCGCCGGATTCGTACTCCATGAAGGGCGGGCAGGACGAGTGAGTTTTTCTTCTTTAGGCAGTGTCGCATGTGTCGCATCGTCCAGTGCATGCCCGCTCAAACCGAACGGCAGGAATCGGCATCGCGCTTGCATTCTGCTCCCGATCCGCTAATTGCGCGCGGTTCATCGACACGAATCAAGTCGCCTGCCTGGCTGAAAGGGCTGCCAAGGCCGGTTCGAACGTGCCTCTGACTAGGAGATGAAAATGCCCAAGCTGAAGACCAAGAGTGGTGTGAAGAAGCGCTTCAAGCTCACCGCCACTGGCAAGATCAAGCATGGTGTCGCCGGCAAGCGCCACCGCCTGATCAGCCATAATGCGAAGTATATCCGCACCAACCGCGGCACCACCGTCCTGTCGGAAGCCGACACCAAGACGGTGAAGAAATGGGCCCCCTACGGGCTTGACTGAGCGCGCTGGTTTAAGGAGAATCTGATATGCCTCGCATCAAACGCGGCGTGACCACTCGCGCCAAGCACAAGCGGCTGCTGGAACAGGCCAAGGGCTTTCGTGGCCGCCGCAAGAACACCATTCGCGTTGCCCGTCAGGCGATCGAAAAGGCAGGCCAGTATGCCTACCGCGACCGCAAGATTAAGAAGCGCAACTTCCGCGCTCTCTGGATCCAGCGCATCAACGCGGCTGTCCGCGCCGAAGGGCTGACCTATTCGCAGTTCATGCACGGCATCAAGCTTGCCGGTATCGAACTCGATCGCAAGGCGATGGCCGACCTCGCCATGAACGAGGAAGGAGCATTCAAGGCGGTAATTGCTCAGGCCAAGGGTGCGCTGCCCGCCTGAGCCTACGAACGCCAACAATTTTTGGGGCGCCGGGAGGAGACTTCCGGCGCCTTTCCATTTGAAAATTCCATTAAGGTCCGGCAGACAGCCGCGTATGCAAGGGGTTGGCGTACCCAAAGGGGTAGGTGAAGCGACATATTCGGTGCGTGTGCGATTCTTTGCGCCGCCCGAAGAGTTCGACGGCTGCTTCACGAGTTTCTATCACCTTGAGCTGAGCGTTGCAGACGGCGGGACCGTGAGCGACTTCCTATTGCCGGAATGGGGCAACATCCGGTTCTTTTGTGGATCTGCGCCATGTTCGCAAATCGCGGACCGCGAACCCGTTTCAGATGCAAATTTCGCTGCGACCGGGCCAAGCTCGCATCCCACAAAGTTCGAGCTGGGCTCGTGTCGAATGTGGGGGATGGGCATGCTGCCGCTTGGCCGGGCGCGCTTCATTGACGAAGACGCGAGGGAGTTCGAACTCTGTGTCAGATGGATCGCAGCACTCTGCCTTTCGCAAGTTTGCGCCGCTTCTCGAGGGGCTGTGCAGTCCCGGGCCAGGGATGGAGGAGCAATTTCAGGCTCTTTGCGCGACCATGCGTCGGTTGGGGCAGCCGCATCGCGACGAGGCGAAGATTGTCAAGGCACACCGCGCATTGGTCGATGAGGACCTCGGCAGCGTGGCCGAGTTTGCCGACCGGTCTGAACTGACGATGCGCAGCCTAGAACGGATCTGCGGGCGTCACTTTGGGTTCACGCCCAAGCTGCTGATGCGGCGGCAACGTTTCATGTGGAGCCTCACCAGCTTCGTGCTGAACAAGGGCAGCAAGTGGACCGATGTGATCGACGAGCATTATCACGACCAGGCCCAGTTCACCCGGGAATTTCGCACCTTTATGGGAATGTCGCCCAGCGAGTATGCTGCGTAGGAACATCCGATCCTGGCATCTTTTGTCGAGCATCGGGCCGGTGTCTGGGGTTCGCCCGCGCAAACACTCGACCATCCGGCCTGAAAGCACTTTGCCTTGGCGACCATTTGCCGCTAGCGGGGCGCGTCCGATAATGAATCCGATACCATGACCGAACTGACCACACAGAAAGAGGCCACGCTGGCCGCGATCGCCGCAGCGCACACGCTCGATGCGCTCGAAGAACTGCGCGTGTCTACACTGGGCAAGAAGGGCTGGGTCAGCCTGGCACTCAAGACCCTTGGTACGATGCCTCCGCAAGAGCGGCAGCAGGCCGCTCCTGCAATCCAGGCGATCCGTGCCGAAGTGACCGACGCGCTCACAGCTCGGAAGGACGCGCTCGAGGCTGCCGAACTCGAGGCGCAGCTGGCCAATGAACGGCTTGATCTCACCCTGCCTGCACCTGAAGCCGCGCGCGGATCTGTGCACCCGGTCAGCCAGGTGATGGACGAATTGGCAGAAATCTTCGCCGACATGGGCTTCGCGGTCGCGACCGGCCCGGAGATCGAGGACGACTGGCACAATTTCACCGCGCTCAACATGAATGAAAGCCATCCTGCGCGCGCAATGCACGACACTTTCTATTTCCCTGACCGCGACGCGGCGGGCAACCGCATGCTGCTGCGCACGCACACATCGCCGGTGCAAATCCGCAGCATGGTGAGCCAGGGCGCTCCGATCCGCATCATCGCGCCGGGCCGCGTCTATCGCAGCGACAGCGACGCGACCCACACGCCGATGTTCCACCAGGTCGAAGGACTAGTGATCGATCGCGACATCCACCTCGGCCACCTCAAGTGGACGCTGGAGACCTTCCTCAAGGCCTTCTTCGAGCGTGACGATATCCTGTTGCGTCTGCGCCCCTCCTATTTCCCCTTCACCGAGCCTTCGGTCGAAGTCGATGTCGGCCTCGAGGTGGTCGATGGCCGGCGGGTGCTGGGCGGCGACGGCAATGCGCCGGGGCACGGCTGGATGGAACTTCTCGGCAGCGGCATGGTGAACCGCCGGGTGATCGAATTCGCCGGGCTCGATCCCGATGAATGGCAGGGTTTTGCCTTCGGCGTCGGCGTCGACCGGCTCGCCATGCTCAAATACGGTATGGACGATTTGCGCGCCTTCTTCGATGGCGATGTACGCTGGCTAAACCACTACGGCTTTTCGCATCTCGACCAGCCGACGCTTTCCGCAGGTGTGGGAGCGGGCGCATGAAGTTCTCGCTGACCTGGCTCAAGGACCATCTCTACACCGACGCTTCGGTACAGGAGATCGCGGCCGCGCTCAACCGGATCGGGATCGAAGTCGAAGGGATCGAGGATCCGGCCGAAAAGCTCGCCGGTTTTCGCGTCGCCAAGGTGCTGACTGCGGTCCAGCACCCCGATGCCGACAAGCTGCGCGTGCTCACCGTCGACGCCGGCGAGGACGATCCGCTGCAGGTCGTTTGCGGCGCGTCTAATGCCCGCGCGGGCATGAAAGGCGTGCTGGGCCTGCCTGGGGCGGTCGTTCCCGCGAACGGCATGGAATTGCGCAAGAGCGCGATCCGCGGCGTCGAATCGAACGGCATGATGTGCTCGGTGCGCGAGCTCGATCTGGGCGACGAGCACAGGGGAATCATCGAATTGCCCGACGATGCACCGGTCGGTACCAGCTTCGCCGAATATCACGGCGCTTCGCCGGTGATCGACGTGGCGATTACGCCGAACCGCCCCGATTGCATGGGCGTGTATGGCATCGCCCGTGACCTCGCCGCGGCTGGGCTCGGCACGCTCAAGCCGATCGCGATCCCCAGATTCGAAACGAAGGGCGCTTGCCCGGTCGAAATTCGCACCGACGATCCAGAAGGGTGCCCGGCTTTCTATGGCCGCGTCGTCAAGGGCGTAACCAATTGCGCCTCGCCTGACTGGCTTCAGCAGCGGCTGATCAGTGCGGGCCAGCGCCCTATCTCGCTGCTGGTCGACCTCACCAATTACTTGATGCTGGCATACGGTCGCCCGGCGCACGTCTATGACCTTGCCAAGCTGACCGGGGCGGTTGTTGCTCGGCGTGCCAATGACGGCGAGCAGGTGCTCGCGCTCAACGAGAAGACCTATACGCTCGACGGCAGCATGACGGTGATCGCCGACGAGCGGCAGGTGCACGACATTGCCGGCATCATGGGCGGCGAGCATTCGGGCGTTTCCGGAGACACCACCGACGTGCTGCTTGAGATCGCATATTTCGATCCGGCGCGGATCGGTGCGACAGGTCGTGCATTGGGGTTGACTTCCGATGCGCGCACGCGCTTCGAGCGGGGGGTCGATCCTGCCTTCCTCGATGACGGGCTCGATCTGCTGACCGCGCTGATCTTCGAACATGCCGGTGGAATTGCCAGCGAGAAGGTGCATGCAGGGGCGCCGCCTGCGGAGCCGAAAGTGGTCGCATTCGATCCAGCGCTCACCGCGCGGCTGGGCGGTGTCGACGTGCCCGAAGCCGAGCAGCGCGGCATCCTCGAAAGCCTGGATTTCAAGGTTTCGGCCGACTGGCAGGTGACATGCCCGTTGCGCCGTCACGACATCGAAGGCGCGGCCGACCTGGTCGAAGAAATTGTCCGCATCCACGGTCTCGACAAGGTTGCGAGCGTCGCGCTGACTCGGGCAGACGGGGTCGCTCGGCCGACCGCTACGCCGCAACAGGCGATGGAGCGCAAGCTGCGCCGCGCCGCCGCGGCGCGCGGCCTCAACGAAGCGGTGACCTGGTCCTTCCTGCCCACTGCCGACGCCGAACATTTCGCTGATGGTTCGGAGCTGTGGGTGCTCGAAAACCCGATCAGCGAGGACATGAAGGCGATGCGCCCCTCGCTGCTGCCGGGGTTGATCAATGACGCCAAGCGCAACCTTGATCGCGGGGCCGAAGGCTTGCGGCAGTTCGAGATCGGACGCCGCTACTTCCGCGGGCAAGGCGGAGCAAGTGACGAGAAGCCCACGCTGGGCGTTGTGCTGGCGGGCGAGAAGGCCGCGCGCGGCTGGGCGAGTGGCAAGGCAACGAAGTTCGACGCCTATGACGCCAAGGCCGAGGCCATGGCGCTGCTCGAGATTGCCGGGGCGCCGGTCCAGAACCTGATGGTGATGGGTGAAGCTGGTGCGCAGTTCCATCCCGGCCAGTCAGCGACCTTGCGGCTCGGGCCCAAGAACGTGCTCGCGCGCTTCGGCATGCTGCATCCGGCGACCTGCAAGGCTTTCGATATCGACGGGCCGGTCGCGGCGGTCGAAATCTTCCTCGATGCGATTCCTCCCAGAAAGGGCGGGGGCTCGTTTGCGCGCAGCGCCTATGCGCCGCCTTCGCTGCAGGCAGTGACGCGCGATTTTGCCTTCCTCGTTCCGGCAGGTCTGGCCGCGAGCGAGCTGGTGCGTGCCGTAAAGGGCGCCGACAAGGTGAACATCGTCGACGCGCGCGTGTTCGACGTGTTCGCAGGGCAGGGCGTCCCCGAGGGCAAGAAGTCGGTCGCGATCGAAGTGACGCTGCAGCCGCAACAGGCGAGCTATAAGGATGCCGACCTCAAGGCGATCTCCGAAGCGATTGTTGCGGCAGCCGCCAAGCAGGGAGCGGAGCTGCGCGGCTAGTCCGCGCAGGTCGACCACATATGTCCAATCGCCGTACCTTCGCGATCATCTCGCACCCCGACGCGGGCAAGACCACGCTGACCGAAAAGCTGCTGCTCCAAGGCGGCGCGATCCATCTTGCGGGCGAGGTCAAGGCACGCGGGCAGGCTCGCCGCGTACGCTCAGACTGGATGAAGATCGAGCAGCAGCGCGGCATCTCGGTCACTTCCAGCGTGATGACCTTCGAGAAGGAGTTTGAAACGGACTCCGGGCGCGAGACGATCACTTTCAACCTGCTCGACACGCCGGGGCACGAAGACTTCTCGGAAGATACCTATCGTACGCTGACCGCGGTCGATTCCGCTATCATGGTGATCGACGCGGCCAAGGGCATCGAGCCGCAGACGCGCAAGCTGTTCGAAGTCTGCCGCCTGCGCTCGGTCCCCATCATCACTTTCGTCAACAAGGTCGACCGCGAAGGGCGCGAGTGCTTCGAGCTGCTTGACGAAGTGGCCGACATGCTGGCGCTCGACGTGTCGCCGCAAAGCTGGCCAGTCGGCATGGGTGGCCGGTTCGAAGGCATTCTCGACTTCGCCAGCGGTGCGATCAGCCGTCCCGAAGGCCGGTCGAAGGAATATCTCGGTACGCGCGACGAGAATGCCGCGATCCCGGATGAATTCGCCGAAGAGATCGAGCTGGCGCAGGCGGGCTATCCGGAGTTCGACCTTGAGGCCTATCGCAATGGCGATCTGACCCCGGTCTATTTCGGCTCGGCGCTGAAGAATTTCGGCGTCAGCGAGTTGATCGATGCGATCGCGCGCTTTGCACCGCCGCCGCGGCCCCAGCCGGCTGGTGAGGAACAGATCCCGCCGACGCGCGACGAAGTGACCGGCTTTATCTTCAAGGTTCAGGCGAATATGGACCCCAGCCACCGCGACCGGATCGCGTTCATGCGGATGGTCTCGGGCACGTTCAAGCGCGGCATGAAGCTGACGCCTTCGGGCCTTGGCAAGCCGATTGCTGTCCATTCGCCGATCCTGTTCTTCGCGCAGGACCGCGAACTGGCGGATACGGCAGAGGCTGGCGACATCATCGGCATTCCCAATCATGGCACGCTGCGGGTGGGCGATACGCTCAGCCAGAAGAACCAGCTCCGCTTCACCGGCCTTCCCAATTTCGCGCCGGAAATCCTGCGCCGCGTGGTGCTTAAGGATCCCACCAAGACCAAGCAGCTGCGCAAGGCGCTCGACGACCTTTCCGAAGAAGGCGTAATCCAGGTTTTCTACCCGGAGATCGGCGCGCAATGGATCGTCGGGGTGGTCGGCCAGCTCCAGCTCGACGTGCTGATCAGTCGGCTCGAGGCGGAATATAAGGTCGAGGCCGTGCTCGAGGCTTCCCCCTTCGCCACCGCGCGATGGCTCAAGGGAGCGGACACGGCACTGAAGGGCTTCTCGGATTTCAACCGCGCAAACCTGGCGCGCGACCGCGACGGAGACCTTGTGTTCATGGCCAAGAGCCCGTGGGACGTGAGCTACCAGGTCGAGAAGAACCCCGAGCTTACCTTCTCGGCGACCAAGGAACGGTAGGCTTGCAGGCCGCCCTGCTTCACGGCATGGATGCGGCATGAACGGCACCGGACCCACTAACCAGACCTTCATCTCGCAGCGTCTACGGCTCAATTACGTCGACTGGGGCAATCGCGGCAAACCGCCGCTGGTGCTCGTCCATGGCGGGCGTGACCATGCGCGAAGCTGGGACTGGACGGCCGAAGCGCTATGCGCGGAATGGCATGTCGTCGCGATGGACCACCGTGGCCATGGCGACAGCGACTGGGTTTCGGACGGGAACTACCAGGCCAATGATATGGTATATGACTTGGCGCAGTTCATACACCAGCTTGATGTCGGGCCAGTGACGATCGTCAGCCATTCGATGGGCGGCAATGTGGCGCTGCGCTATGCAGGTGTGTTCCCAGAGATGGTCAGGAAGATCGTTGCGATCGAGGGGCTGGGGCTAAGCCCCGCTCGGCAGGAGGAGGTGCGCGCCCGGCCCTATCCCGAACGTTTCGCTGAATGGATCGGCAAGAAGCGTGCAGCTTCAGGCCGCAATCCGCGCAAATATGCCTCGATCGAAGACGCCCTCGCGCGCATGATCGAAGAGAACTCCTATCTCACCGAGGAGCAGGCGCGGCATCTCACCATCCACGGCGTCAACCGCAATGAGGACGGCACTTTCAGTTGGAAGTTCGATCCGCATCTCAACATCTGGGGCGTTGAAGACATCGCCGACGAATTCCTGCAGCAGACCTGGGGTGCCATCGCATGCCCTACCCTTCTGCTGTACGGGGCAGACAGTTGGGCCTCGAACCCGGAAAAGGACGGCCGCGTCTGGTACTTCAACAACGCCAAGGTGATCGAATTCGACAAGGCGGGGCACTGGCTCCATCATGACCAGTTCGACCGCTTCATGCAAACGCTGCGGGATTTCCTCTGATGGCAGATTTCTCCGACGCGCTGGAGGACACGCATATTGCGATGATCGCGCGGCAGCCGGTATTCTTTGTCGCAACCTCAGCCGAAGGTGCGCGGATCAACCTCAGCCCCAAGGGCTATGACGCCTTCCGGGTACTTTCCCCCACGCAAGTCGCTTATCTTGACCTTGGTGGATCGGGTAACGAAACCCATGCGCACCTGGCGGCGGATGGGCGCATCACCATTATGTTCTGCAATTTTCAGCAGCCCGCGCTGATCCTGCGCATCTATGGACAGGGTCGCGCGGTCTTGCCGCAGGACGATGAATGGGAAGCGCTCGCGGCGCATTTCACGCTCTTGCCGGGCACCCGCCAGATCTTCGTAGTCGATGTCGAAAGCGTCCAGACCAGCTGCGGTTGGGGTGTCCCCTTCATGGAGCTACAGGAAGAACGGCAGACCCTGAAAAAGGCTCATGCGCAGGCCGATCCCAAGGATTGGGCGGCCAAGCACGCCTTGCGGATTTCAAGCATCGACGGGCTGCCAGCCCGTGCGACCGACCGCTACATCGCGGGTGACTAGCGAGCACGTCGGGTGGAGCTGACTTTCGCCAGCTACAATATCCATAAGGCGGTCGGCCTTGACGGGCGCAGCGATCCCGACCGCACCATCACCGTATTGCGCGAGCTCGATGCCGACATCATCGCGCTACAGGAAGCCGACCGGCGTTTCGGCCAGCGCGCTACGGTGCTGCCCCGCGCCATGCTCGACGACACTCATTGGCGTCCGCTATCGGTGTCCGAACGGCCGCGCAGCCTTGGCTGGCACGGCAATGCCTTACTCGTGCGGCGCGATATCGATTGTACCCTGTCCGAAGCTTTGCGCCTGCCCATGCTCGAACTTCGAGGCGCTGTGATGGGTGAACTTGAGCTTGAAGGTCGGCCACTGAGGATCCTTGGTGCGCATCTCGACATCTCGGGTATCAGACGGCGCGACCAGATGCACGCCATGCTCGGTCATTGCGCCCTGCGACCGCGAATGCCGACAGTGATCATGGGTGACTGCAACCAATGGGGGAAGCTTACGGGGGCAATGCGAGCCTTCGGGGTCGGTTGGCAGCAGATAGCGCCTGGCCCCAGCTATCCGGCGCGCCGCCCGATTGCGCCACTCGACCGGATCGTGACGACGCCCGATTGGGACTATCTCGCCAGCGGCGTGCATCATAGCGCCATGGCGGCGCAGGCCTCGGATCACCTGCCGGTATGGGCCTAGCTCCGAGTTGCTCAAAAAATAGGCTAACGCTTAAGAAATAGGCAATTAATCCCAATTTGCTCTAGGGATCAGCAATTGAGTCGCGTCGCCCAGCGTTGAATTCCCGATGTTTGGTCAGCTTGGCACGGCTTTTGCTGCACCTGCACAGCCGGGAAGCGCCCGGTAAGCATTTGGGGGGCAGAGATGAAGTTTATCATCGCCGTAATCAAACCGTTCAAGCTCGATGAGGTCCGCGAAGTGCTGGGCAACATCGGAGTCGCCGGCATGACCGTATCCGAGGTGAAAGGCTTTGGTCGCCAGAAAGGCCAGACCGAAATTTACCGCGGGGCCGAATATTCAACCAACATGCTGCCGAAGGTGAAGATCGAAATTGCCGCGAGCGACGATATCGCCGAGCGTGTGGTCGAAACCATCCAGCAAACCGCCAGCACCGATGCCATCGGAGATGGCAAGATTTTCGTGCTCGACCTGGCTTCCGCCACCCGGATTCGCACCGGCGAAACCGGCGAAACGGCGCTCTAGGCTCATGAGGGATACCAACACAATGATCCGAACAATGCTCAAAGGCGCCGGTGCAATCGGGGCGACGATGTTTGTCGCGACCGCTGCCATGGCGCAGGAGACGGCCGAAGTGGTCGCCGAAGTCGCAACCGAAGCAGCGGCAGCTGTTCCCAATCCCGGCAACAACGCATGGATGATGACCTCGACCCTGCTGGTCCTGCTCATGATCCTGCCGGGCCTCGCGCTGTTCTACGGCGGTCTGACCCGCAGCAAGAACATGCTTTCGACCATGACTCAAGTCGGTGCAACCGCTGCGCTGGCCATGATCGTCTGGGTGATCTGGGGTTATTCGACTGCCTTCGGCCCGGAAGGCAATGCATTCTACAGCTGGGGCAATCTGTTCCTGACTGCTTCAACCTATGAAAGCACCGCTGCCACCTTCTCCGACGAGGTAATCAGCGAATATGTGTTCATCAGCTTCCAGATGACCTTCGCTGCGATCACCGCCGCGCTGATCCTCGGATCGACGGCTGAGCGCTTGAAGTTCAACGCATTGATGCTGTTCGTGCCCATCTGGCTCACGATCGTCTACTTCCCGATCGCGCATATGGTGTGGGCAGGCGGCGGCTATCTCTTCGAGAAAGGCGCGCTGGACTTCGCCGGTGGCACGGTGGTGCACATCAACGCCGGCGTATCGGGTCTCGTGCTTGCTTATCTGCTGGGTAAGCGTCGCGGCTACCCGGCGGAGCCGATGCCGCCGCACAGCCTCGCGCTGACCATGGTCGGCACTGGTCTGCTGTGGGTGGGCTGGTTCGGCTTCAATGCGGGCTCTGCTCTGGAAGCGGATGCTTTTGCAGGCCTTGCCATGATCAATACCTTCGTCGCTACCGCTGCTGCTGCGCTGACCTGGATGGTTATCGAGCGCCTGGCTGGGCACACGGGCTCGGCCCTGGGCTTCTGTTCGGGTGTGATCGCCGGCCTGGTTGCGGTAACTCCGGCTGCAGGCAATAGCGGCCCCTTCGGCGCGATCCTGCTTGGCATCGTTTCGTCGGCCGTCTGCTACTTCGCCGTGGCCAAGATCAAGGCAAAGCTCGGATATGACGACTCGCTCGATGCGTTCGGCATCCACGGCGTAGGCGGTATCGTCGGCGCAATCGGTACGGCTGTGGTCTACCAGCCGTTCCTCGGAGGCCCGGGAGACGGTTCGACCGGCCTCGGTGAGCAGCTCTGGACTCAGACCCACGGTGTGCTGGTGACGATTATTTGGGCCGGTATCGGCACATTGATCGCCGGCCACCTCGTCAAGCTCCTGATCGGCCTGCGGGTTGACGAAGAATCCGAAGTCAACGGCCTCGACATCTCCGAGCATGGGGAGCGCGCATACAACTAAGGGAGCGTCGCGCGAAAGGTGGAGCCCGGCTTTCGCCTTTCGCGACGCGACCAGCAAGAAATACTAAGTTTGGCGGGGGACGGAACTTCTCTCCTCTCTCACCTCCTCCCGCCTCACCACGTTCCTCCTGCGAACGTAAAGCCTAAGAGGGCCGGAGCCAGCCGCTCCGGCCCCTTTTTTCTGTGTTGCAGCAGTGTGACAATGTGACTTCATTGCAGGCATCCTCGGCGCCAAATATGGCGAGCGCTCGCCGTTCGGCTTCAGTGGCGGAAGCTATTATGTGCGAACGCGCTTCCAGTTCTGATCGGGAGCAAACTCGGATAAGGGAGAGGGGCGGCCATCGGTCGCCCCTTTTCATTTGGAGTTTGACTTATGCTTGAAGTCCGCGTGGCCACCCAGGAAGATGCTGCGGCGATCGCTGCACTGATGGATCGCGCGATCGGCGAATTGCAGCAGGGTTTCCTCTCGCCTGAACAGATCGCTGCCTCGCGCGCCGGAATGGGGCTTGACCTGCAATTGATCGCGGACGGAACCTATTTCTGCGTCGAGGAAGAGGGGCAGTTGGTCGGATGCGGCGGCTGGTCGCGCCGGGCGACCCTCTACGGCGGCAACCATTCGGCCGGGCGCGACCCGCGCCTGCTTGATCCCGCCACCGAGCGTGCGCGCATCCGGGCGATGTACACCCACCCCGATCACACGCGTAAGGGCATCGGCCGATTGATCCTCGAAACGGCCGAGGAAGCTGCGCGGAAGGAGGGGTTCCGCGAGCTCGAAATGGCTGCAACCATGTCGGGCAAGCCGCTTTACCAAGCCTGCGGCTACGAGGTCGAAAGCGAATGGTTCGACGAGAACGGCGCCGTGCCGGTTCCGCTCTCGACGATGTGGAAGCGGATTGTCTAGGCTTTAGTTCGACGCCTTCACAAAATCCGCGCAGCGCTCGCCGATCATGATGCTCGGCGCGTTGGTGTTCCCGCTCACAAGCCGGGGCATGATCGAAGCATCGGCGATCCACAGGCTCTCGAGTCCGCGTGCCTTGAGTGTCGTATCGACCACGCTTTCCGCGTCGCTACCCATCCGGCAGGTTCCTACCGGGTGGTAGACCGTATCCGCGCGGTTGCGGATCAACTCATCGAGCTGTGCATCGTCATCCAGTTCGATCGGGTGGCGGTCGACCGGATGGTAATCGGATAGCGGCGGCGCATCGATGATCCGGTGCGACAGGCGCACGCCTGCTCTCATCACCGCCATGTCGCGCTCGTCATCGAGGAAGTTGGGGTCGATCCGTGGTGCATCGCCTGCATCGGGCGAGTTGAGGCGCACCGTTCCCCGGCTTTCGGGGCGCAGCACGCAGGCATGGAGCGAAAAGCCATGGCCGTTCACTTTCTCGCGCCCGTGGTCTTCGAGCACTGCGGGGACGAAGTGCCACTGGACATCCGGCGCAGGACTGTCAGGCATGACTTTCCAGAACCCGCCGCTCTCCGCGAAGCAGGTCGTCATGATCCCCGTGCGCTGGCGGCGGTGCTCGATGATCGCTTTGATCATGCGCCAGGTTCCGGTACGCGAATTGCCGAAAGGCTCGGTCGACTGGGTGGCCCATCCCGAAACGTAATCGATATGATCCTGAAGATCGCTGCCGACGGCAGGTTTGTCGAGCAGCACTTCGATGCCGTTTTGCTGCAGGTGCTCGCCGGGGCCGACGCCTGATAGCATCAGTATCTGCGGTGAATTAAAAGCGCCGGCAGAGAGGATCACGCCGCGGCGGGCATTCACCACCTCGTGCTTGCCGCCCCGCCTTATCGCTACGCCCGTGACCCGGCCTTCCTCGATCACCAGCTTTTCGACCATCGATCCCGTGCGGATATCTAGGTTGGGCCTGCCGCGAAGCGGTTCGACATAGGCGCGCGCGGCGGACCAGCGTTCGCCATCCTTTTGCGTGACCTGATAGAGCCCGAATCCTTCCTGCCGCTCGCCATTGAAGTCTGCATTGCGCGGCAGCTGCAATTGCGCGGCGCTCTCGACAAAGGCCTTGCTGGCGGGATTGGGCCATTTCTGGTCGGAGACGGAAAGCGGGCCCTCCGCGCCATGGTAGTCATCACCGCCCCGCACATTGCCTTCGCTACGCTTGAAATAGGGCAGCACGTCGCCATAGGCCCAGCCGGCGCAACCCAGGGCGGCCCAATTGTCGTAATCGAAACGGTTGCCGCGGATATAGACCATCGCATTGATCGCCGAGGAGCCGCCGAGCCCCCTGCCGCGCGGCTGGTAGCCGATCCGGCCGTTCAGCCCCTTTTGCGGAACCGTCTCATAGCGGTAATTCGCATTCTTGAGCAGGAAGGGCATGAATCCCGGCGTCTTCACTAGGAAGTTGTTGTTCCGACCCCCCGCTTCGAGCAGGCACACGCTGGTGGTGCCGTCTTCAGCCAGGCGTCCGGTCACTGCGCTCCCCGCGCTGCCGCCGCCGATCACGATATAATCGAAAGTATCCATCATCTCTCCTCTTGAAGGAGAGTGTTAGGCAGGCTCGCCCTGTCCCGCAATCGGGTTTTGATTGGCTACTGGAATTTCGGTTGGAGACGCCTCTTTCCGGCCAGCCAGCCAGCGCGCGCGGATCATGTCGGATGTTTCGCGGCTGCCGTCATGCGTCCAACCGGGTTCGCGCAGGAGATAGCCCAGCTTGCTGCCCCAGGGCGCGCGCCACATATCCTGCACGATGCCGATCCACTCATGGAACACCGCCCAGAGCAGGTTGAAACTGCCGAGCTGTTTGATGATCCCGTAGCGGATTTTTTCCTCGTCGCTCTCGGGCTCGAACGTGCCGAACATCTTGTCCCACACGATGAATACGCCGGCATAGTTGCGATCGAGATAGCGCGGGTTGGTGGCGTGGTGCACGCGGTGGTGGCTCGGCGTGTTCATCACCGCTTCGAACCAGCGCGGCATCCGTTCGATCGCTTCGGTGTGGATCCAGAACTGGTAGATCAGGTTGAACCCGCCGCAGATCGCGATCATCACCGGATGGAAACCGAGCAGGACCAGCGGCAGCGCGAACAGGAAACCGAAGGTCAACGGATTGGTCCATGTTTGCCTGAGCGCGGTAGACAAATTGTAGTGCTGGCTCGAATGGTGGTTCACATGCGCCGCCCACATCCAGCGAATACGATGCCCCGCGCGATGGACCCAGTAATATTTGAGGTCATCGAGCACGAAGCACAGCGCCCAGGCCCACCAGGCCCAGCCGATGTCGAACAGGCGGAATTGCCAGATCCACAGGAACAGCAGGAAAAAGAAGCCGCCGGTCAAAAGGCCCGAAACCGTGCTGCCGAGGCCGAAGGCGAGGCTGACCAGAGTATCGCGCGCCTCATAGGCTTCGCGCCGGCGAAAGCGCGCCCAGATCATCTCGATCAGGACCAAGGCCACGAAGCCGGGAACAGCGTAATCGACGGGCGAAAAATCAGGCATGTCGGGTGCTTCCTAAGGCATTTACGACCTTGGCCCAAGCCGCTGCATCGTCAATGTCCAGGCTGACCTTGCCATAGCGCCGCTCGCCGCTGTCGATTTCGAGGGCGCTGGTGCTGCCCAACCGTGCCCGTGCCGCTGCCGTCAGCACACGGCCTACGAAGAAATTGCCATGCGGCTTCAGCACCAGCACTCGCCCGGCAGCATCGCGCAGGATCGCGCCGCGCCCTTCGCGATCGCGCGAAATTGCCACTGGCCTGAAACCCTCAACGGCTTCGCTAGCCGCGCCCCGCGCGTCATCGTCTTGCACGAGTTTGGGCTCGCCTCCCAGCTTCAGCGCGCGCGCGATTCCAGCCAGGGCAAGTATGGCGACCAACGATCCTGCGAACTGGAGCAACTCTGGCGACACGTTCATCGATTTGCGCATTGGCACGGCGGGCAGATTGCGGCAAGCGCGACACAAACAGGGGAGATTCGATGAAGTCATTTGCCAGCCTGATCGCCATTGTCGTCTTTGCAGCCAGCCCGCTGGCGGCACAGGGTGTCGATCCCGCCGCCGAAGTCGCAGCGCAGCAAGAGCGTATCGCACGTGTCGCCCAGCAGCTGTGGGACTGGGCAGAAGTGGGCTATCTCGAAGAGCGCTCGAGTGCGCTGATGATGGAAGAACTCACTGCGGAGGGCTTCCGGATCGAATCGGGTGTCGCCGAAATTCCCACCGCTTTCGTCGCCGAATGGGGCAGGGGTGGACCGGTGATCGTGATCCTGGCCGAAATGGACGCGCTGCCGGGCATCAACCAGTCGTCTTCCGCAACGCGCGATCCGGTCGAAGGTAAAGGCGCGGGCCATGCCTGCGGCCACAACCTGTTCGGCGCGGGCTCGCTCACGGCGGCCATCGCCGTAAAGAACTGGCTCGAAGCGACCGGCACGCCGGGCCGCATCCGGCTCTATGGCACGCCCGCCGAGGAAGGCGGTTCCGGCAAGGTCTACATGACCCGTGCCGGCCTTTTCGACGATGTCGACATTGCGATCCACTGGCACGCCGATGACGAGAACAGCGCTGCCGCGCGCACCAGCCTTGCCAATCGTTCGGCTAAATTCCGCTTCACCGGGATCTCGGCGCATGCCGCCGGTGCACCCGAGCGCGGCCGTTCGGCGCTCGACGGAGTCGAAGCGATGAACATGATGGCCAACATGATGCACGAGCACATGCCGCAACAGGCGCGGATGCATTATGTCATCACTTCCGGCGGCAACGCTCCCAACGTGGTGCCCGACTTTGCCGAATCTTTCTATTACGTCCGCCATCCGACCCCGGAAGGCGTCGAGGAAATCTGGGCGCGTCTGGAAGATGCCGCACGCGGTGCTGCGCTTGGCACCGGTACCAAGGTCGAGTGGGAGGTGATCCACGGCAACAACCCGCTGCTGGTGAACGAGGCGCTGGCCAAGGTGATGGATGCGAAGCTGCGCCAGGTTGGCGGCGTCGTCTACACCAAGGAAGAGCGCGAATGGGCGGCCGAGATCCAGAAGTCGTTTGGCAATGCTGCCAAGCCGCTCGGCAGAGCAGCGGAGATCCAACCCTATGCGAAGAGCCTCGGCTACGGCTCTACCGACGTGGGCGACGTGTCCTGGGCGACGCCGACTGTCGGCGTGCGGACTGCCACCTGGGTCCCGGGCACCAGTGCGCATAGCTGGCAGGCTGTGGCGGCGAGCGGCAACTCAATCGGGCACAAGGGCGCGCAAGTTGCCGCAAAGGCCATGGCGCTAATGGCGGTGGAACTGTTCACCAATCCGGAGCTGCGCGCGGCAGCGAAGGCAGAATTCGACGCTTCGCGCGGGCCCGATTACCAGTATCGCTCGCTGCTGGGCGATCGCGCGCCAGCGCTCGATTATCGCAAGTAGGCATCGCCAGGCTTCGAATTCGCGCATCAGATGGAAGGTTTGCGAGGGTGTGAGACAAATATTCGAATGCGAAAATGTCACATTTATGCGCTTAAGATGCGGCAGGCGTTAAATCATTCGCGTCTCACGCCTTTGTGCGCTATATTGGGGCCAGCGACGGGGGTTCGGCATTATGCCGCAATGCCTCCTGCGCCGGTTGCTTTTGTCCGTCCACAGCAACGGCGCGATGATATTTGGGCGGAGTTACAAGGTACTTAGTAGGTTATGGGTTACGACAGAGGGCGCCGCCGGGGCCGAGACAAGCGCGACGGATTCGGCGAAGACGGCTTCGATCCTTTCGGCGGCGATAGCTTCGCTCCGCGCGACAATTTCGGACAACAGGATCGCTTTGGCGGCGGCGGACGTGGCTTCGGCGACGATCGTGGCGGCGGTGGCGGAGGCCGTGGGCCTGGCGGCGGTGGGGGCGGCGGTTTCAGCCGCATGCCCGCACAGGTCATTGGCACCGGCAAGGGCGTGGTGAAGTTCTTCAACAGCCAGAAGGGCTTCGGTTTCATCCAGCAGGAAACTGGCGGGGAAGACATCTTCGTCCACATCAGTGCTGTCGAGCGCGCCGGCCTTGAAGGGCTTGCCGAAGGGCAAGAACTGGAGTTCAACCTGGTTGATCGCGGCGGGAAAGTCTCTGCCCAGGACCTGCAGATCGTCGGCGACATAGTTCCCGTGGCGCAGCGTTCGGCACCTGCATCGGCACCGCAACGCGAATTGACCGGTGAGAAGGCGACCGGCACGGTCAAGTTCTTCAACTCGATGAAGGGTTTTGGTTTCCTCGTCCGTGATGACGGCCAGCCCGATGCGTTCGTCCACATCAGCGCAGTCGAACGTTCGGGTCTTTCGGGGCTAAACGAAGGCGAGCGCTATGAGTTCGACCTCGAAGTCGATCGACGAGGCAAGAACTCGGCGGTCAACCTCGTTCCCGTCCAGGGTTGATTACCTTACCGGCCCGGTCGTTTGACCGACCCGGTGCCAGCATCTAAACGACGCGGAGATGGCGGTCCTGATGGGCCGCCATTTCTCGTTTATCCGATTCAAAAATTGCCAGAGGTTCCGAAATGTCGATCACTCCCTTGATGCCCGTCTATCCGCGTTGTGGCGTCCGGCCGGTGCGCGGTGAGCATTGCCACCTGATCGATGAGGACGGGACTCGATATCTCGATTTCGCCAGCGGGATCGCGGTGAACCTTTTGGGCCATTCGCACGAAGGCCTGATCGGCGCGATCCAGCGCCAGGCCGAAACGCTGATGCACGTCTCGAACCTCTATGGCAGCCCGCAAGGCGAAGTGCTGGCGCAACGGCTGGTCGACAAGACCTTCGCCGACACGGTTTTCTTTACCAATTCGGGCGCGGAAGCGGTGGAATGCGCGATCAAGACGGCGCGCGCCTATCACCAACATCAGGGCGACACGACGCGGTTCGAGTTGATCACCTTCGCTAATGCCTTTCACGGGCGCACGATGGCGACGATCAGCGCGTCGAATCAGGAGAAGATGCATCACGGCTTCTCGCCGCTGCTGGCCGGGTTCAAATATGCGGAGTTCGACAATCTCGAAAGCGCTAAGTCGCTGATGGGGCCGCACACGGCGGGTTTCCTTGTCGAGCCGATCCAGGGCGAGGGCGGGATCCGTCCGGCGTCCGACAGCTTCATGAAGGGGTTACGCGAATTGGCCGACCAGCACGATCTGATGCTGGTGCTCGACGAAGTGCAGTGCGGCGTGGCGCGGACCGGCACCTTCTATGCCTATGAGCAATACGGGATCGAGCCTGACATCCTGGCGACTGCCAAGGGGATCGGCGGCGGCTTCCCGCTGGGCGCCTGCCTCGCCACCAAAAAGGCCGCGCGCGGCATGGGGCTCGGCACGCATGGCTCGACCTATGGCGGCAACCCGCTGGCCATGGCGGCCGGCATGGCAGTGATGGATGCTGTCGCCAGCGATGAATTCCTTGCGCAAGTGCGCGACAAGGGAGAGCGGCTGCGCAGTCGCCTCGAGCAGTTCATCGGCAACTATCCCGACCTGTTCGAGCTGGTGCGTGGCAAGGGGCTGATGCTCGGCCTGAAGATGAAGGTCGAAAGCCGTCCCTTCTATGCCCATTTGCGCGACAACCACCAGCTTCTGGCGGTGGCCGCGGGTGACAACACGCTGCGCATCCTGCCGCCGCTGGTGGTGGGCGATGCCGAGTTCGACGAATTCTTCGAGAAGCTTTCGGCGGGGGCGGCAAGCTTCGAACTGCCGCAGACAAGCTGATGGCCTATAAGCCACTGGACCTGGCGCCGATGGTGCGCAGCTTTCTCGACCTCTCGGACGCAGGGGGCGATGCGCTCACGGCAATGCTGGCCGATGCGATCGATCGCAAGGCGGCGCGGCAGGGTTGTCCCAAGGGGAATCCCGACGCTGACCAGCCGCTGGCTGGCCATGTGCTGGGGATGGTTTTCGAAAAGAACTCGACCCGCACAAGGGTGAGCTTCGATGTCGCCATGCGCCAGCTGGGCGGATCGACGCTGGTGCTCGATTCCTCGTCAAGCCAGCTCGGTCGCGGCGAAAGCATTGCCGACACCGCGCGCGTGCTCAGCCGGATGGTCGACGTC
Source organism: Altererythrobacter sp. (assembly GCA_023260985.1). Classification (GTDB taxonomy): domain Bacteria; phylum Pseudomonadota; class Alphaproteobacteria; order Sphingomonadales; family Sphingomonadaceae; genus Erythrobacter. The sequence continues at coordinate 27,957 of JALRKY010000008.1, read as the reverse complement.
ATCATGCTGAGAACCGACGACCATGCCAAGGTCGAGGAGATGGCGCATTACGCCCATGTTCCGGTGATCAACGGCCTGACCGATCGTTCACACCCGTGCCAGATCGTCGCCGATCTGCTGACCGTGATCGAGCATGGCAAGCCGCTGCCCGGGCTCGAGCTGGCGTGGTTCGGCGACGGCAACAATGTGCTGCACTCGATCCTCGAGGCGGCGGGGTTGATGAAGTTTAACGTGCGCGTGGCGACACCTGCCGGATATGATCCGAATCCCGAATTCGTCGAGATGGCGCGCGCTGGCGGTGCCAATGTAACGCTCACCCGCGATGCTGCCGAGGCGGCACATGGGGCAGAAGTTCTCGTGACCGACACCTGGGTGTCGATGGGGCAGGACCACACCCACAGCAAGCTGGCGGCGATGGCGCCCTATCAGGTCAACGATGCCTTGATGGCGCATGCGAAACCCGACGCTCTTTTCCTGCATTGCCTCCCGGCGCATGTCGACGAAGAGGTGACCGAAAGCGTGTTCGCAGGGCCGCGCTCGGTCGTGTTCGATGAGGCCGAAAACCGCATCCACGCGCAGAAGTCGGTCCTCCTGTGGTGCCTTGGCAAACTCTAGCAGAATGAGCGACGGCATCTTCCGATTGCCGCCGCCATTCCCATATCACCGCGATGACTGACACTCATGAGATATTTGCCGACCGCTTGCTAGGCTTCAGCCTGCCCGGCCGTGATGCCCGTGGGCGCGCGGTGCGGCTTGACTCTGTGCTCGACGAGATATTGGGCGCGCATGACTATCCGGCTCCGGTAACGCACTTGCTTGCCGAAGCGCTGGTTCTCGCCGCGCTAATGGGTGCCCTGCTCAAGGAAGAGGGGGCGCAAATGACTATGCAGGCGCAAACGCAGGATGGGCCGGTTAGCCTGCTGGTCTGCGACTATCGCGGCGGCGAGGTTCGCGGCTATGCCGATTTCGATCGCGACCGACTGGCGCAGCTTGGCGCCAATCCTTCCTTGCCTTCGCTGTTCGGGCAGGGGTTCCTGGCGATCACCTTCGAAACCGGGAATCGCCAGCGCTATCAGGGGATCGTGCCGCTTGAGGGGAATTCGCTCGCTGCAGCATGCGAGACCTACTTCTTGCAGTCAGAGCAAATACCCACGCTGCTGAAGGTCGGGATTCGCGCACAGGGCCAGTCCTGCGTCGCGGGCGGGGTGTTGTTGCAGCACTTGCCGCAAGGCGAGGCGGGCCGCGAACGGCTCCATGCGCGGTTCGACCATCCCGATTGGGAACATGTCGCCGTGCTGGCGGGCTCGCTCAGCCACGACGAACTGGTCGACGGCGGGCTTTCGATGGAAGCGCTTGTGTGGCGCCTGTTCCATGAGGAAAGCGAGATCAGGGTCGAGCAGGGGGCCGCGGTTGCCAGGGGGTGCCGTTGCACGGTGGCGCATTACAAGGATGTGCTCGGTCGTTTCCCGGGGTATGAGCGCGACGCCATGCGCAATGATGTGGGCGACATCGTGGTCGACTGCGCGTTCTGCTCGCGCGAGTTCATTGTCGATATTTGAAACGTTTTGTCGCTATTAAGGAACGGTTTATCGCGCAGACGCCATGGCGTACAAGCTCGCGCAGCATAAATATGCCTTGGAAGGCAAGATGTTGATTGGACGCAAGGTAGGATTGGTTGGCGGTCTCGTGACGCTCGCGATGGCGGGTGTCGCGCTGGTCATGCCTGCGCATGCCCAGTCCAATGCCCTCGCCATGCTCAGCGGGCTGAGCAAGGGAGAGTGGACGATCCGCTTCCGCGACGGTTCGCCCAGCCGCAAGATCTGTATTCGCAGTGGCGACGAGCTGATCCAGCTCCAGCATGATGACCGCAATTGTAGACGGTTCGTTGTCGAGGACGGAGCGACCGAGGTGACTGTGCATTACACCTGTCGAGGCAATGGCTATGGCCGCACCAGCATCCGCCGGGAAACGGCGACGCTGGTGCAGATCGAAAGCCAGGGTATCGTCAATGGCTTGCCGTTCCAGTTCCTCGCCGAAGCACGCCAGACAGGAAGCTGCAAATAGTCGCACCCTGAACGCAGTTCTGTTTGCATCGGTCGGGCCAATCGCTAAGCCAGCCTGATGCCTGTCGACGGAAATTCCCCCAAAGGACCCGCGGTTGTTCTGCTATCGGGCGGTCTCGATTCGATGGTTACGGCTGCGATCGCGATCGAACGTGGCCATTCGCTCCATGCGCTGACGATCGACTATGGCCAGCGGCACAGGCGCGAACTCGAAGCGGCGAGAGCTATAGCCAAGCGTCTTGGCGCCGAGCGGCATGTGGAACTGGGCCTGGACTTGAGGGCGTTTGGAGGTTCGGCACTGACCGATGATATCGACGTGCCGAAAACGGGTGTCGAGGATTCGATTCCGGTCACTTACGTCCCGGCAAGGAATCTGGTGTTCCTCTCGCTGACCATCGCTGCGGCCGAAGCTGCGCATGCGCGCGACGTTTTCATTGGTGTGAACGCGCTGGACTATTCCGGCTATCCAGATTGCCGGCCTGAATTCATCGCGAGCTTTGCCGAGACCGCGTGGCTGGGGACCAAGGCAGGGGTAGAGGGGTATCCGTTTCGCATCCACGCGCCGCTGCAGCAGATGACCAAGGCCGATATCGCCCGCGAATGCGCACGGCTGGGGCTCGATCCTTCGTGGAGCTGGTCTTGCTATGACCCGACCCCGGAAGGGCTGGCCTGCGGCCTGTGCGATTCCTGTCGACTGAGAAAAAAGGGTTTTGCCGAGGCCGGCGTTGAAGATAGCACGCGCTACGCGCCTGGAAGCACTGAAGAAAATAGGGCAGATGCATGAGCGAAGAGACTACGCAACAGGTTACACCTGAACAAGCGCCGCAGGGCGTGCCAGCTTACAGCTGGTATGCGCTCGGCGTCCTTGTGCTGGTCTATGTTCTGAACTTCATCGACCGCCAGATCCTCTCGATCCTCGCCAATGACATCAAGGCTGACCTCGGGGTCGATGACGCTTATCTCGGCTTCCTTTACGGCACGGCCTTCGCGATTTTCTACGCACTGTTCGGCATCCCCTTGGGCAAGCTGGCTGACAGCTGGAAGCGAGTTCGCCTGATGACGATCGGGCTCTCGCTCTGGTCTGCCATGACAGCGTTCTCGGGTTTCGCACGCGATGCGACGACACTCACAGTTGCGCGGATTGGCGTGGGCGTGGGCGAGGCGACCGCCAGCCCTTCGGCCTATTCGCTCATTTCGGACTGGTTCCCTGCCCGCCTTCGCGCGACCGCTTTGGCAATCTACAGCTCTGGCCTCTATATCGGCGGCGGCGTGTCGCTGCTGATCGGCGGACTGATCGTAGATCAATGGAACGCGGCCTACCCCGACGGCGGCCCATTGGGCCTCGCAGGATGGCAGGCGGCGTTCATTGCAGTGGGCTTTCCGGGGTTGTTGCTGGCACTGTGGGTGCTGACGCTGCGCGAGCCATTACGCGGCGCGATGGACGGCATCGAAACCCATGCCGCTCCAGCGCCTTTCCGTGGCTTCGTTACCGAGTTACTGACGGTTATCCCGCCTTTCACGCTCATCGGCGCTGCCCGCAGGGGTATGGGGGCGTTGGTCTTGAACCTGCTCGTTCTTGCCGGGGCATTCGCCATAGCGGTCCTTCTCACGAACTGGCTTGCTTCGGGGAAAGGCATGATTGTCGAGGCGATCACCGATCAGTGGTTGCTGCTTGCGATCGGCTACTACGCGGTGTTCTGCTGGGCGACGGCGCTCCGCAGCCGCGATCTGCCTACCTTCCGCCTGACCTGGGGCTCGCCGGCCTTCCTGTGTACTATCCTGGGTTATGGCACGGTTGCCTTCATGGCCTATGCCAGCGCCTATTGGACCGCGCCCTATGCCGAGCGCGTCTTCGATATCGACAAGGGGAGCCTGGGCTTCTGGATTGGTGGCCCCAGTGCTGTGGCGGGCTTCCTTGGGGTAACCCTGGGTGGCCGCGTGGCGGACTTGCTGTTCGAACGCGATCCGGCGGGCCGTCTCTACGTGCTCATGTTCGGCCTGCTGACCCCGGTTCCCGTCGCCTATTGGCTCTTCACGACCGAAGACATGACGCTGTTCTTCATCCTTGCCTTCGTGGCGCAATTGCTGACCGCGTCTGCGCTTGGTGCAGCTGCGGCGACCAGTCAGTCGCTGGTGCTTCCACGCATGCGTGGTGTCGCTACAGCGACTTTCTTCCTAGCCACGACGCTGGTCGGCCTGGCATTGGGGCCCTATCTCGCTGGCTATGTTTCCTCAATCAACGACGGTGATCTTTCAAAGGGAGTGATCGCAACCCTGTGGATCACACCGATCGGTTTCGCGCTCATCCTCGCGGCGATCCGCCTCGTACCTGCAGCAAGCGAGAGCCTGCTCGCGCGGGCCAAGGCTGCCGGCGAAACGCGGGTTTGACTGAAATCTGTCTCGACTAGTCAGGACGTCGGCGAAAGCACCGCGCAGGCAATCCGCGGTCCGGCCGCGCCCGAGGGATCGGTCTTGTAGTCGTCCGGCCCGGCGTGGATCATGACCGCAGTGCCCTCGGCATCGAGGATCTGCGGCAGGGTTTTGCTCGCAGACCCGTATAGTTCGACAGTCATTTCGAATGATCCAGTTGCCGGAATCTCGAGGTTGGGAAGATCGCCGAGGTGCTGACCCATTTCGCTAAGCTTTCCATGCGTCTTGCCGAACGGATTGAGGTGCCCGCCAGCTGAAGTAAAGTCAGGTCTGTCGCATTTGCCCTGCTGGTGAAGGTGAAGCGCGCGGGTGCCTGCATCGAAACCGCTGCCAGTCAGGCGCAGATAAAGCCGATCGCCTTCCCGGAGCAATTCGGTACGACCCGCTTGTTGCCCGTCTGCGCGGATCAGGCTGCCGTTTGCGACAATCACTGTAGACGGCACTGCAGTGGTGGCGCAGCTGGTGACAAGGAAAGAGCCAAGCAGCAATGCAGTGACGGGTCTTTTCATAGGAAGCCTCTGTTTCTAAATCCTTTGGTCCTCAACGAAAAAGGGGCCGGAAAGCTCCGGCCCCTTATCACTTTTTGGTTCGATGTAACCGAAGATTACATGCCCGAACCCGGGCCGTAAGTGACTTCTACCCGGCGGTTTTGGAGTTCGCGAACGCCGTCTTCAGTCGGAACGCGCGGCTGCGATTCACCGAACGCTTCACTGGAGATGCGTGCATCGGGGATGCCGCGGCCAGTGAGGTATTCGCTGACCGAAGCGTTGCGGCGCTCAGCAAGACCCATGTTGTAGGTCACGGTGCCCGAACGGTCGGTGTGGCCAGCGAGCATGATGCTTGCTTTGCCGCAGTCAGCGTAAGCCGTAACCGCGTTGTCCAGAACGGTCGCCGCTTCCGGAGTGATGTCCGCTTCGTCCCAATTAAAGAAGACGATGTACGGACCCGTGTTGCACACCGGAGGCGGCGGCGGCGGCGGAGGCGGCGGCGGCGGCGGCGGCGGAGGCGGAGGCGGCGGCGGAGGCGGCGGGGGCGGCGGAGGCGGCGGAGCTTCAGCGCCGAAGTTGTAGATCAGCGAGCCCATCAGCGAGTGCGACTTGAAGTCGCCTTCAAGACCGGAGCCGTCACTGGCTACGATGTTGACGTTCGGCGCGTTGAAGTAACGATACTTCACGCCGACGTCCCAATTGCCGCTGAGCGGAGCGCGCAGGCCAGCCAGCAGCTGCCACGCAAGTCCGGAATCCGAATCACTGTAAATGCCGGAGTCCGGTGAAGTACGGTTCAGCGTATTCGACAGGTCGACGCGTGCCACGCCAATACCGCCACCCACAAAAGCCTGCAGGCCATCTTCAGGGCCGAAGTCAAACACGCCGTTGAGCATGAAACTAAGAGCGTTGCCCTTGCCGTTGGCTGCGAATGAGTCGGCACCAACTGAGAGCTTTTCCAGCTGGGCTTCGCGGTAGCTTACTTCCGATTCGAGGCGGAATGCACCGAAATCGTGACCGATCACGCCGCCGAAGTCATGACCAGTGTCGTGTTCTAAAATGGCATCACCGCCATTTACTTCGGTATCAGCGACAATCATCGCGCCGGCGTCAACGCCGATGTACCATTGGCCGTCACGAGCGATTGCGGGCGTGGTGAGCGCGGTCGAAGCCAACGCTAGTCCCAAGACCATCATGCGCATTCTTATTTTCCCCTTTGATCTGCTTACCTGCAAATATTGCTTATTTCTCTAGCCACTCGACCAGGTGGATGCAAGCATGAGCTTTTCAAAAGCTGTTGCATTTTAGTCGCTATCGCAGGCGTCGAACAATTTCCCAAAAATCATGCGCCGCGCAGCCAGCGAACTGGCTGTGCGTGTTAAGAATTTTGAGGAGCTACTTTGGGAGTATCCCTGCCAAGCTGAGCGAAGCGATGATCTCGCCGATTGCGATGCGGGCTTCTGGGTGGATCAATGTGCCGCCTTGCGGTGTTGACGACGACATTACGAACCTCAAAGTCCGCATTACCACTAAAATGACAGGCTGCTTTGCCGCCTGAAACCGCGGCGGAAAAAGTAAACTTCCAATTCTTGCCTCCATCTGCGGCCTGCCTTAATCCCCGCACATCTTCAGAGGGATCGCTTTGCTCATGATCATGAAGCCGCTGCGCGGTCTCTACAATTGGACAATGGACAAAGCCGCGCATCCGCATGCGCAGGGCTGGCTGGCGTTCTTCTGCTTCGTCGAAGCGAGCTTCTTCCCGATCCCGCCGCACCCTTTGCTGGGCCTGATGTGCCTCGCCGAGCCCAAGAAGGCGGTACGCTTCGCGGCGATCGCCACGCTGTCGTCGGTCGCAGGCGCGCTGTTCGGCTATGCGATTGGCTGGGGGCTTTACGACACCGTCGGCAAGCAGATGCTCGAAATGCTGGGGCTCACCGCGAGCTTCCCGGCGGCGCAATGCACTTTCAAGGAATATGGGGTAGCGGCGGTGATCTTTGCCGCGGCCACGCCTGTGCCGTTCAAGCTGCTGACCATCACGGCGGGCTTCATGGAGATGGCGCTGCTGCCCTTCATCCTTGCCAGCCTGGCCGGCCGCGTACTGATCTTCATGACCGTGGGGATCCTGTTCCGCGTGTTCGGCGCGCCGATCAAGCGCGTCATCGACGAATACCTTGGCACGGTGACGACATTGTTCGTGGTGTTGGTCGTGGGCGGGTTCGTTGCACTGACTCAGCTTGCCAGCGATGAGGGCGGAACGCCCGAAGCGAGCTGCACGGCGGCTTCCGCGACCTAGCCCGCCAGCGACGCTTAGCCAGCAATTGCTGTGGCCGATCTTCCCGGAGAACAAGGAGATTGCCGAAACCGGGATCGACGGCGCGATGGCTGGCGAAGGCGCCTGATCGCATTGACGACAGGGGGCGTGCCGCAATCGGCCGCCCCAGCAATCAGATGATGCCGACAGCCTTGCCCGCGCGTTCGAACATGCCGAGGATGGTCTGCACCTGCTTGGGCGAATGCTCGGCGCACAGCGAACAGCGCAGCAGCGTCATGTTCGCAGGGGTCGCCGGTGGGCGCGCCAAATTGACGTAAAGCCCTTCCTTCAACAGCGCCTCCCACATCGCCGCACCCTTCTCGAGGTCAGGCATGACCACGGCAATGATCGCGCTCTGCGGTTCGTCGGTGCCGAGCTGGAACCCGAGCGCGCGAAGCCCTGAATGGAGCGTGCGCGAATTCTCCCACAGATCCGCCCGCTTGTTGCCATTGTGCATGAGCTTGCGGATCGAAGTGGCGCTCGAGGCCATCACGGCAGGCGGCAACGCCGCGGTGAAGACATATGGGCGGCACACCAGCCGCATGATCTCGAACTTCGGGTGGTTTGACACGCAGAAACCGCCGACCGTGCCGACGCTTTTCGAGAAAGTGCCGATGATGAAGTCGCAATCGTCGATGACGCCCGCCTCCTCGCACACGCCGCGGCCATGCTCGCCGATGAAGCCCATCGAATGCGCTTCGTCGACCAACACCATCGCACCGTATTTCTTGGCGATAGAGACCATTTGCTTGAGCGGCGCGATGTCGCCCAGCATCGAATAGACGCCTTCGAGTACCACCAGTTTGCCTGCTCCTTCGGGTACGCGGCGGAGACGCTTTTCCAGCGCGTCGAGGTCATTGTGCTTGAACGGCACCACCTCCGCATCGCCCATCTTGCAGCCGTCCCAGATACTGGCGTGGCTGTCGATGTCGAGGATGATGTAGTCGCCTTTGCCGGCGATGGTGCTGATGATGCCGAGATTGGCCTGGTAGCCGGTCGAAAACACCATGGCATGATCCATGGCGTAGAATTCCTTGAGCGCATTCTCGACATCGCGGTGATGGTAGAAAGTGCCGTTGAGCACGCGGCTGCCAGTGGTGCCGGCGCCGAATTCGTCATAGGCCTGCTTGCCCGCGGCGATGACGTCGGGATCGAAGGTCATGCCCATGTAATTGTAGGTGCCGAGAAGGATCGTGTTGCGCCCGTTGCAGATCGCCTGCGTGGGCGAGAGCACCTGTTCCATCACCAGGCTGAAGGGATCTTCCTGCCCGCCAGCCAGCAGGCCCTCGCGCATGGCGATGAGCTCGTCGAACTTGGAGAAGAGGTCTCCCGAGGCCGGACCGTCTGCCATCATTAGCCCTGCAGCTTGGTGACAGCATCGATCAGCTGGCCGAAATTCTCGATCTCGGCCTGCTGGTTCATGCTTATGATGATGTCGAACGCGTCTTCGATCTCGGCGACGAAATCCATCACCGTCAGGCTGTCGAATTCCAGATCGTTGGCAAAACTCGTCGCATCCGTGATCTCGACACCCTTTTTGTTGAAGGGATCGATCAACGAGCGGATCGTGGTATCGACTTCGGCGCGGTCCATGCGGAGAAAACCTTCCTTAGAATCAGTCGCGCGGCATGTGCCATGCGGTTGCGGCGGAAAAGCGGCTCTTCGGCCCGCTTGTCAAGCGTCCTCGCTCATAGCGGCGCGATCGGGCGGGCTCCAGTTCAATCGGGCAACAGCTCCCTCACGGCGGTCATGAAGGGCATGATCGAGACCGGCTTGGCGAGATAGCCCGCCGCCCCGGCCGCGCGAATCTTCTCTTCGTCGCCCTTGGCGGCATAGGCGGTAACAGCCAGCACCGGGATCGCCTGCAGGTGCAGGTCGCGCTTCGCCTGTTCGATCAGCTCGACCCCGGAAACATGCGGAAGCTGGATATCCATGATGATCAGGTCGGGCGAGAGCTGGCGCGCGGTATCGAGCGCGCGTTCGCCATCGGCCAGCGGCTCGACTTCGAAGCCGTTGGCGCGCAAAACGTCGCAGAACAGTTTCCGGTTGAGGTCGTTATCCTCGACAACCAGGATTCTCTTTGCCACTGCCCTCTGGCGCTCCCTTCCCTTCATCCCCAGATAGTCGAGCTGAAAGGCGGCTGACAATTCATATGAGAGCTTCATCCCCCAGTGAGACTTCCGCCGAACCCCAGGTGCTGGCGCTGGCGGCGCTTGGCTGGATCCTGGAAGACGGTGATCGCGCCGAGCGTTTCCTTTCGCTGACGGGGCTCGATCCCGACACGTTGCGGGCAGGGCTAGGCGATCCCGCCGTGCTCGGAGCGGTGATGGAATTCCTCACCAATCACGAGCCTGACCTGCTGCGCTGTGCCGAAGCGATGGCGGTCACGCCCGAAGAACTGGTCGACGCGGCACAGGAGCTGGCACGATGAGCAAGCCGCTTGTAATCAGCGATTGCGACGAAGTGCTGCTCCATATGGTGGCGCATTTCAAGGAATGGCTGGAAGAAAGCCAGGGCGTTACCTTCAAGCTCCAGGGCAATAATTTCGGCACGGCGATGCGCTGGCAATCGAACGGCGAACCGCTGGAACAAAACGATATTTGGCGGATGCTGGGCGGCTTCTTCGATACTGAGATGCACCGCCAGCTGCCGATCGAAGGTGCGGTCCAGGGGATCAATCACCTGGCCGAACATGCCGATGTCGTGATCCTCACCAACCTCAATGACGAGCGGCAGGAACGGCGCGCGCAGCAGCTTGCCGCCTATGGCGTGCATGCCCGCGTCTTCACCAACCAGGGGCCGAAAGGCCCTGCGCTGAAAGCGATCGTCGAGGAGTTCGCGCCGTCCAAGGCGATCTTCATCGACGATCTGGCGCAGCATCACAAATCGGTTTCCGAGACCGTGCCGGGCGTGAGCCGCCTGCACCTGTGCGGCGAACCGATGATCGCCGGACATATCGATTGCGCGCATGAAGCGGGCCATGCCCATGCGCGGATAGACAATTGGGCCGAGGCGCTGCCTTGGCTGCTCGAAGAACTGGAAAGGGCTCCATGATGAGTATCGAAACGCGTCTGCAGGAACTGGGAATCACCTTGCCGCAGGCGGCAGCCCCGGTTGCAAGCTATGTCCCAGTGGTGATCGACAAAGGGCTGGCATTCGTCTCCGGCCAGGTGTCGATCCTTGATGGAGAGCGCATCAATGGCCGGCTGGGCGAAGACATGTCGCTTGAGGAAGGGATCAGGGCTGCGCGCGGTTGTGGCCTGATGATCCTTGCGCAGCTCAAGGCGGCGCTCGGCTCGCTAGACCGGGTCGAACGGGTGGTGAAGCTCGGCGGGTTCGTCAATTCGACGCCTGATTTCACCGACCAGCCCAAGGTGGTGAACGGCGCTTCCGACCTCATGCTCGAAGTCTTTGGCGAGGCAGGCAAGCACGCACGCGCCGCAGTCGGCGTTCCGGCACTGCCGCTGGGCGTCGCGGTCGAAGTCGATGCGGTGGTCGCGATCAAAGGTGACTAAGCGGCGCGCCCCTTCGTGGCTCACCGAATGGGAATATGCCCATCGGGGGTTGCATGGAGGCGGCATTCCGGAAAACTCGCTGCAAGGCGCGCGGCTGGCGGTCGAAGCCGGGCTGGGTATCGAATGCGATATCCAGCGCAGCCTCGACGACCGTCCCATGGTGTTCCACGACTGGGAACTCAAGCGGCTGACCGGCACCGACGGCGAAACGCATGGCCGAACCGCGACGGAGCTGCAGCAACTCCATTACCTCGAAAGCGAGGAAGGGCCCGCCACGCTCGATCAATTGCTCGGCGTAGTGGCCGGGCGCGTCCCGCTGCTGATCGAGATCAAGTCGAAGCGCGGCTATGATGTTGGACGGACCTGCGAGGTCGTGGCCGATCATTTGCGCGAATATTCCGGCCATCATGGCGTGATGAGCTTCGATCCGCGCGTCGCGCGCTGGTTTCGCACGCATTCGCCGCAGACTTGCGCCGGGCTAGTGATGCGCGAAGACGAACACGGCTATACGCAGCAGGTATGGCAGCAGCGTTTGGCGCTGTGGATCGCGAAGCCCGATTTCCTCGCCTATCACATCGCCGCGCTGCCAAGTCGCTGGGTTGCGGGGCTACGTGCCAAGAGCCTGCCAATCCTCACCTGGACGGTCAATTCGCCCGAAACGCGCGCCCGTGCGCTGGCGAACTCCGATGCCCTGATTGCGGAGGGAGATGGCCTGGCATGAGTACGGAAGAGCTCACCGTAAGCATTGCCCCTTCGGTGGGCTCCTTCGCCGCGGAAGAGTGGAACGCGCTCGGCGGCAACCGCAATCCCTTCGTCAGTCACGAATTCCTGACTGCGCTGGAAGATTCGGGCAGCGTGGGCGAACGGACCGGCTGGGACCCGGTGCCGATCGTCATCACCGGCCCTGATGGGCAAATGATCGCCGCCATCCCCAGCTATGCCAAGGGCCACAGCCAGGGCGAATATGTGTTCGATCATTCATGGGCCGATGCCTGGGACCGGGCGGGCGGGTGTTACTATCCCAAGCTGCAGATCGCCGCGCCTTTCACCCCTGCCAACGGCCCGCGCCTTCTGATGCGCGACGAAAGCCTCGCACCGCACCTGCTCAAGGCAGCCGAGACGGTGTGCCTGCAAAGCGGGCTGTCTTCTGCGCATGCGACCTTTATCGAGGAGGGGCAGCGGCACTTCTTCGAGGATGCCGGCTGGCTGATGCGCAGCGACATCCAGTTCCATTGGGAAAACCGCGGCTACTCAAGCTTCGACGATTTCCTCGGCGCCTTGGCCTCGCGCAAGCGCCGGACGCTGCGCAAGGAACGCGCGGCGGCGCAGCAAGGCATCGAGATCCTGCGCCTGTCAGGCGACGATATTCGCCCTGCACATTGGGATGCGTTCTGGGTTTTCTACCAGGACACAGGCGCGCGCAAATGGGGCCGGCCCTACTTGACGCGCGAGGCCTTCACGCTGATGGGCGAACGGATTGCCGATCGGATCGTCATGATCCTGGCGCTGATGAATGGGGAGCCGATTGCCGGAGCGCTCAATTTCATCGGCGATGAGGCGCTTTACGGGCGCTATTGGGGCTGCACGCTCGACAAGCGCTTCCTGCATTTCGAGCTGTGCTATTATCAGGCAATCGATTTCGCGATCGAGCGCGGGTTGAAGCGGGTCGAGGCTGGCGCGCAAGGTGGGCACAAGCTGGCCCGGGGCTATGAGCCGGTCAGCACGTGGTCGGCGCATTGGATCGCCGATCCGGGCTTTCGCACTGCCGTTGCCGATTTCCTCGAGCGCGAGCGCGCGGGCGTCGCGCTGGATCAGAACTACCTCGACCAGCACACTCCCTTCAGGAAGGCTTAGGCTGCACGGCGACGTCCGCTCGCCAGCCATTCGCGCGCCTGGCGCTGGGCTTCGGCGATTTCGCGTGCAGTCATCTCTTCGGAGATGTCGGCGCGGCAGTAGGCAGCTTCCTCATGCCCCGTAGCTGCGGCGAGGTTGAACCACTTGTGTGCTTCCACCAGATCGCAATCGACGCCGTGGATGCCGGTCGAAAAGGCAACTCCAAGATCGAAATAGACGGCAATTTCACCCTGCGACGCTGCGGCAAGGCATTGTGCAATGATGCGGTTGGCTTCGGTCGACTTCAATTCTTTCGCCGCCATTCCGTAGATCGGTTTAAGTTCCATGTTCGGTCCCCTGTTTGGCGGACCTGGCCCCCGCCTGTCCGCTACAAGGTGAATTCGCCAGAACATGGTCAACAATTGGTTAACACGACCATCAACTTTTTTATTTTCGCATCGCCTGGTGCCCCCATTGCCGTTCGCCAGACATTAATCCTCAGCCTTTATTGGCAGGTTTCGGGAAACGGCTTGTGCGCGCCAAGGCCCGAGCCTATAGGCCCGCGCGGAGGGGCACCCCTCGTCACCGGAAAAGCGGGGCAGCGGGACTTGGAACGGTCTGATCGGGTCTGACTGGGTTGAGAGGCATACATGGCCACTTCGGCATCTGAAGAAATCGATATTCTTGCAAAGGCAAAGCGAATCCTGGGGCCCGATTACACGCCCAGCGAAGACGAGCCCTATATGAACGAGAAGCAGCAGAATTATTTCCGCATGCTGCTGCTCGAATGGAAGCGCTCGATCCACCACGCTGCCGGCCAGACTCTCCACGCGTTGCAGGATGGCCCGATCCGCGAGCCCGACCTCAATGACCGCGCTTCGAGCGAGACCGATTGGGGCATCGAACTGCGCACGCGCGATCGCCAGCGCAAGCTGATCGCCAAGATCGACTCGGCGCTGCGCCGGATTGACGCGGGTGAATATGGCTATTGCGAAGTCACTGGCGATCCGATCGGATTGCGGCGACTGATCGCTCGCCCGGTGGCAACGATGACTGTCGAGGCCCAGGAAGCTCACGAGCGCCGCGAGAAGATTTCGCGCGACGACTGATCCCTCGTCTGAGGACGAGGTTAAAGGTTTGTTAGCACTCGGCGGCTAATCCTGCCGGTAAGACCGATAATCCCGGAGTGCCGGTGGTTAACGGCTATCGCGAGGGTAGGACGAACAATGATTGGGCTCCAGCGACGCAGTCTCGAACGCCAGGACGTTGTAAATCTGGCCGATGTGCAAATCGGCCGCGATCCCTTGCAACATCGGATCAAGGTCCGCAATCTATCGGCCCGCGGGCTGATGGGCGAAAGTGCGCTTCACGTTTCGAGCGGCACCAGGCTTACGATCGATTTGCCTGAAGTTGGGCCGGTAGCTGGAACGGTGGTATGGGTGCAGGAACCGCGTTTCGGAGTGGCTTTCGACGACGAGGTCGAACCGCTCGCCTGAATGGCTTTTCATGGCATAGGACTGATCGACGCTGACCGGCGGCGCGCAAGCTGCTAGTCGGTCACCAATGCGATTCTTGTTTTCATTCTTGCTGCTTGCGCTGCTCGCCAGTTGCGGCCCATCGAGCGCCGAAGGGCCGGTGCAGGTCGCCATTATCGGCGAACCCGGCAGCCTGACCGAGGAAGGCGTGCGCCTCTCGCCCTCAGGCCAGCACTTGCGTGCGGCGACGACCGAAGGGCTGGTCGCGCTTAATGAGTTGGGCGAGGTGATCCCTGCGCTCGCCGAGCGCTGGATTGTTACCGACGATGGGCTCAGCTATATCTTTCGCCTGCGTAATAGCGACTGGCCCGATGGCCGCCAGATAAGCGCGAATGATGTGCGTCAGGCCTTGCGCAGCGATCTAAGCAAGTTGCGGGGTACATCGCTTGGGCTCGATCTGGGCAAGGTGTCTGAAGTCCGCGCAATGACAGGGCGCGTCGTGGAAATTCGGCTGACCAGCCCGATGCCAGATTTCCTGCGCCTGCTGGCGCAGCCAGAGCTGGGCATCGAACGTAATGATACCGGCGCCGGGCCGATGAGCCTGGCGTTTGACGAAGACGCGGGCGTGGCGCAACTTACCCCGCTTCCGCCCGAGCGGCGGGGCTTGCCTGCGCGCGACAATTGGGAAGACCTGGTTCGCCCGTTGATTCTGCGTGCGCTTCCCGCGAGGGCGGCGGTCGACGCGTTCAGGGGCGGCGAGGTCGACCTGGTCCTCAACGGCCAGATCGACAGCCTGCCACTGGCCGATACCGGGCCGCTCAGCCGCGGTGCGGTGCGCATCGATGGCGCGCGCGGCCTGTTCGGCCTGATCGTGCGCAGCAATGAGGGCTTCTTAGCCGACCCGCTACGGCGCGAAGCGCTGTCGATGGCGATCGATCGAAATGGGCTGATGCAGCCGCTCAACATCGGCGGATGGCAGGGCTTTACATGGGTCGTTCCCGTCGGCCTGTTCGGCAATTCGGGGCCGCAGGCGGAGCGCTGGGAGAGCCTCTCGCTGCAGCAAAGGCGCGAGATTGCGCGCGGACGAGTGCAGGCCTGGGAAGCGGCGCAAGGCAGGGATGCACTGGTGCGGATCGCCATGCCGCCTGGCCCGGGCAGCGACCGGCTGTTCGCGCAGATCGCTGGCGACTTCGGACTGGTGGGAGTCACCGCTGTCCAGGCGAAGCCCGGCGATGCTGCGGATCTCGAACTGTTCGACCGACTTGCGCGCTATGAATCGCCGCGCTGGTATCTCAACCAGCTCAATTGCGGATTGCGGGTCGGCCTGTGCTCGTCCGAGGCCGACCGCCTAGTAGCGCTTTCGGTCAGCGAAACCGATCCCGTGGCCAAGGCACAATTGCTCGACGCCGCCAATCGCGAGCTGGCGTCGGCCAATGTCTATATCCCGCTTGGCGCACCGGTGCGCTGGTCGCTCGTGCGCGGTGACATTTCGGGCTTCGAAGCGAATGTATGGGGCATGCATCCCTTGTTTCCGCTGGTCGAGCCGACCAGATAAAGGCGGAGGAGACACGCATGTCCGATGATCAGCGACCCCGCCCGATGGGCTTCGTCGTGCAGATGGGCAGCGATCCGCAAGCGGTCCGACAAAGGGTCGAAGCGCTCGAAATGCTGCTCGAACGCAGTTTCCGCATCCCCGGCATCAACTATCCTGTCGGGCTCGACGCAGTGGTGGGGCTGGTCCCAATACTTGGCGATATCGTAACCACGGCGATGGGCGCCTACCTTGTGTGGGAAGCGCGTAACCTCGACATGCCCCGCTGGAAGCTGTGCCGCATGGGCGCCAATGTGGCATTGGACACGGCGCTCGGACTGGTGCCCGTGGTGGGCGACGCGGCAGACTTCCTGTTCCGATCGAACACGATGAACCTCAAGATCATCAAGCGCCATCTCGACAAGCACCATCCGGCGACGCGGTTGATCGACAGGTAGTTTCATTTGTGACAATCTCGCGCTAGAGCCCGGTTCATGGCGAAGACTGACGTTACCTACACCAGCTATCTCGATCTCGATCGCGTGCTTGCGGCGCAGCACCCCGCTTCGGGCTTGCATGACGAGATGATGTTCATCATCGTCCACCAGGCGAGCGAGCTGTGGCTTAAGCTGTGCCTGCACGAATTGACCGAGGCACGGCGACACATCGCTGCGGACAATCTGCGCCCGGCCTTCAAGATGCTGTCGCGAGTGGCGCGGGCGCAGGGGCAGCTGATCCAGAGCTGGGACGTGCTGAGCACCATGACCCCGCACGACTATTCCACCATCCGCCCGCATCTGGGCAATTCCTCCGGCTTCCAGTCGTGGCAATACCGCATGATGGAATTCATGCTGGGTGGCCGGAATCCGGACATGATCAGCCTGCACGAACGCCTGCCCGAAGCCGCAGCCATGCTGGCCAGGGAGGCGGCGAGCCCCAGTATCTATGATGAGACGGTGCGCCTGCTCGCACGGCGGGGCTTCGCGATCGACGAGGCCGTGCTCGATCGAGACATCGAAACGCCTTACGCGCATTCGCAAAGCGTCGAGGATGCCTGGGCGGAGATCTACCGCGCGCCGCGGGAGCATTGGGACCTTTACGAGCTCGCCGAAAAGCTGGTCGATCTCGAATACCACTTCCAGCGCTGGCGCTTCGGCCATCTGAAAACGGTCGAGCGCATCATCGGCTTCAAGCGCGGCACCGGCGGGACGCCGGGCGTGCCCTATCTCGCAGGCGTACTGAAGCAGGCCTTCTTCCCCGAGCTGCTGAGCGTCAGGACAGCGATCTGATGCCGCGCCGGATCTGGGACATTTCGCAGGTTCTGCGCCCGGATCTGCCGGTGTGGCCGGGCGACAAGGCCTTCGGGCAAGTGGGCACCTGGCAGATGGGCGAGGGGTCGCCGATCAATGTCTCGGCGCTCACCCTGTCGACGCATTCGGGCGCGCATGCCGATGCGCCGCTGCATTACGCCGCCGATGCGCCCGACATCGCATCGGTCGCGCTCGAGCCCTTTCTCGGCCCCTGCCTGGTGGTTGACGCGCGCAATTGCGGGGCGCTGGTCGAGCCTGAACACCTGCCCGACCTCGCGGGTGCGCGCCGCGTGCTGTTCCGCACCTATGACCGCTTTCCGCATGAGGCGTGGGATGCGCAGCACACCGCCATCACGCCTGCGACCATCCGCGCGCTTGCCGATGTGGGGGTGATCCTGGTCGGGATGGACGGCCCTTCGCTCGATCCGCAGGATTCGAAAGCGATGGAGGCGCATCTCGCGGTGCTTGCGGCGGACATGCGGGTGCTCGAAGGGCTGGTGCTCGATCACGTGCCCGCCGGCCAATACGAGCTGATCGCCTTGCCGCTTGCGATCGAGCGCGGCGATGCTTCGCCGGTGCGCGCCATCCTGCGGGAGCTGCCCGATGCGTGACGCCATGATCGCCCGCGCGCGCGAACTCGACGCTGCCGATCCGCTCAGCGCTTTTCGCGGACTTTTCGAGCTGCCCGAAGGCGTGATCTATCTCGACGGCAATTCGCTCGGCGCGCTGCCCGCCGCTACTCCGGCGCGGCTGGAGCAGGTGATCCGCGGCGAATGGGGCGAAGGGCTGATCCGTTCATGGAATAGCGCCGACTGGATCGGCGCCGCTCGCCGCGTCGGCGCCAAAATCGCGCCGCTGATCGGTGCGCAGCCGCACGAAGTCGTCGCCGCTGACAGCACCAGCGTGAACCTGTTCAAGCTGATCGCCGCCGCGCTCGACATGCGGCCGGGCCGCAAGGTGATCCTCAGCGAACCCGGCAATTTCCCGACCGATCTCTACATGATCGCAGGGCTGGAGCGGCAAGGGCTGGCGGAGCGGCGGCTGGCGGATCGCGACAGTTTGATCGATGCGCTGGATGGTGACGTGGCCCTGCTGATGCTCACCCACGTCCATTACAAGACCGGCGCGCTGCATGACACGGCCGAACTCACCAAAGTGGCCCATGCGGCGGGCGCGCTGGTGCTGTGGGACTTGTCGCATAGCTGCGGCGCGCTGCCGGTCGATCTCAACGGGGCGAACGCCGATTTCGCGGTCGGGTGCGGGTACAAATACTTGAACGGCGGGCCGGGCGCTCCGGCCTATGCTTTCGCCGCCGAGCGGCACCACGCCGCGCTGCACCAGCCGCTGACCGGCTGGTTCGGCCACGCTGCACCATTCGCCTTCTCGGACGATTATGACCCGGCTGAGGGGATCGACCGGCTGCAATGCGGCACTTCGCCGATCCTCGGGCTCGCCGCGCTTGAGGTGGGGGTAGACCTGATTGCCGAGATCGGTGTCAGGCGGCTCTATGCCAAATCGCAGGCGCTATCCGCATTCTTCCTCCACTGCCTCGGCGAATGGGGCCTCGATATCGAACTCGCCAGCCCGACTGACGGCAGTGCGCGCGGCAGCCAGCTGTCCTTCCGCCATCCCGAGGCATACGCGATCTGCCAGGCGCTTATCGCGCGCGGGGTGATCGGCGACTTCCGCGATCCGGACATTCTCCGGCTGGGCTTTGCGCCCGCCTATCTGCGGTTCGAGGACATGGCCGAAGCCGCCGGGCACCTGCGCGAAGTGCTCCATATGGACGAATGGAAAAGGCCGGAATTCAGGGAACGCGCCACGGTTACGTGATTGGCCGGAATTGGGTGGGAATCTGAAGGGAATGGCGATCAATCGCTTTTGGACGGTGAATTACGAAAGGGCCGGGATCGATGACGCGGACGGGGCTGCATTTGTGGGGGCTTTGCTTACAGAGTGCAGGTGCTATGCGCGCTAGCAGGGCTGGGCCTTTGCGGCGGTCTGGGCGCGCGAGATTGGGCTGAAAAATGGGGCGCACGTTCACATTGCACTCCATGTTCCCCCAAACCGGAAACTGAGCGGACACTTGACCCGAAAATGGATCAACGCGGCTGGCGGCAAATACAGCGCCAAGGTCAGCAAGATTGTCCCTGTTGGCGGGCGTCTCGATTGTGCCGATACGAACCCAGGACATTATAGGGCCAATGTCGAGGCGATGGCGAATTACATGGTGAAGGGCAGCGCGGACGCGGTAGCGAAGGAACTGAGCCTAAACCTGAGAAAGTGGAGCGGGCGCGTTATCGGCAAGCGATGGGGTCGGACACAAAACCTCCGGATGCCGCTCGGGAAGCAATTAGCGCCTTTAACGAGAAACAAGGGGCAGCCATAGGCTGCCCCTCCGATCAATTAAAAACGGAAGCCAAAGCCAACCAAAACCCGGTTAATGTCGAGGTCGAGGTAACGTTGGTACTGCACAGAGAGAAGCGACTTTTTGCCAACATTTTGCTGAATTCCAGCACCAATGAGGGCGTCGTCAATGTCAAAGCCGGTTTCGTAGGCGTAGCCGAGGAGACCAAAGACCTTGGTATCTTCTCCGAGCTTCGTTCCGATACGGGCATTGACGCCAATCGTTGGGTCAACGAAATCAAAATTGGTATCAGCAACCGCTTCAACCCCAATGAACATGGTTTCTCCGAGATCAAAATCATGTCCAACCGCCACTCCGATGGTCTCATCGGAAACACCACAACACCAGACGATTCCGCCACGAACTTCGACTCGGGTTTCATCTGCGTAAGCAGGCGCCGCAAGGAAGACTACGGCCGAAGCAATCAAAATTCTGAAAAGACGCATTTTTTTCCTTACCTTGTAGTGAGATGTGCTCGCAAAACGCACGAAGCAGCGGTAATTTCGTTTCAAATAAAAAACAATAACATTTTGAGAAAAGCAGAAGGCGTGTTTAAAGTACAGTGCCCTCTTCGCGACAGCGCTGCGGATGGCAGCTTGCTTGGCGTGAGTTTTCTTTACACACAAGTCACGACGCGAGACGCAAGTGGGGGGGTGATCCACGGGTTCCGAGACAGTGTTCCTGGGCCTCTTCTAGGACTATGTCGCATATGTCGCATCGGTGAGGAATGTGACGCGCAGGAATGACGGGTTTAGGGCCGTCAAACCAAAGGCCGCTTACTCTTCCAGTTCGATGTCCCAGTAGAGATAGTCGCGCCAGGTTTCGTGGAGGTAGTTCGGCGGGAACAGCCGCCCGCGTTGCTGCAAGTGCCAGCTCGTGGGCCGGATCGGCTTCTCATAGAGATGCATCTGCGCCTGGCCCGGCGTGCGCCCGCCCTTCTTCATGTTGCACGGCGCGCAGGCAGTCACGATGTTCTCCCATGTCGTCCGCCCGCCCAGCCGCCGCGGGATCACATGGTCGAAGGTCAAATGATCGTGGCTGCCGCAATACTGGCACTGGAAGCTGTCGCGCAGGAACAGGTTGAAGCGGGTGAAAGCGGGAAACTCGCTCTGCTTCACATATTGCCGCAGCGCGATCACGCTGGGGATCTTCATGTCGAGCGAAGGTGAGTGCACTTCGCGGTCATAGCTCGCGACGATGTCTACCCGGTCGAGGAACACCGCCTTGATCGCCGTCTGCCATGGCCACAGGCTCAGCGGGTAATAGGACAGCGGCGTGTAGTCCGCATTGAGCACGAGCGAGGGGCATGCCGACAGATTGCGCGTCGGGTCCTCGTCCGCGCTGCGGAAGCGCGCTGCCTTCTCGATCAGATCGGTCCTGAACACTGCTCGCGTTCCTCCCTGATTGATGCGAAAGAATCATTTGCGGGCTAAAGCGTCAACCCCATGACAAAATGTCTTTCCACAAGCATGGTTTGACGAAGGCGCCGGAGAAACGGGATTTCGAGTCAAGCATGACCGTTACGCGATTCGCCCCCAGCCCCAATGGCATGCTGCATCTGGGCCATGCTTTCTCCGCGATCGTGGCGCATGACCTTGCGAAGGAGCGGGGCGGGCGCTTCCTGCTCAGGATCGAGGATATCGATGGCGCGCGCAGTCGGCCCGAACTGGCGGACGAGTTCCGCCGCGACCTTGAATGGCTCGGGCTCGAATGGGAAGAAGTGCCCGCGCAATCGACCCGGCTGGCGAGCTATGTGGCGGCGGCGCAGCGCCTGCGCGATGCTGGGCTGCTCTATCCTTGCAACTGCACGCGCAAGGAAATCGCCGCGCTAAGCCCGCGCATCGGACCCGACGGGCCGGTCTATCCCGGCACCTGCAAGGGCAAGCCGCTCGATCCTGCGCGGCCCGCGGCGTGGCGGCTTGATATGGAAAAGGCGATCACGCAGGCAGGCGAGCTTGTGTGGGAAGACGAACTTGCGGGGGCGATCGTGGCCGATCCGTGCGCGTTTGGCGATGTCGTGCTGGTGCGCAAGGACGAGCCCGCGAGCTATCACCTTGCCGCCACGCTCGACGATGCTGCCGACGGCGTGACGCTCGTCACCCGCGGCAAGGATCTCTTCGCCGCCACGCATATCCATCGCTTGCTGCAGGCGCTGCTCGACCTGCCGGTGCCGACCTGGCATCACCATGCGCTGCTGCTCGACGAAAGCGGCGAAAAGCTCGCCAAGCAGCGCGACAGCGCTTCGCTGGCCGACCGACGCATGGCGGGGGTCGACGTGCTGTTGCTTGCAGAGCAATTGCGGTTGCATCGATTTCCGGTTGGTATCTCGCTGTCGAAGGCCTAGATTGGCGGCATGACGCCTCTTCTTATCATTGTGCTGCTCGTGCTCATGGCGCTGGTGGTCTTCTCGCTGGTGCGCGGCATCGTGGCTTTTCTCAAGACGACCAAGATCGACCTGGAATCGGGCGATGGCGAAAACGTCAAGGAAATGCAGCTGATGCAGAACCGCGCGATGTTCGCCCGCATCAAGTATCAAGGGCTCGCGGTGGCGGTGATCGCCGTGATCCTCGCGATCAGCCAGTAAGCGCTGCACGCCGGGTCGCCGATGGTCAGGCTCAACAAGATCTACACCCGGACCGGCGATGACGGGTCGACAGGGCTTGTCGACGGATCGCGCGTGGCCAAGGCCTCGCTGCGCATCGAAGCGATCGGCAAGGTCGATGAAGCCAACAGCGCGATCGGGCTGGCGGCGGCGGCGGACCCGCAAGGGCCGCATGCGGCAGCGCTCTACCGCATCCAGAACGACATGTTCGATCTTGGCGCCGATCTGGCGACCCCTGCGCCCGACGGCGATTTCGCGCCGTCTGAGATGGTGCTGCGGATCGTGCCCGAGCAGGTCGAATGGCTGGAGAGGGCGATCGACGGGCTCAACGAGGCACTCGAACCGCTCACCAGCTTCGTCCTGCCCGGTGGCAGCGAAGCCGCCGCGCGCACCCATGTGGCGCGGGCGACGGCTCGAAGCGCAGAACGGGCGGTAGTGGCTCTGGCCGCGGCGGAACCGCTCAATCCGGCGGCGCTGGCCTATATCAACCGGTTGTCGGACTTTCTCTTTGTGTTGGCGCGTGTCTGCAATGCAAACGGCGGCGACGACGTGCGCTGGGTGCCCGGCGCCAACCGCTGACAGCAAGCCGCTAGCCAAGCCGCATCTGCGCCGCTAACAGGCGCCCTTTGCTGCAGTTGCGAAGGGATCGGTTTATGCAGAGGGTTGCGGTTATAGGGGCGGGCCAGATGGGCACAGGTATCGCCCAGACCGTTGCGCAAAACGGCATGCAAGTGCTGCTGGCCGATATCGACCAGGCCCGCGCCGATGCCGGCAGGGCCGCGATCGACAAGGCGCTGGGCAGGCTGGTTGGCCGCGGCAAGATGGAAATCGCCGAAGCCGAAGCGCTGTTGGGCCGGATTGCCCCGGTTGGCGAATATGCGCCGATGGCCGATGCCGAGCTGATCATCGAAGCCGCGACCGAGCGTGAAGAGATTAAGAAGGCGATCTTCGAAGCAGCGGGCAAGGTGCTAGGCGGCGATGCCATCATGGCAAGCAATACCAGCTCGATCCCGATCACGCGCATGGCGAATTATGCGCCCGACGCGGCC
This sequence comes from Altererythrobacter sp., assembly GCA_023260985.1. GTDB lineage: Bacteria > Pseudomonadota > Alphaproteobacteria > Sphingomonadales > Sphingomonadaceae > Erythrobacter. The sequence goes on along the minus strand of JALRKY010000008.1, from coordinate 4,946 downwards.
CGCTTCATCGGGCTCCACTTCTTCAATCCGGTGCCAGTGATGGGCCTGATCGAAGTGATCCCCGGGCTGGCTACGGCCAAGGCAACCACCGACCGGATCACCGCGTTCGCCGAAGGCCTGGGCAAGCAGGTCGTGCTGAGCCAGGACGAGCCGGGCTTTGTGGTCAACCGCATCCTGCTGCCGATGATCAATGAAGCGATCTTCGTGCTGGGCCAATCGATTGCGAGCATCCGGGATATCGACAAGGGCTGCCGACTGGGCCTCAATCACCCGATGGGCCCGTTCGAACTGGCCGATTTCATCGGCCTCGACACCTGTTTCGAGATCATCAAGGTGCTCTACGCGACGACCGGCGACAGCAAGTATCGCCCGGCGCCGCTACTGGTGAAATATGTCGAGGCGGGTTGGCTCGGCCGCAAGACCGGCCGCGGCTTTTACGACTATTCGGGCGAGGCGCCGATTCCCACGCGCTGAGGAGCCGGGCGGCGCTCAGTCGTCGAAGTAATCGTTCCTGTCCGAGATGATGTAAGTGTCTTCATCGGCCGGATCGGACATGTCCGGATCGGTACTGTGGGGCGTCGGATCGAGGCCTGCAGCGTTATCGACGAGCTCTTCGTCGGCGAAGAAATCGGCATCGCCAGTGTCATCGCCATAGGGATCGCGATCATTGCCAGTTTGCGAGCCGAACTGGCCCTGCGGCGGCCCGTCGTGTATTCCGGGCTCGGGCTCCGATAGGCTGGAAGCTGCCTGGACCAGCGCACCCTGGTCGTCTCCAGAACCAACGAGCATCGCGACGCTGAACAGCGTCATGCCGACAAACAGCAGAGCTTTTTTCGGACTTTCGAATAATCCCTTGGCCATGGTCGGGATTATAGTCGCCGCGCCGTTAACTTTTCGTAGCTTTGGCTTCGGCGGCTAGTTCGTAGAGCAGGTCGAGCGCTTCGCGCGGGGAAAGCGCATCGACATCGATGGCGTTGAGCTTTTCCGCCAGCGGATCGCGCTGGGGCTCTTCCTCTTCATGAACCGCAGCGAAGAGCGGAAGATCGCCTAGCCCTGCAGCCAGGCCGCCCGTCTCGGTGCGGTTCTTTTCCAGCCTGTCGAGCACCTGCTTCGCGCGCGCCACTACGAGCGCGGGCACGCCAGCGAGCCGCGCGACTGCCAAGCCATAGGAGCGGTCGGCAGGGCCGCTCGACAATTCGTGCAGCAACACCAGGTCGCCCTTGTACTCGCGCGCGCGGACATGGTGCAGCGACAGCGCGTCGCAGCTTTCTGCGAGCCGCGCGAGCTCGTGGTAATGCGTCGCGAAGAGGCAGCGGCACGCGATGGTCGAATGCACCGCTTCGACCACCGCCCAAGCCAGCGCCAGCCCGTCATAGGTCGATGTGCCGCGACCGACTTCGTCGAGGATCACGAAGCTGCGCGAAGTGGCTTGCGCCAGGATGGCGGCAGTTTCGACCATTTCGACCATGAAGGTCGAACGCCCGCGCGCGAGATTGTCCGATGCGCCGACGCGGCTGAACAGCCGGTCGACGAGCCCGATCCGGGCGCGCTCGGCAGGCACGAAGCCACCTGCCTGCGCCAGCAGCACGAGCAGCGCGTTCTGCCGCAAGAAGGTCGATTTGCCCCCCATGTTCGGGCCGCCGATCAGCCACAGCCGATCATCTGGGGCGAGGCGGCAATCATTGGCGACGAAGCGTTCGCCGCTGCGTGCCAGCGCCGCTTCGACCACCGGATGGCGGCCGCCCGTGATGTCGAGCAGCGCGGCGTCCTTGATCTCTGGTCGGCACCATCCGCCCTCGGCTGCGCGTTCGGCCTGCCCCGCACTAACATCGATTCGCGCCAGTGCCGCTGCCGTGCGCGCGATCGCTTCGCGCGCCCTGACGATTTCCGCCACCAGCTCCTCGAAATGGGCTTCTTCCGCAGCCAATGCATGGCCGCCCGCTTCTGCAATGCGGCTCGCTTCCTCGTGCAGCGCCAGCGAGTTGAAGCGGACCGCGCCCGCCATGGTCTGGCGGTGAGTGAAGCCGCTGTCCGGCGCCATGAGCGCATCGGCATGGCGCGCCGGCACTTCGATGAAATAGCCCAGCACGCCATTGTGCTTGATCTTGAGCGCGGCGATCCCGGTTTCGTCGCGATAGCGCGCTTCCATCGCGGCGATGGCGCGGCGCGAATTGCCCGATATCGCGCGCAACTCGTCGAGCGCGGCGTCATATCCTTCGGCGATGTAGCCGCCGCTCGAGCGCTCGGTCGGCGGCGAGGGAACGAGCGCCCGGTCGAGCAAATCGGTGAGCGCGCCGTGCCCGCCAAGTGCAGGCAGCAGCCCCGTCAGCAATTCGGGCGCGTCGAGCATACGGGCGAGAAAGTCGTGAATTCGCCGCGCGTCGTTGAGCCCGTCACGGACTTGCCCCAGGTCGCGCGGGCTGCAGCGCCCGGCCACGATCCTTCCCAGCGCGCGGCCGAGATCGGGCAAATTGCGCATGGCCTCGCGCAGGTCGGCCCGGTTGAGCGGATCGGCGTGGAACCATTGCACCAGCGACAGGCGCTGTTCGATCGCGGCGCGGTTGAGCAGCGGGGCTGCAAGGTCTTCGGCCAGCAGGCGCGCACCGGCGCCTGTCACGCAACGGTCGATCGCAGCGATCAGGCTGCCTTCGCGCGAACCCGATTGGCTGGCGAGGATTTCAAGGCTGCTGCGCGTCGCTTCATCCATCGCCATCGCCTGCCCGGCATCGCGCAGGCGCGGCGGCAGCAACAGCGGCAGGCTGCCGCGCCCGACATGCTCAAGGTAGGAGATCAGCCCGGCGGTGGCCCCCAGCATGGCGCGCGAGAAATCGCCAAAGCCGTCGAGCGTCGCGACGCCATGGATGCGCTGCAATGCTGCGGCTCCTCCGTCGCTGCCGAATTCCGACCTTGCACGCTCGACCGCGCCTTCGGGACCCAGTTCCCAGCCTTCGGGCACCACGCATTCGCTGAAGGTCAGGCGCGCCAGTGCGGCATCGACCAGTGCAGGTTCGCACTCTTCCAGCACCATTACGCCGGTCGAAATGTCGCAACTGGCGATGCCAATCGTGCCACGCACCTCTGCTAGCGCCACCAGCAGGTTCGCGTGGCGCGGTTCGAGCAGCGCCTCCTCGGTCAATGTGCCGGCAGTGACGAAACGTACTATGTCGCGCTTGACGAGGGCCTTCGACGAAGGCGTCCCTTCGCGCTTGGCGCGCAGCTTCGCCTCTTCTGGCGTTTCGACCTGTTCGGCGATCGCAACCCTGCATCCGGCCTTGATCAGTCGCGCGAGATAGTTCTCTGCCGCATGCACCGGCACGCCGCACATCGGGACCGGTTCCCCGCCATGTTCGCCGCGGCTGGTCAGCGCAATGTCGAGAATTGCGGCGGCTTGCCGCGCGTCGTCGAAGAATAGCTCGAAGAAGTCGCCCATGCGGTAGAACAGCAGGCTGCCACCCGCCTCACGCTTGAGCGAGTGATATTGCTGCATCATCGGAGTAGGCTGGCCGGACATTGGCCAAGCCGTAGCGTTGCATGGTGCGATTCGGAACGGCTTTGGCCGAGCTTTCCCCTATCACTCGCGCTTTGGCTCGTTTAGGGGAGGCGGCAGACAGGAGGCAAGCCTTGGCCGATAAGAGCAAATTCAGTTTTACGACCCGCGAAGCGCTATTCTATCACGAGACGATCCGCCCGGGTAAGATCGAGATCATCCCCTCGAAGCCGATGGCGACGCAGCGCGACCTGAGCCTGGCCTATTCCCCGGGGGTTGCCGCGCCCGTTGAAGCGATTGCGGAAAATCCGCAACTGGCGGCGAAATATACCGCACGCTCGAACCTTGTCGCGGTGATCTCGAACGGCACCGCCATCCTTGGCCTGGGCAATCTCGGCGCGCTTGCTTCGAAGCCGGTGATGGAAGGCAAGGCGGTGTTGTTCAAGCGCTTCGCCGATGTCGACTCGATCGATATCGAGCTCGACACCGAAGATCCCGAGGCCTTCATCAACGCAGTGGCGCTGATGGAACCCAGCTTCGGCGGGATCAACCTCGAGGACATCAAGGCGCCTGAGTGTTTCATCATCGAGCAAGCCCTGCGCGACCGGATGAAGATTCCGGTGATGCATGATGACCAGCACGGCACTGCGATCATCGCGGCAGCTGGCCTGATCAACGCCTGCCTGCTGACCGGTCGCAAGCTCAAGGATTGCCGCATGGTGGTGAACGGCGCGGGCGCTTCGGCGCTGGCCTGTACCGCGCTGATCAAGGCGATGGGCATCCCGCATGAGAACGTGATCGTGTGCGACCGTTCGGGCCCGATCTATCCCGGCCGCGAAGATGTCGACCAATGGAAGAGCGCGCAGGCCGTGCCTACCAAGGCGCGCAGCCTTGAGGAAGCGCTGGTGGGTGCGGATATCTTCCTCGGCCTATCCGCTGCGGGCGCGCTCAAGCCTGAGTGGGTCGCCAAGATGGCAGACAAGCCGATCATCTTCGCCATGGCCAATCCGACGCCTGAGATCATGCCCGACGAAGCCAAGGCAGTGCGCCCCGATGCGATCATCGCGACCGGCCGTTCGGACTTCCCGAACCAGGTCAACAACGTGCTGGGCTTCCCCTTCATCTTCCGTGGTGCTCTGGACGTCCGTGCCACTCGCATCAACGAAGAGATGAAGATCGCTGCGGCGCTGGCGCTGCGCGATCTGGCCAAACTGCCGGTGCCGCAGGAAGTCTGCGACGCCTACGGCGGTATCGAGTTGTCGTTCGGTCGTGAGTACATCATTCCGAAGCCGATGGACGTTCGCCTGATCGAGAAGGTGCCGGCTGCCGTTGCGCAAGCTGCCATCGACTCCGGTGTTGCGACTCTGCCGTACCCGGCGCACTACCCGCTGAAGTCTGTTGAAGACGTGAAGTAATCAGCGCAGTGCAGAAAAAACCCGCTTCGGCGGGTTTTTTTGTG
>JALRKY010000081.1 GCA_023260985.1 Altererythrobacter sp. | reverse complement strand
TCCTCAACACCACGGGCATGAGCCGCGACGACATCATCGCCAAGGTGCTGCTGATGACCGATGGCGGGGCGGACTTCAGCTTCGATTGCACGGGCAACACCGAAGTGATGCGCACCGCGCTCGAATGCTGCCACCGCGGCTGGGGCACCTCGGTCATCATCGGCGTGGCCGAAGCGGGCAAGGAGATCAGCACGCGCCCCTTTCAACTCGTGACAGGGCGCAATTGGCGTGGCACAGCATTCGGAGGAGCCAAGGGTCGCACCGACGTTCCGAAAATCGTCGATTGGTACATGGACGGGAAGATCCAGATCGACCCGATGATCACGCATGTGCTGACGCTGGAACAGATCAACAAGGGCTTCGACCTGATGCACGCAGGCGAAAGCATCCGCAGCGTGGTCGTGTATTGATGGCTTCAAAGGTAAATCTTTCCGAGAAATTCGCACTGTTTTCAGAGCAGTGGTCGCCGAAGATCGTGGCGAGGTTCAACAACAATGAAATTCGCTTGTGCAAGCTGGAGGGCGAAGATCACTGGCACCATCATTCCGGTACGGATGAGCTGTTCCTGGTTGTCGAAGGCGTATTCTAGATCGATTTTGAAGACGGGACCGAGCGGCTCGGACCCAGCGAGATGGTGGTTGTGCCAGCCGGCACCGAACATCGCCCGCGGGCGGTTGATGGCGAAGCCAAGGTCTTTGTAATGGATGCTGAAGGAACGCCTAACTCCGGCGATCCGGCGACCGCTACTCTGGCCGTCGATATCTGCCCATGCGCTGCGAAGCAGGGCTCCATGATGACCTGCGCGTGCTGGGCATTGCATATGAGCAGGACGAGCACATCGCCGTGTTCACCGTCGAGGAGAGCAGGCTGGTCGATGCCGATATTCCCGGCGCGCATACGAAGAACCTGTTCCTCAAAGACACTGGCGGTGAATTCTGGCTGGTGACGGTGCCTGCAGAGGCGCGGGTGGACCTCAAGGGCCTGCCAAAAGCGATCGGCTGCAAGCGAGTGAGCTTCGGCATGGCCAAGGACATGGAGCGGCTGATCGGCATCGCTCCCGGCTCGGTCACACCGCTCGCCATGATCAATGCCGCACCGGGCAGCGTGACCGTGGTGATCGACGCCGGGCTGGCGGAGGCCGAACGAGTCAACGTCCATCCGCTGCGCAATACGGGCACGATCGGACTGCGCGGCGGCGATATACTGCGGGCGCTGGAATTCTGGGGGCACCGCCCGATGACGGCGCCGATCCCGACCAAGCCGCCCGAATAACGCTTTAGGCCTGCACCACCTTCTGTTCGATCGCGCCGAAGATCGAATGGTTGTGGTCGTCGCGCATCTCGATCCGCACAGTATCGCCTGGATGCATGAAGCGCGTCTTGGGCGCGCCGTCATAGATCGTCTCGATCATGCGGATTTCGGCGATACAGCTATAGCCCATCCCGCCTTCGCTCACCGGCTTGCCCGGTCCGCCATCGGCACCCTTGTTGCTGATCGTGCCGGTGCCGATGATCGTGCCTGCGCAGAGATTGCGCGTCTTGGTGGCATGCGCGACCAGCTGCGCAAGGTTGAAGGTGGCATCGATCCCGGCATTGGCGCGGCCGAAGGGCTGGCCGTTGTAATCGACCATCAGGGGCAAGTGGATCAGGCAATCGGCCCATGCCTCGCCCAGCTCGTCAGGTGTGATCGCCACTGGCGAGAAGGCGCTGGAGGGCTTGGACTGGAAGAAGCCGAACCCCTTGGCCAGCTCGCCCGGGATAAGGCCGCGCAGTGAGACGTCATTTACCAGCATCAAAAGCTTGATGTGCCCGGCGGCTTCTTCAGCCGTCACACCCATCTGCACGTCATCGGTGATGCAGGCGACTTCGCCTTCCATGTCGCAGCCCCAGCCAATATCGCCCAGCGGGATATCCTCGCGCGGGGCGAGGAAGCTGTCGCTGCCGCCCTGGTACATCAGCGGATCGTGATAGAAGCTTTCAGGCACTTCGGAATCGCGCGCTTTGCGCACCAGATCGACATGGTTGATATAGGCGCTGCCATCCGCCCATTGATAGGCGCGTGGGAGGGGCGAGAGCGCCTCGCGCTCGTGAAAGCGCTCGCACGGCACCGCCTCATGCTCGACATCCGTGGCCAACACTTCCAGCTGGGTGGCGATTTCGGCCCAGTTGTCGAGCGCGGCCTGCAGGGTCGGCGCGATATTGTCCGCCGCGCAATAACGGGTGATGTCCTTCGAAACGACGACCAGCTTCCCGTCACGGGTGCCGTCATTCAGCGTGGCAAGTTTCATTCATCCCTCTCCGGATTATCGCTCTGGTTATCGGGGTGCGCGCGCTGGAATTCGGGCAGGGCAAGGCAGGCCCACTCGATCCGCTCGATATGAGGCTTGTCGCTGAAATCGAAGTCGAAGCGCCGCGCGTTATAGACCTGCGGCAGCAGCACGACTTCGAAAAAGCCGGGGTGATCGAACAGGAAATCGCCTGTGCCTAGCTTCGCCAGCCGGGCTTCCAGTGGCACGAAGGTGCGCGCCAGCCAGTGGCGATACCAAATATCGATCTCTTCCTGAGAGTGGCCCAGCAGGTCCTTCAGATATTTGAGCACCGGCAGATTGTTTACTGCATGCGTTTCCGTGGCGATTGCATAGGCTAGCTCGCGCGCGGTGTAGCGGTCTTCGATATCCGCGGGCAGCAAGGGCCGATGCGGATGGGCCTCGTCGAGCCATTCGAGCTGCGCCATTGATTGCGCCCGGTCGCGCCCGTCCGCCTCTAGCATCGGCACGCTTCCGAAAGGGTTGCGGCTGGTAAATGCCTCGCCCTTCTGTTCGGAAGTGAGCAGGTTCACCGGGATATACTCGTAGGCGATGCCTTTCAGCTCGAGCGCGATGCGCAGGCGATAGCTGGTCGAGCTGCGGTAATATCCGTAGAGTTTCATGCGCATGGACCCCGCTGCTCGAATGCGACACTAGCAACACTGTCTAAAAGCAAAAAACCTGCCTCTTTGAAACTTGCCATCGGCAGCGTTCTGGAAGCGGGCGCGAGTTGTTCCTGCACTGCCGGACCATGCCAGCGAAACCGCCGGTAGGAAAGGGCTGGTTTGCTGCCCAGTGCCACAGTTCAGAACGCCGCGATCCCCGTGATGCCGCGGCCCAGGATCAGCGCATGGACGTCATGCGTGCCCTCGTAAGTATTGACCGTTTCGAGGTTCACCATGTGGCGGATCACCTGGTATTCCTCGCTGATCCCATTGCCGCCATGCATGTCGCGCGCTTGCCGGGCGATATCGAGTGCCTTGCCAACATTGTTGCGTTTGACCACGCTGATCATGTCTGGCGCGAAGCGGCCTTCGTCCATCAGCCTGCCAACGCGCAGCGAACCCTGCAGGCCCAGCGCAATGTCGGTCAGCATGTCGGCGAGCTTATTCTGGAACAGCTGCGTCGCGGCTAGCGGGCGGCCGAACTGCTTGCGATCGAGGCCGTATTGCCGCGCGGCATGCATGCAGAATTCGGCGGCGCCCATCGCGCCCCAGCTGATGCCATAGCGCGCACGGTTGAGGCAGCCGAACGGGCCCTTCAGCCCCTGGACATTGGGCAGCAGCGCATCCGCGCCCACCTTCACATCGTCCATCACGATCATGCCGGTGGTCGATGCGCGCAGGCTGATCTTGCCTTCGATCTTGGGAGCGGAAAGCCCCTTCATGCCCTTTTCGAGCACGAAGCCGCGAATGCCGCCGCCGTGCTCCTCGCTCTTGGCCCAAACCACGAAGACATCGGCGAAGGGGGCGTTCGAGATCCAGGTCTTTGATCCGCTGATGACGTAGCCGTCGCCATCCTTGCGGGCCACGGTCTTCATGCCCGCCGGATCCGAACCCGCATCGGGTTCGGTCAGGCCGAAACAGCCGATCAGCTGGCCCGAAGCGAGGCCGGGCAGATATTTGAGGCGCTGTTCCTCCGAGCCATAGGCATAGATCGGATACATCACGAGGCTCGACTGGACGGAAGCCATTGAACGATAGCCCGAGTCGACCCGCTCGATCTCGCGCGCGATCAAGCCATAGGCAACATAGGAGGCGCCGGCGCCGCCATATTCCTCAGGGATGGTTGCGCCCAGCAGGCCGGCTTGGCCGAACAGCGGGAACAGTTCAGGCGCGTCGATCTCTTCCGCGAAAGCCTTGATCACGCGCGGCTGGAGTTCGCCCTGCGCGAAGCCATGCGCCGCATCGCGGATCATCCGTTCGTCTTCGGTCAACTGGCTTTCGAGGTCGAAAGGGTCTTCCCAATTGAAGGGAACCATGCCCGCCACAACTAACTCCCGTTACTAGCTTGCCGTCCCACTTTGCAGGCTCGGGGCAAAGCGGCAAGGGCTCAGTAGCGGGCGCCGCTCAAGTCCGAAAGAGGGATTCACGCGTGCCAGGAAGGTTCCACGCAGGAATTGTCAGGCGATGCGCAGCACCTGGTTCACTGTGGCGATCATTTGGGCTGGCGGGCAGGGCCTGGCCATCGTGGTCACTCCGGGAAATTTGTCTAGCACTTCGTCGTTAGTGTAGCGCCAAGAATGGAGTATGATCGGCACTTGCTCGTCCGCGAGCTTGCGCGCCAGTGCATAGGCCGTGCCTTCGTCCAACTGCACGTCGAGGATCGCGACGTCGGGCCTGTGCTTCTCGAATGCCAGCATGGCGGATGAAATATCGCAATGTGGGCCTTCGACATGGAAGCCCGCCTCTTCAACCGTCTTGCAAAGGTCGGCGGCGATGCTCCATGCATCCTCGGCGACAAGAACGCATGGCTGTGGCATGCGCAGCTCCTTTCCCGAACCTTCCCGGGTCAGTGAGTTTAACACATCAATCCGCAGAAACCGGCAGACAATCAGCCGTTCTGGCCGAACTTGGCAACGAAGCCGGATTCGTCGCCTTGACTCAGCAACTGGGCTTGCTCGACCCAGGCGTCACGGCGGATGCGGCCCTGGAATTTGCCCATTTGCGCATCGATTCTGTCGATCTCCGCATCGTCCCAGCGGGCAATATCGGCGAATCGGGTCACGCTCATTTCGTTAAGCATGGTCGCGATTTTCGGCCCGAGTCCCTTGATCCTTGTGAGGTCGTCGCCCGCTGCCAATGGCTGCGATTTCAGCAGTTCGGCGGTCGCCGGACCGGCTGCGCTGTGGGGCGCATCGATCAAGGCCTGGTTGCGCTGCGCCGGAGCGGCGCCTTCGTCGAGCACGTCGCGCCGGTCGGTAACGACCGAAGTCTTTCGGGTCGCAACGAACAGGAACCAGCCGAGCGCCAGCACGACGGCAAGGCCGGCAAGCAAATAGGGCCAATAGGTTTGGATCGTTTCAGCCATGCAGGCTCCACTCGCTCGAATTAAGGCAAGCGGCCCATAGCAGCCGACCCGCGCAGAAGCCAAGTTGCAACGGGGTCAGCTATCCGGCTTGTCGCCGCCGATATTGCGGCGGAACAGCACGCGGTCCTCTGGGCCGAAGCCGCGGCGCCAGATCACCCAGCCATAGGTGCACAGGATCAGCGGAATGCCGATGATCAGCTCAGCCCATTCAGGCATGAGCGTGGCGATGTAGCCGACCAGCACTGCCGGGGCGACCGCCCACACCAGCGGCCAGCGCCAATTGCCCACGGGATAGCCCAGGATGCGTGCGAGCAGCCAGGCCTTGATGAGGCTGGCGCTGCCAAGCGCAAGCATCAGCGCGATCGCCGCGCCCGCCGCCTTGAACGGCTCGCCACAACCGATCCGTTCGACCAGCAGCATGGCACCGACCGTCAGCGCGGCTTGCAGCGCGATCGTGCCGAGCGAGATCGCAAGGTTGCGCTTGCGCGCGACGTAAACCAGCGCGGCTTCGGAAACGACTGCTGTTGCCGCCACCACTTCGGCCAGCAGCAGGAAAGCAAGCGCTCCGGTGCCGCCGACGAATTTGGGGCCGACGAGGCCCATTACCGCTTCGCCGGGGATGCCCAGCGCCAGCGCGATCCCGGCCTGCGCGGCGATGATCCAGAAGCCGACCTGTCGCACCTGCGCGGCGATCGCGCTGTAGTTCTTTTCCTTGAGGTTGCGCGTGATCACCGGGCCAAGGATCGGTTCGAAGCTGGTCTTGAGTTTCTGCGGCAGGCTCGCGACCTGCTGCGCGACGTAATAGATGCCGACTGCGACCGGTGCCGCGAAGAAGCCGAGAATGAAGATGTCGAGCCGCCGCGTACCCCATTCGACCGCATCGGCCACCGCCAGCGGGAAAGCACGCGCGCTCAGGCGAGCCATCTTGGCCGGGTTCGGCCGCCAGCCCTTGGGCAGGCCATAGGTCCGGAAGAAGGACCATGCCGCTGCGGCAAGCCCCGCGAAGATCGAGGCGATATAGGCCAGCGCCAGCCCGCTGTCGGACCAGGCGGTGTAGAAGAACACCCCGGCCATGATCGAGATCGTCCACGGTTCGATCACCGCGCGGGCGCGCACGGTGGTGGCGATATCGAAGCGATAGGCTTGCGCCGCCAGCAGGATCTCGGTCAGCGCATAGGCCGGGATGGCGATCACTAGCAGCTTGTCTAGTTCGGTGTAATTGCCCCAGGGGAACATCGGTGCGGAGAAGAACCACAGTACCGCCGCCGCCACGGTCGAAAGCAGCAGCGCCAGCAGCATCCCGTCGAGCACCAGGTTGACCGGCTCGTCGCCACCATCTGTAAGGCGTTGCGCCAGTCCGCGCTTCTCGCCTATCGAGCAGATCAGCGCGATCAGTTCGATCACGACCAGCGCGCTGGCGAAGCGGCCCAGCGCGTCGGCTCCATAGAGCCGCCCGGCGATGAACAGGAAGGGCAGTCGCGCGGCAAGCCGCAGCAGGAAGCCGAAGAAATTGGTACGGCCGCCCTTGGCGAGAGCAGCGATATCGCCCTGGTCACCTTGCGCCGGCTTTTCGGGAGTAGCCGAGGCGCTCACGAAGATTCGTCCCTTTCGGCGGTCAGCGGGCGCGCAAGCAGCTTCTCGACCACTTGCGCGGGCGCAGCACCGCCCAGCAGCATGTTGACCGCGCTGACGATGGGCATGGCGATACCGCGCTTTTCGGCGAGTTCGTGCAGAACCGGCGCGGTATGCGCGCCTTCCGCTACTGTGCGCCGGTCGGCCATCAGCGTCGCCGCGTCGCCGCCTTCACCCAGCGCCTTGCCGAGCGAGAAATTTCGGCTCGAAGTCGAGCTGCAGGTCAACACGAGGTCGCCCAACCCGCACAGACCGGCGAGCGTCTCGGGCTCTGCCCCCATGGCTTCGCCAAAGCGCAGCATTTCGGCATAGCCGCGCGCGATCAGCGCGGCCCGCGCGTTCTGGCCGAGCCTGAGCCCTTCCACCACGCCGCAAGCGATCGCGAGCACATTCTTGATCGATCCGCCGACTTCGGCGCCGGTCACGTCCTCGGAGAAATAGGGGCGGAAAGCGGGGCGGGCGATGCCGGGAGCCAGCCGGTCCCATTGTGAGCGTCCGCCGCTGCACGCCAGCGTCACCGCCGTGGGTAGGCCTGCTGCGACTTCATGTGCGAAAGTCGGGCCAGAAAGCACGGCGACATCGCTGCCGGGCAGGGCTTCCTTCGCGACATCGTTCATCAGGCGACCGCTGCCTGCCTCGATCCCCTTGCTGCACAGCACGAGGTCGCGCGGTGCACTTCCCATCTTCGCCAGCACACTGCCAAGGTGCTGCGCGGGCGTGACCGCGAGGACGATCTCGACCCCTGCGAATTCGGCAAGATCGCCGGTCGCGCGGATGGTCGGGTTGAGAGAAGCCGAGGGGAGATAGGGCGTGTTGCGATGGCTCCGGTTGATCTCGTCCGCAACCTCGGGCTCCAGCGCCCACAGCAAAACTTCGCGCCCGTCGCTGCCGAGCATCTGCGCCAAGGCTGTGCCCCAGGCGCCAGCGCCGAGCACGCCGACCGGCCGATGCGCACTCATGCCTTTACCCCTGCGCCGCGCACGGGCGCCGCATCCGGATCAAGCGGCCAGCGCGGGCATGCCGACACGTCGAGCGGGTCGAATTGGTTCATATGCAGCCGTTCGCAGCCTGCCCAAGCGATCATCGCGGCATTATCGGTACACAGTACCATAGGAGGAGCGGTGAAGCCCATCGCGTGGTCCGATGCAAGCCGTTCCAGCGCGTTGCGGATCGTGCGGTTCGCCGCGACGCCTCCTGCCACCACCAAATTCGGAACCGGATCGATCCGCTCGAGCGCATGCGAAAGGCGATCGGCGAGGCAATCCACTGCGGCCTGCTGGAAACTCGCGGCAATATCCGCATCGGCATGCGCAGCGCTTTCCTTGGCGCGCAGCACTGCGCTTTTGAGGCCCGCGAAGGAGAAATGCGGTTCGCTCGATCCGGCCAGCGGGCGCGGCAGCGGCACCGCGCGCGGATCGCCCGATTGCGCCAGTCGTTCGACCGCAGGGCCGCCCGGATAGCCTAGCCCTAGGATCTTCGCAGTCTTGTCGTAGGCTTCGCCTAGCGCGTCGTCGATCGTCGTGGCAAGGCGGCGATAGCGCCCTACGCCTTCGACCAGCAGGATCTGGCAATGCCCGCCCGACGCCAGCAGGAGCAGGTAGGGAAACTCGAGCTGCGGATCGGCGAGGCGCGGGCTCAGCGCGTGGCCTTCCAAGTGGTTGATCGCCATCAGCGGCGTGTCGGATGCCATCGCCAGCGCCTTGGCGGTAACCAGCCCAACCATTACCCCGCCGATAAGGCCGGGGCCGGCAGTGGCGGCAATCGCGCCGCAATCGGCCAAAGTGACCCCCGCTTCCTCCATCACCGCTTCGAGCATCGGGGCCAGTCGCTCGGCATGTGCGCGCGCGGCGATTTCCGGCACCACGCCGCCATAGGGCGCGTGCTCGGCATGCTGCGACGCGATCCGTTGCGCACGGATCGTTCGGTCGCTCGCGACCAGCGCCACGGCGGTTTCATCGCAGCTTGATTCTATGCCCAAGACTATGCGGGGCTTTGTGCTCATGCCGCTTTCCCTTAGAGGTTTGCGGGGTTAGAGCAAGCACCGCCATGACACAGGCTTCGCCCGCAACTCCTTCTCCCGACGCGCCGATTTTGCGACTGGGCACGCGCAATTCGCCATTGGCGATGGCGCAGGCTTACGAGACCCGCGCTCGACTGTGCGACGCGCATGGATGGGGGGAAGCCGAGGTCGAACTGGTCCCGGTGGTCGCAAGCGGCGACAAGGTGCTCGACCGCCCGCTTGCCGAAATCGGCGGCAAGGCGCTGTGGACCAAGGAACTCGACCAATGGTTGCATGAAGGCCGGATCGATGCCGCGGTCCATTCGATGAAGGATGTCGAGACGCTGCGCTCGCCCACGCTTGTGATCGCAGCGGTGCTGCCACGCGCAGACTCGGCGGACCGGCTGGTCGGGGCAGCAAGCATCGCCAAAATACCACATGGCGCGACGGTGGGAACCAGCGCGCCGCGCCGCGCCGCGCAGCTGCTCCATGTACGGCCGGACTGCAAGGTCGTGACCTTTCGCGGCAATGTGGCGACCCGGCTCGGCAAGCTCGCAAATGGCGAGGCCGATTGTACCTTGCTCGCAGCAGCCGGGCTGGATCGGCTGGGCGAAGATAGAGTGGGCGCGCGGCTCGATCCGGAGCAATGGCTTCCGGCCCCGGCGCAGGGAGCTATAGGGATCGAGTGCCGCGCGGAAGACAGCGCCACGCGCGCGTTCCTCGCCGCGATCGATCATGCTCCCAGCCGTGATACAGTGATGGCGGAGCGTACCCTCCTCAAGGCGCTGGGCGGCAATTGCCACAGCCCGATCGCGATGCTCACCGACACGGATGGCTCATCGCTAACGCTGCGCTGCGCGCTGTTCAGCCCCGATGGCGTGGACCGGATCGAGGAATGTGCGACCGGTCCCGCGGGCGAATTGGACTGGGTTGCCGCGATGGGGTCCGGACTCCTTGCGCGCCTGAGCCCGAATATGGCGCCGCATTTCGGGCATCACGGCACTTGATGCAGGTGTTCGCCATCCGGCCCGAGCCGGGGCTTTCCTCGACCATCGCCGCTGGCGCCGCGCGCGACCTTCCGATTGCCGGATACCCGCTGTCGGCGGTTGGGCCGTCGGGCTGGACCTTGCCCGATCTCAAGGCCATCGATGCCCTGCTGGTGGGAAGCGCAAATGCCATACGCTTCGGCGGGGAAAAGTTGGAATCGCTGCTGCACCTGCCAGTCCTGGCCGTGGGCGAGGCGACCGCCAATGCCGCCAGGGATGCCGGATTTTCGGTTGCCAGGATAGGGACGGGCGGCTTGCAGCCGCTGATCGACGAACTGGGGCCGACTTATCACAACTTGCTGCGCCTGGCCGGTGAAGATCATGTGCCGATTGAACTGCCCGATAAAATGAATTTGATAACCCGTGTCATATATCGGGTACAAAATATTTATATTTCAGAGGATTTTGCTGAAAGGTTAAGCAATGGCGGGGTCGTCTTGCTGCATTCGGCGGGGGCAGCTGCACATTTCGCTTCCGAATGTGATAGGCTGGGATTGGAGCGTGGCAGGATCGGGCTTGCCGCAATCGGTCCGCGAGTACTGGGGATGGTGGGTGGTGGCTGGCGCGATGCACGCGCGGCTGCGAGCCCCTCCGATGCCGAGTTGCTGGCCTTGGTGCAGGACATGTGCCAATGATGCGGAACAAAGCATAAAGAGGTGGAACGCAGCCACAAGGTCGCGGAACGGACGGGCATGGAATCAAGGTTTGGAAGTCGCCGCAAGGGGCCCTCGATGCGGCCCATAATGTTTGCAGTCGTGGCATCATTCCTGCTCGGCGCGGCGCTGGTCGCCTATTACTTCTGGCCTGACGGCGACGCGCAATCGACGGCCAAACTGGCTGCGCCGGAAACTGGCGCCGATGCCGATATTCCCGCGATCGATGCAGGTACCGGCGTACCCGAACCGACCCCCACCGCCATCGCCAGCGAAGCCGCTGCGGCTAGCGTCGCTGCCGCCGGTGCTGCGCAAGCGGTGGAACGCGTCGCTGAACAGCAAGGCGGGCTCGACCAGCGGCTGGCCGCCGCAGAGCAGCGGCTGGCGCGGCTCGACCTCCAGGCCCAGGCCGCAGCAGGCAATGCCGCGCGCGCAGAAGGGCTCCTAATTGCATTTGCCACCCGCCGCGCGGTCGAACGCGGGGCGGAGCTGGGCTATCTCGCCGACCAGTTGCGGCTGCGCTTCGGCGACAGCTGGCCCAATGCGGTACGTACCGTCATCACTTTCTCGCGCGATCCGATCACGCTCGACGTGCTGCTAGCGCGGCTTGACGGATTGGAGCCCGAATTGCGCGAGAATGCGGGTATCCATTCATGGAGCGACTTGCGCCGTGAACTCAGCCAGCTCTTCGTCGTCCGGCGCGAGAGCACGCCTTCGCCGCAGCCTGAACGGCGGCTTGAGCGCGCGCGCCAGTTCCTCGAGAGCGGGCGGATCGATGCCGCGATCGCCGAAGTGCAGAACCTGCCGGGTGCGGATAAGGCCGAGGCATGGATCGCCGATGCGCAGCGCTATTCCGCGGCGATGGAAGCGCTCGAGACCATCGAAACCGCGGCGGTGCTCGATCCGGGCCGTTTGCGCGACGGTGCAGGCAATCCGGTGGAACAGCGCAGCCCGGTCGCTTCGCCGGGCAACTGACGCTGAGCTCAGGCGCGCAGAAATTGCGGCGCGTCGCCCGATACGCCGCGGGCTTCGTCCATGAACCATTGCTTCAGCATGGGCATGCGCTGGATCCCGGCCATACCAAGCCTACGGACTGCCGATGCGGTCCTGCCCTTCAGGCCGAACAGCCGCGTCAGGGTATCGGTGGCGCTCATCACCATCACCGAATCGAGTGCGCGCCAGTTCTCATAGCGCTTGAGCGCCTGTGCATCGCCGATATCGAGACCCAGGCGGCGCGCTTCCTCTATCACTTCGACCAGCGCCCCGACATCGCGCAGCCCGAGGTTGAGCCCTTGGCCCGCGATCGGATGCATGCCGTGCGCGGAATCGCCCACCAGCACCAGCCGGTCGCCGGTGATCCGGACGGTGTGCTGCAGGCTCAGCGGATAGGATGAGCGCGGGCTGCTCAGCGTCACTTCGCCCAGCAGATCGCCCATGCGCTTGATCAATTCGGCGAGGAATGCCCGTTCCGACAGCTTGAGCACGCCGGCGGCATCCTTTTCAGACACGGTCCAGACCAGCGCGGTGTGGTGCGTTCCGTCGGGATCGTCGAGCATCGGCAGTAGCGCGAACGGCCCGTCGGGATAGAAGATCTCCCACGCCAAATTGCCATGCGGCTTGCTGTGGGTGAGCCCGACGATGATAGCGCGGTGGTGATAGTCCCACTTGGCCATCTTAAGCCCTTCTTCCTCGCGCGTGGGCGAACGGCGACCCTCGGCTCCCACCATTAAGGCGGCTTCGAGTAAGGTGCCGTCAGCCAGCGTGGCGGACACGCCGAACTCGCCACGCTCGCGCGTCACCACATTGGCGGATGCGTGCCAGGCGATCAG
This sequence comes from Altererythrobacter sp., assembly GCA_023260985.1. GTDB lineage: Bacteria > Pseudomonadota > Alphaproteobacteria > Sphingomonadales > Sphingomonadaceae > Erythrobacter. Next base: position 7,296 of record JALRKY010000081.1, on the reverse strand, counting down.
CGGCTCGCTTGCAGCCGCTTCGAACAGCGCGAGCCGCAGCTCGCGATTGGCGAACATCCGCCCCAGCGTGCCGTTATGCGGAGCGGGCGCGAAGTCGATCCGGCCGGGCTTGAGCTGGTCGCTTACAGCGATCGAATCGATCGGGCAGCCATAGGGTTCAAGCGCGTCGGCGATGCCGATATTGGTGAACAGGTTCCAGCTGGCGGTGGAGATGGCCGAGGCGCGCCCGTCGAACCCCTGGGCGGTCAGTTCTGCAGGGTCGGCGCTGTCGACCACATGGCTCGAAAATCTACGGCGCGCGGCGGCCAGAGCCAGCGTCATGCCGACCAGCCCGCCGCCGATGATCAAAAGGTCACGCTTGTCGCTCATGGAGAAGAGCCCTAGAGCCAGCGCTACCATGCGCGCAAGCACGTTACGCATATTCAAGGCATTCACCCTGCTGCTGATCGTCGCGCTTGCGGTGCCGCTGCGTGCGCAGGACAACAACCTCGTTGCCAGCCTGCATGCGGAGGAACCCGCGCGGGCGGGCCAAACGCTGAGCCTCGCGATCCATGTCGAGCCGGTGTCGGATGAATGGCACGGCTACTGGTCAAACCCGGGCGATGCGGGGCTGGGCATGCAGCTGAGCTGGGAACTGCCCGAAGGCTGGCAGGCTGGAGAGCCGCTTTATCCCGTACCGCAGACCTTGCGCATCAGCGGGCTGATGAACCACGTTTACAAGGGTGCCTATTCGGTCCTTGTGCCGGTGTCGGTGCCCGCAGGCTTCGTTTCGTCAGGGCCCGTCCCGATCGCGGTCGAGGGACAATGGCTTGCCTGCACCGATGCGATCTGCGTTCCCGAACAGGCGCGCATGACCGCGCTTGTGCAGTCCGATCCCAAGGCCTTCATTGCGGACGAGCGCTTTCCGCTGTGGCGCGCGGCCATTGCTCCGCCGCTTGACCGCAAGGGGCAGTTCGAGATCGCGGGAAATTTGCTGCGGCTGGCCATTCCCATTCCCGAAGCGATGAAGCTCGACGCGCCGCATGTGTTCATGCGCACCGAGCGACTGGTCGACTATGCCGCCGCGCAGGTCTTCCGCCGCAATGGCGACATTCTGGTGGCTGAAATCCCGCTCAAGGGCGGGGCACAGCCGGAATCGATCGAAGGCATCCTTGCGCTCGGCGGGGGCAATGGCATTCGTTTCGAAGCGCTCCCGGGCGAAGTGCCCAGCGGCGGAGCGCTTGGATCAGGGCCGGATGACGCCACACCGCCAGTGTGGGTGCTGCTGATTGGTGCGCTGCTGGGCGGGTTGCTGCTCAACGTGATGCCATGCGTCTTTCCGATTCTCAGCATCAAGGCGCTCAGCCTTGCCCGCGCGGGCGAAAGCCAGGCGCAGGCCCGGCGCGAGGGCATTGCCTATACCGCCGGTGTCGTGCTCGCCTGCGTAGCGCTGGGCGCGGCGATGCTGATGCTGCGCGCGGCCGGCGCTCAGGTCGGCTGGGCTTTCCAGCTGCAGGAACCTGGGGTCGTGATGTTCCTGCTGGTGTTGGCCTCCGTGATCACCGCCAATTTGGCAGGCACGTTTGAACTGCCTTCGCTCTCGTTCACCCGCAGCGGAGAGCCTGCTAGCGCCTTTGCCACGGGCCTGCTTGCGGCCTTCGTCGCGACGCCTTGCACCGGACCGTTCATGGCCGTGGCGCTGGGTGCGGCGCTGTTGCTGCCACCAGTGCAAGCGCTGTTGCTGTTCGCCGCGCTGGGACTGGGGCTGGCGCTGCCGTTCCTCCTGATCGGATTCGTGCCCGCGCTGCGGGGCATGCTGCCACGGCCCGGGCCCTGGATGGACCGCTTCCGCAAGGCGATGGCTTTCCCGATGGGGCTTACCGCGCTGGCACTGGTTTGGCTCACCTCGCGGCTTGGCGGGCAAGGCTTCGCCATCTTCGCGCTGGTGATGACCGCTGGCGTGATCGTGGCACTGATGGTGACGGGGCGCCTGCAGAAGCGCGGCAAGATGGCCTGGCCCGCCTTTGGCCTGATCGCTGCTCCATTCCTGATTTTTGGCGGTTTTGCGCTGCCGTCGAGCTATTCCGAACAGGAATCGGGCATTGCGCAATCGATCCTTGCGCCGAGCGAGTTCAGCGCCGCTGCTATCGCCGAAGCGCGCGCCAGCGGCAAGCCGGTGTTCGTGTGGTTCACGGCCGACTGGTGCGTGACCTGCAAGGTCAATGAAGGCGTTGCGATCGAGCGCGAAGCCACCAAAGCCGCATTCGACACGGCGGGCGTGATCCCGATGGTGGGCGACTGGACCCGTCGTGACGCCGAGATCAGCACTTTCCTGACCGAACAGGGTGCTGCGGGCGTACCGCTCTATCTGTGGTACGAGCCTTGCACCGAGGCCGAGCAGCTGCCGCAGGTGCTCACCGCCGACATGCTTATTGAGCGGGCGCAGCGACCTCGCTAGCCTGATCGATGGGCTCGGCAGCAGCGCGGCAGGTTTCGATCAACTCGCCCGGCCGCGAGCTTGGATTGAGCACCAGCCTGCCTGCCCCGGGGATCGTCACCCCCACTTCGCGCGAGCCGGTTAGCACTTCGAGCTTCGGGTCCGAGGCTGGAATGTCACCCAGCCAGATCGATACGCCTTCAACCTCGGTCGCATCGACCGGTATCCGCGAGACATGGCCGTTGCCGATCAGCGCGGCGAAGGCTTGCGCGCCCTTGTCGGCGAGCGCATAGCGGGTCAGGCGAATGTTCGGCTGCCCGTTGGCTTCACCGCATGCCAGCGTCATCAGCGGCGGCTGGCCGGGGATGCCATAGAGGATACGACGCGCCGTCTGGCTGTCGGCCCAGATCGCGCCCTCGGTTTCAGGCGAATCGATGGGCTCGGAGAGGCTGGCTGGGGCAATGGCTTCGCCCGCCGCGACATCTGTATCGGCCGGCGGCGGCTTGCACCCGGCAAGTGCAAGCAAGGGCAAGAACAACAAGAATTGACGCATCAATCGAACTTTCGGGAGAGCCATTCGGAACAAATTTCGACTGCTTGCGGCAAGAGGTCGGGCCTTTCGATGTAATAGTGGTCCGCCCCCACTATGTCGTGATATTCCTTGTCTGCGTGGCCGACCGCATCGAACAGCCGCTGCGCATGGCTGGGCGTACAGGCGAGATCGGCGGTGTTGTTGATCACTAGCACCGGGCAGGAAATCCTTGATGCATTTCCAAGTCCGTCGGCATTGGTGGTGTCATGGCCCCATTGCGAGAGCCAGCTCCTGAGCGTGCAGAAGCGTGCCAGTGCGACTGGGCCGTCATTTGCGACCTTGGGATCGCCGAGATAGCATTCGTGCGGGCGCCGGTCGGATGCGTCCTGCGTTGGATCGGTCCAGCGTACGTCGGCCATGGTCCCATGGACCACGAAACCGCGTTCGGCATTGGGCTGGCCCGATGCCTTGAGTTCCTTCAGCTGCGCCTTGACCCAGTCGGTGATCCGTCGGTTGCGCGCCAGCTGCGCCGCACGGAAACGGACGACGAATTCCTCCGTATAGGGTGGATGGTTCGGATTGGCGGGATCGTAGATATTGAGCTCAGGATCGCGCTTGAACGGGCGCGTCTCGTCGGTAATCGACGGGTCGATCCATTCAGTGAGCGTGATCGCGCGGCTGATATGCGCAGCGAGCAGCATGATGCCGTCGACCGGCGGCAGTTTGAGCGCGGCAATGTCATAGGGATCGCCAGCGGGCGTGTGGGTGATCCTAGGGTTCTCCGCTTGGTCCTGGTAGAATAATGAGAGTGACCCGCCGCCCGACCAGCCGCCCAGCACGATCTTCTGATAGCCGAAGCGCGCCTTGGCGTTTTTAATTGCCGCCCCCAGGTCGGAGATGCACTTTTCCATGATCAGCGCGCTGTCATTGCCGCGATAGCGTGGGTTCACGTAGATCACGTCCTGCCCTGCGCGGGCGAGCGCGTTCACCAGCGGCAGGAAGGATCCGCCGCCGATCGGATGGCTGAATACGATTGCTCGCTTGGCAGGCTCCTCGCTCGCGGCAATCCGCATGCATTCGACGAAAACCATGCCGGAAGTTCCGCCATAGACGTCCTTGAAGCCGCTTTCTTCCTTGTAAACCACGCCATAGGGCTGGCGAATTGGCATCATGTCAGGCATCCTCCCGCTGACAAGAGGTTAGACCGAGGGTGAGGAGAAGCGCAATGAGCGCAAATGTGCATCCCACCGGTATTCATCATCTGGCGGTGATGACCGGAGACATGAAAAGCCAGATCGAATTCTTCAGCGATGTGCTGGGGTGCCGGCTGGTCGCGATCTTCGACATGCATGGGGTGCCGGGCGGCATCCATGCTTTCATCGAACTGTCAGAAGTTTGTCAGTTCAGCCTGGTCCAGCTGCCCGAAACCGCGGGTGTTGAAACAGTGATCGGCCAGACGCATGCGGGTTGGGGCGGGGGCAATGCCGCACCCGGCACAATGCAGCACTTGGCGTTCAAGACCGACAGCCGCGAAGACCTGATCGCGCTGCGCGACCGCATCCGCAGCCGCGGAGTGAACGTCTATGGCCCGATCGACCACGGCATGTGCCAGTCGATCTATTTCGCCGGGCCGGAAAATCTCACGCTCGAAGTGGCATGGTCGGAAAGTGCGATCGAGCCTGCGCGCTGGCTCGATGCCAGTGCCGCCGCCAAGGTCGGGATCGGAGCGGATGACATGGCCAATTACGCCGCACCCAAGGCCTATGCGGGCGAGGGTGGTGCGGTGCCGCAGCCGCCCTATGACCCCGCGAAGCCCCACCAGGCGATGGACCTCGACCGCTACAAGCAGGTGCTGGCACTGCCGGACGAAGTGCTCTGGCAGATGGCCAGCTATCCCGAGCCGCCGGTCAAGGAAGCCGCCGAATAATCAGCGCGACTGGATGAACTCGCGGACGTCGGCCGACAGCTTCTGCCGGTCTTCGTCGCGCACATACATCATGTGCCCTGCGTCATAGTAAGTGAACTTGACGCGGTCCTGCGGAATGCCGGTGCGGGTCAGCGAATATTCCGCCGCGAAGAAGGGTGTCGCGAAATCGTACCAGCCTTGCGCCACCAGCAGGCGCAGCCCCGAGTTCTCGCGCATCGCCTTGCCCAGATAGGGCGCAACGTTGAGATAGGCATTGGTGTCGCGCCCGCCCTGCAGGCGCCAGTCCCAATCGCGCACCCCGCCGATCGTCGAGTAATTGCGTTCGGTCGAATAGCCGATCGTGTCGCGGAAGAAGCTGTTGGCGGCGGCGGTGTAGCCACCGTCGATGCCATAGAAGCTCGGATCGTTGTCCGGACCTTCGCCGGCATTGTCGTAATCCTTGCCGGTATAACGGCTGTCGAGCCGGCCGACGGTCAGCCCGCGATCGCGCAGTAGCTCCTTGTAGAAGCGATAGGGCGTCACGCGCAGATCGGCATTTTCGAGATATTGTTCGGACAGGCCTGTGAAGCGGGCCAGTTCCTTGCGGACCGAAGCGCGTTCCTCGGCGCTCGCCATCTGCCCCTTGAGCAGGAATGCGCCATAGGCGCCGATCGCGAAGCGGCGCGCTTCCTCGACGAAGGTTTCGACCGAAGGTGCGCTCGCCTTGCCATGATAGAGCGCGGTTGCGGCAAAGCTCGGCAGGTTTGTGATGTAGCTGAGCTCGTTTCCTTCGGTGTCCGCGCCCGCACCGAAGTCGAGCACGGTCGAGATAAGGATCACGCCGTTGAGCGCGACGTCATTATACCCGCCTTCAAGCTCGTTCACGACCGCAGCCGAACGCGTGGTGCCGTAGCTTTCGCCGCCGAGGAACTTGGGGCTGTTCCAGCGCCCGTTTTCGGACAGCCACTGGCGGATCACTTGTGCGACCGACTTGGCGTCCTGCGTCACGCCCCAATAGTCCTTGGGATCGGCATCGCCGATCGCGTACGACCAGCCCGTGCCGACCGGATCGATGAAGACAAGGTCGGTAACGTCGAGAATCGAGTCCGGATTGTCGAGCAGCGGGTAGGGCGGGCCGCTGTCGTCGCGCGCGTCGGACGGAATGGCGACGCGCTTGGGCCCGAATGCACCCATTTGCAGCCAGAGCGAAGCCGAACCCGGCCCGCCGTTGAACAGGAAGGTGACTGGCCGATTGGGATTGCGCGGCTCCGCGACATAGGACGTAGTGACGATCGCCGCCTTGGGCGTGCCCTTGTCATCCTTGAGCGCCTGCTCCTGGATCGTCGCGGTGTAGTTGACGCTCTTGCTGCCGAAATTGCCGGTGAAGCGCTTGGACGCCGAGTTCGGCGTGTAGGCAGCAGAAGCGTTCTTTGCGTCGCCCTCCTTCTCGGCATGCACGGTGGCGGGGATCGGGACGAACGAAGCGGCGGCAAGGGCCGCGAACATCTTTTTGCTGATCATCCGACTCTAGCTATTTCAAGCCGGACCGCGAAGCAATCGCGAGCTGGCGTCAGCGCATTTTTCGCCGCGTTTTGCCATATCGCATCTTCCGCGTTCCTGGGCGGCCTTCGGTCGACTTGCCTCTGATCGGCGAGAATTTCTCGCCGTCCGACAGCCCCAGCTCCTCGTTTTCGAGCCGACGGATCTCGTCGCGCAGTCGCCCGGCTTCCTCGAATTCGAGATCGGCGGCGGCGGCGCGCATCCGCTTCTCGAGATCCTCGATATAGGAGCGGAGATTGTGCCCGACGAGGTTGTTGCGCTCATCATCGCCGGTATCGACGATCACGCCGTCCTGCGAGGCTGTATGCGCGACAATATCGGCGATCGCGCGCTTGATCGTCTGCGGGGTAATCCCTTGCGCTTCGTTATACTCGCGCTGCTTCTCGCGGCGGCGCTCGGTCTCCGCCATGGCGCGCTCCATGCTGCCGGTGACGCGATCGGAATAGAGGATCACGCGCCCGTCGACATTGCGCGCGGCGCGGCCGATCGTCTGGATCAGGCTGGTTTCGGAGCGCAGGAAACCTTCCTTGTCGGCGTCAAGGATGCACACAAGCCCGCATTCGGGAATGTCGAGCCCTTCACGCAGCAGGTTGATTCCCACCAGCACGTCATAAACGCCAAGGCGCAGGTCGCGGATCAGCTCGATGCGATCGAGCGTTTCGACATCTGAGTGCATGTAGCGGACTTTCACGCCCGCTTCGTGCATGAACTCGGTCAAATCCTCCGCCATGCGCTTGGTCAGCGTGGTCACTAGAGTGCGGTAGCCGAGCTTGGCGGTCTTCTTGCATTCCTCGATGCAGTCCTGCACCTGGTCCTCGACCGGGCGGATTTCGACCGGCGGATCGATCAAGCCGGTAGGGCGGATAACCTGCTCGGCGAAGA
>JALRKY010000073.1 GCA_023260985.1 Altererythrobacter sp. | reverse complement strand
GGACATCAAGAACGGCCTCTCGACGCCGCCGCGGCCCACGCTGGCCAACCTGCTCGACATCGCGACCAAGCCGCGCTGGGCGCTCGGCATGCTGGGCACCCGGCGGCGCCAGTTCGGCAACATCGTCGGCCATGCCGTGGATCAGCAGAAGAGGATCGGAAATCTTCGTCGCATCCTCTATCGCATTCGCCTTGGTATACGCCTCCGGCACTTGCCTGGGATCGCCCATGAAACGCTCGGTATAGTGGGTGTCGTAGAGTTCCCACTTGGTCACTGGCGCGCCGGAAATCCCGGCCGCATAGGTGCCGGGTTCGGCCTGCAGCCGCTTTAGCGTCATGTAGCCGCCATAGGACCAGCCGTAGATTGCGATCTTGGCCGGATCGACAAAATCCAGCGTCTTGAGGAACTCGGTGCCCTTGGCCTGGTCCACAACTTCGACCCCGCCCATCGCATGGTAGAGCGGCTGCTCGAATTCGACCCCGCGATTGGCCGAGCCGCGATTGTCGAGCACGAACCAGATGTAACCCTTGTCGACCACCGCTTGCGCCAACGTGCCTTCCCATGCGCGGTCGACCATTTGAGGGCCCGGCCCGCCATAATGCATAACGAATACCGGGTATTTCTTGCCTGCTTCCATCTCGGGCTTGAGCATCATCCAGTGCAGCGGCGTGCCGTCATCTGCAGCGACGGTGCCGAACTCCGGCGAAGCGTGGCCAGCTAGATAAGGCGCGTAAGGATGGCTGGCGTCGAGCGCGTTTTCCTCGACCCAAGCGATGAGATTGCCCGCCGTGTCGGCCAGATAGGTCTGTGCCGGTTGCACCGTCGAGGAGCGCGTCACCAGAAACGACTGCGCTTTCTTGTCCATCACTGAGGCATTGACGTAGCCGGGCTCGGTCAGCCTCTGCCACTCACCGGGCTTGGCCAAGTCCAACGCATAGACATGCCGTTCAAGCACGCCTTCGGCATTGCCTTCGAAATAGACCCGGCCAAGCTCTTCATCGACCCCGGCGAGGCGGGTGACGACCCACTCCCCGCTGGTCAGCTGAGTCCATTCGCTATCCTTGAAGTGGTAGAGATGGCCGAAGCCGTCGCGCTCGCTCCACCAGATGAGCGAGCCATCCTCCAAAAAGCCATAGTCATTGCCGAGATTGATCCAGTAGTTCTCGCGCGCAGCCCGCTCGGTGAACCAGACTTCACTCTTGCCGGTCTCCGGATCGACCCTGAGCATGTCCAGCACGGTCTGTTCGCGGTTCTGCCGCTGGACATAAATCGCGCTGCCATCGGGCGCCCAGTCGACCCGCGCGATGTAGATGTCAGCGTCTGTTCCCAGATCGACCTTCACGCGATGCTTCCCGTCGGGGTCCATCACATACAGCTCCACAATCGCATTGTCCGTGCCTGCCGCCGGATAGCGCTGTTCAAACACCTTGGTCCCCGTTGCGCCAATCGCGGCGCGGGTCACAATCCCGACCGGGCTTTCATCGGTCCGCTGGACCACGATCCGGCTTTCGTCCGGCGACCACCAGAAGCCGTCCATCCGCGCCATTTCCTCTTGCGCGACGAATTCGGCTTCACCCCAACGGATGGTGTCCGCTTCCTTGGGCGTAATCGGCTTCGCCTCTTGCCCGACCTTGCCAGCCCATAGCTGGCGGTCGCGCACGAATGAGATGAAGGTGCCCTCGCCGCTAAGCGTCGAGTTGAGTTCGGTTTCTTCCGAGTCGGTCAGCCGCTGGACAGTGCCGTCGAGCCCCGCAAGGTAAAGGTCACCATCGAGGGGAACCAGCACCGCCTTGCCGTCGCTGGCCCATTGATAGCTGATGATCCCGCGCAAATTGCCCACCCGCAAGCGCTCGCGCTGCATTTTCTCGTCTTCGCTTAGCACGCGGCCCGAACCGAGCTTCGCAGAATCGACCAGCATGGTCCACTCGCTGCTCTCGCGGTCGAAGCCCCACAGATCGTAGCGGTCGCGCTCGTCCTCGCGGTTGCGCAGCAATGTCAGGTAGCGCCCGTCTGGCGAAAGCTTGGGCTGGCGCGGGCTTGGCCCGTCGAGCGAAGGCGAAGCGAAGACGCGCTCGAATGTGAGCTGATGTGCGTCGTTCACCGCAGGGTCCTCGGCAAGGTCGGGAACGGAAAGTGAAAGCAGGGCGGCGGCGGTTGAAAGAAGAAGGCTGCGCATGACAAGGACGAATTTCCCCAACTGATTGCGACCAAACAAAAAGGGCGCCCCGGCATATCGCCGAGACGCCCTTCGTCAAAACTTTTTAGGCGAAAGCCTTACGCGTCGGCCTTCACATTGTCGCGACGCTCGGCAATGCGAGCGCTCTTGCCGGTGCGGCCACGTAGGTAATAGAGCTTGGCGCGACGCACCACGCCGCGGCGCACCACGGTGATGCTGTCGACGATCGGCGAGTAAAGCGGGAACACGCGTTCCACGCCTTCGCCGAAGCTCATCTTGCGGACGGTGAAGTTCGAGCCCATGCCGCGGTTAGAACGGGCAATCACAACACCTTCGTAATTCTGGATACGTTCGCGGTTGCCTTCGACAACCTTCACGCCAACGCGCACGGTGTCACCGGCACGGAATTCGGGAATATCCTTGCCAGCCTTGGCAATTTCTTCCGCTTCGATCTGCTGGATCAGGTTCACTGGTCCAAGTCCTTCTTTTTTCGCCGCGCGCCAGAGGCAGGCTGGGCCCGAGCGCCACTATAGCGCTCCCAAAGGTCCGGCCTGCGTAACCGAGTGTCGTCTTCGCTACGCGACTTGCGCCATGCAGCGATTTTCGCATGATCCCCCGATCGCAGCACTTCAGGGATCGTGCGCCCTTCCCATTCCTGAGGTCGGGTATATTGCGGATATTCCAGCAGTCCTTCCTCGAAGGACTCCTCATGCCCGCTATCGGGCGCGCCCATTACGCCGGGAAGCAGGCGAATGCAAGCGTCAAGTATGGCGAGCACGGCGGGCTCTCCGCCGGAGAGGACGATGTCCGCGAGCGATATTTGCTCGATATCCGGCCGCGCGTCGAACAGCCGCTCATCAAAGCCCTCGAACCGGCCGCAAATGATGGTAACGCCGGGACCCGACGCGATCTCGCGAATGCGCTCCTGCGTGATCGGCTTCCCGCGCGGCGTCATGGCGAGGACGGGGCGACCATCTGTAACGCTGTCGACAGCAGCCGCCAGCACATCTGGCTTGAGTACCATTCCAGCCCCACCGCCTGCTGGCGTATCGTCGACCGTGCGATGCTTATCGGTGGCGAAATCGCGCGGGTTCACGGTCGCGCACGACCAGTCCCCGCGCTCGAGCGCCTTGCCCGCGAGGCTTACGCCCAGCGGCCCTGGAAACATCTCCGGATAAAGCGTTAGGATGGTGGCTACGAAGGTCATACGCTTGAACTTTCGATGATCGCGAGGTTGATCTTATGACCCACAGGCCAGGCGATGCCGAGAAGTGCCGCAATGACCACCATCATGATCAACAACCCTTGTGCCTCGGGACCGGATTCACAGCAACCGTTTGGCACGAAGCTAATGACGGTCCAAACGAGCAAACCAACCGGCAGCAAGCCAGAAGTCATTGCGGCGAGCATTCTTACTGAAGCCGTCGGAAATACTCGGTTCGCGATCCAAGCAAAACCGACTGAAATGCTCAGCGCAAAAAATCCGAGAAACAAAGCGAGCAGCAGCCCGAACAGGATCAGTCCAGCCATTCCACCCCATCCTTCGCCCGCGTATCGACTCTCAGCTCGAAAACATCCGGCCGCGAATAGTGGCCGTCGGTATCGAGGCTCGCGAGGCCCTGGCCGATCTCGCTCAGGTTCAGTTCGGCCTGGAGGACTGCCTCGCCCTCGCCCAATTGCGCCACAATCCGCGCGTCGGGGGCAATGATCATTGATCCGCCTCGGTTAAGCTGCTCGCCTTCGATCGCATTGAACAGCGCCCCTCCATCGCGTAGTGGCGGCTGGCGATGGCATATTGCTCGCGCACGGTCGGCCAGACGGCCACATGCACGCTCTCACCCAGATGATGCATCGCGGCGCGGGCAAGCGGCATCCAGTGTTCCCAGCAGATCAGCGAACCGAGATTACCCCACTCCGCCTCATGCACATTAAGCGTCGAGCCGCCACCACGCGCCCAAATGAGCCGCTCGCCATGCGTCGGCAAGAGCTTGCGGTGCGGCAGCGGCCTGGCGCCGGGGCGAATGGTGAACTGCGTATTGGTGAGGCTGCGTCGCACGCGCTCATGCGCCCCGATGGAGATGATCGCGCCAGTGGCGTCGACAAGTTCCTGCAAAGGAGCAAGCCGTTCGTCATTCTCGATCAGTGCCTGTTCGAGCAGGATGCTGTGCAGTGCCCGCGTGCCGGGATGGTCCCACAATGCCGCTCCGGGCGCTTCGTCGAGCCACAAGGGATAGCCGCCAAGGAATGTTTCGCCGAATGCGAAGATTTGCGCCCCGCCCTCGATCGCTTCGCGCACGAGGCGCGCGGCCTTGGTTATCCCGTCCGCAAAATGCAGCGGAAGCGGTGCAGCCTGGCAAATGGCGACGCGAAGCGTGCTCATGTGCTTACTCGTCGGCGAATTCGCCGGATATCACAAGCCTTTCGCCATTCCATTCGGGCACGGCGGCCTCGATCATCGGCACCATGAAGGTCTTGGGGCCCTTCTCAGGTGCAGGGAGCTTCTCGATCTCGATGATGTCGGTGGCGCCGAAATTATGGACCGCAATCGTGCGACCCACCGGTTCGCCCGCATCGGTGACCACAGGCAGGCCGATGATGTCAGCGTGGTAAAACTCGCCTTCGTCCAGTGACGGGAGCTGGTCGCGCTCTACGGTGAGCGCTGTGCCGCGCAATTTCTCGGCATCGCCGCGGCCCGACACCTCGGTAAATCGTGCGATCGCGCCACCCTTGTTGTCGGGACGGATTTTCTTGAGGGTAAGCGTACCCCCATTGAAGCTGGTGAAACGGAAGAGCGCATCAGCGCCTTCTCCAAACAGCTTCAGGCGGACCTCACCCGTCACACCGTGCGCGCCGGTGATGGCCGCAAGCGTGACGGGCTTGTCCGACATGGAAAGGCTTACTCGGCCTTTTCTTCGGCGGCTTCTTCAGCCGGAGCTTCTTCAGCTGCTGCTACTTCGGCGGGAGCCTCTTCAGCGGCAGCTTCCTCAGCTGGTGCTTCGTCGGCAACAACCTCTTCAGCCGGCGCTCCTTCAGCAGCGGTTTCTTCGGTCACGGCTTCGACTTCAACGGCTTCGGCAGCTGCTGCGGCTTCTTCAGCCCCGGCCAGCTTTGCAGCCTTTTCCTCGGCGCGTTCCTTCGCGGCATCGCCCGGTTCGCCCTTCTTCGGGTTGTTGCGAGGCGCACGCTCGAGGATGCCAGCGGCATCGAAGAAGCGATGGACGCGGTCGGTCGGCTTGGCACCAACCGAAAGCCAGTGACGCGCACGGTCTTCGTTGAGCTTGACGCGCTCTGCGCTGTCCTTGGGTAGCATAGGGTTATAGGTGCCAATCTGCTCGAGATACTTGCCGTCACGCGGGCTGCGCGTGTCCGACACAACGATGCGGTAGTAAGGGCGCTTCTTCGCGCCACCGCGCGAGAGACGGATTGCAACTGCCATTGTACTTTACCTTTCCAGTCTAAATTCTTGAAATCACTTTTTGTTCAATAAATCGCGAAGCTCGGGTGGGAGCGTGTCCGGATCGACCGTGGGGCCCTTCGGGCCGCCTACGCCGGGCATTCCTGCGCCGGGGCCGCCGAGCCCCGGCATGGCTGCACTGAGACCGCCGCCGAACAAGGCGCCAAGGCCCTTGAGCCCGCCCATTTTCTTGATCTGCTTCATCGCGCGGGACATTTCCTGGTGCATTTTCAGCACCTTGTTCACTTCCTGCACTTCGGTCCCGCTGCCCGCTGCAACGCGCTTCTTGCGCTTGGCGTTCAGCAATTCGGGGCGCGCACGTTCCTTCGGCGTCATCGAGCCGATGATCGCGTCCATATGGACCAGAACCTTGTCGTCCATGCCGCTCGCTGCGAGCGCAGCCTTGGCCTTCTTCATGCCCGGCATCATGCCCGCGAGCATGCCTAGCCCGCCCATGCTCTGCATCTGGCGCAGCTGGGTGCGCAGGTCATTGAGGTCGAACTGGCCCTTTGCCATGCGCTTCGCGAGCGCTTCGGCATCTTCTTCCTTGATCGTCGCCGCGGCTTTTTCGACCAGGCTGACGACATCGCCCATGCCGAGGATCCGACCGGCAACACGCTTGGGATCAAATGCCTCGATCGCGTCGAGCTTTTCGCCCGTGCCCGCGAACTTAATCGGCTTGCCGGTGACGTGCCGCATCGAAAGCGCCGCGCCGCCGCGGGCATCGCCGTCCATGCGGGTCAAGACCACGCCGGTCAGCGGCACTTCGCCACTGAAGTTCTGCGCCACATTGACCGCGTCCTGGCCAGTGAGGCTGTCGACGACCAGCAGCACTTCCTTCGGCGCCGAAACGCCTGCAACGGCCTTCATTTCGGCCATCAGCGCTTCGTCGACATGCAGACGGCCCGCAGTGTCGAGCAGCAGGACGTCGACCGCCTGGAGCCGCGCAGCTTCCATCGCGCGGCGAGCGATATCGACCGTCTGCTGGCCAGGCATGATCGGCAGCGTTGCGACTTCGACCTGCTCGCCCAGCACCTTGAGCTGTTCCTGCGCGGCGGGCCGCTGCACGTCGAGCGACGCCATCAGCACCTTCTTGCCGTACTTTTCCTTGATCAGCTTGCCGAGCTTGGCGGTGGTGGTCGTCTTACCCGAGCCCTGCAGGCCGACCATCATGATCACGACCGGCGGCTTGGCGTCGAGTTGGAGGCCCCCCACCTCGGCACCGCCGAGCATCTCGACTAGTTGGTCATTGACGATCTTGACGACCTGCTGGCCCGGCGTGATCGAGCGCAACACGTCCTGGCCCACTGCCTTTTCGGTGACGTTGTCGATGAAACGGCGGGCAACCGGCAGGGCAACATCGGCTTCGAGCAGCGCAACGCGCACTTCACGCATCGCATCGCGCACATCCTGTTCGGACAGCGCGCCGCGCCCGCGCAAGCGGTCGAACACATTGCCAAGGCGATCTGACAGATTGTCAAACATGCCTGCCCGTCACTCCTTCCGCCGACCAAAACCGGCTAAACGCGAGAAGCGCCGGCGGACGAAACCTCGTCGGCCAGCGTGCGGAATTGTTTATCTGGTCGCTTCCCGAACCGAAAAAGTGGTGCCCACTTTTTCTGGGAAACTCCCGGACCGAAATCCGACTTTGTTCAGTCTCGAGTGGTGGAGCCTAGCGGGATCGAACCGCTGACCTCTACAATGCCATTGTAGCGCTCTCCCAGCTGAGCTAAGGCCCCGAGCACTCGATATATGCAGGCGTTCCAGCCTGCGGGAAGCGCCCTTTATAAAGCGCACCTCCCCTTTGCAACAGCTAAATCAGCTATCGTCTTCGTCGTCGTCGCCCGCGCCTGTGCTCACGCCCAAGTCGTCGTCGCCGCCGAGGTCGACGTCGTTGTCAGGCGAATCATCGTCTTCGTCGATGTTCTCCAAATCCTCCAGATCGTCGTCGTCGCCCAGATCAGCGTCGGCATCGGCTTCTTTCTTCTTCTCTTCTTCCTCGAACGGAATCGGCTGCTTCGGCTTGAGCACCGGCTCAGGATACCATTCTTCGCCACATTCGATGCAGGCGACGGGCTCGGACTTGCCCAGATCGTAGAAGCGTTCCCCGCATTTGGGGCAGGAACGCTTGGTGCCCCATTCTGGCTTTGCCATGATTTCGTATTCCTTCGGTCGGGCCCAGTTTGGACGGTCGCGGGCCGCGCAAAAATTTCTCTTTCTTGATGGGTAACAAATCAGCCCGAATCAAGAGCGCGGGGCGCCTTGCCATAGGGGCATGGCGCTGTCAAAAGCGGCGCACATCCATTCTGCTCCAGCCATACCGGATCAAAGCTTGACGAGCCATCGTTTCCATCCCCAGGGCCCGCTCTCCGGCCGCCTGCGCGTGCCCGGCGACAAGTCGATCAGCCACCGCTCGATCATGTTCGGAGCACTTGCCGTGGATGAGACGTGCGTGACGGGACTGCTCGAAGGCGAAGACGTGATGGCCACCGCCACGGCGATGCGCGCGATGGGCGCCACAATCACAAAGCATGGCGACGAATGGCGCATCCATGGCGTTGGCGTAGGCGGCCTGCTCCAGCCTAACGGCGCGCTCGACATGGGCAATAGCGGCACTTCGACCCGCTTGCTGATGGGCCTCGTTGCGAGCCATGCCATCACGGCGGCCTTCATAGGAGATGCCAGCCTGTCGAAGCGCCCGATGGACCGGGTGATGGAGCCGCTCAGCCGGATCGGTGCGAGTTTCGAGGCGAGCCCGGGCGGAACATTGCCGCTGCTGATCCGCGGGACGCAGCCCGCAGTCCCGATCGAATACCGCCTGCCGGTTGCAAGCGCGCAGGTGAAAAGCGCGATCCTGCTGGCGGGGCTCAACACGCCCGGGATCACCACAGTGATCGAACCCGTGCCGACCCGCGACCATTCCGAACGCATGCTGAGAGGCTTCGGCGCGGAACTAGATGTCGAAGAGATCGGTGGCGAGCGCATCATTCGCATCCACGGCGAGGCGGAACTGAAGCCGCAGCAGGTCGTCGTGCCCGGTGATCCCTCTTCGGCCGCATTCTTCATCGTTGCCGCGCTGATCACAGAGGGCAGTGACCTTGTGATCGAGAACGTCGGGCTCAATCCGACCCGGGCCGGCCTGATCGAAGTGCTGCGCCAAATGGGTGGCGACATCGAGGAACTGGACCGGCGCGAAGTGGGCGGCGAGCCTGTGGCGGATCTGCGCGTGCGACACTCGCCGCTAACGGGCATTGAAGTCGATCCGGCAATCGCGCCTTCGATGATCGACGAATTCCCCGTACTGTTTGTTGCAGCTGCGCTAGCGCAGGGCACGACTGTGACCAGCGGTCTCGACGAGTTGCGCGTCAAGGAATCGGACCGCCTTTCGGCCATGGCCACTGCCCTGACGCTGGCCGGTGCAAGGGTCGAGGAACGCGAGGATGGCCTCCTTATCGAAGGTACAGGCGGCGAACCCTTGCCGGGCACGGCGGGCGAACCCGCTACCACCCATCTCGACCATCGCATCGCAATGAGCATGGCCGTCGCCGGACTCGCGAGCCGGGGCGGGGTGGAAGTGGACGACACATCACCCATCGCGACGAGCTTCCCCAATTTCATGGCGCTGATGGAGGGGGCTTCGCAATGATCATCGCGGTCGATGGCCCTACTGCGTCGGGCAAAGGTACAATTGCCAAGGCGCTTGCTGCACACTTCGGATTGCCACACCTAGACACGGGCCTTCTCTATCGCGCTGTAGGCTATCAATGCGCCGAAAGCGGCGGCAATCCTGACGATCCCGCTGATGCCTTAGCCGCCTGCGGTTTCCCTGACAGCTTGATCGACAATACCGAATTGCGCTCCGAAGCGACCGGCGGTTTCGCGAGCCGCGTCTCGACCCATCCTGAAGTTCGCCAGGCGCTGTACGAACGCCAGCGAGCATTCGCCACGCAGCCCGGAGGCTCGGTGCTTGACGGGCGCGACATCAGCACGGTGATCGCGCCTGAGGCAGATGTGAAGCTGTTCATTACTGCCAGCGTGCAGGAACGTGCGCGGCGGCGCTGGCTCGAGATGCAGGATCGCGAGATCGAATTACCGCTTTCTGCAATCGAGAGCGACATTATCGAGCGCGATAGACGCGACATCAATCGCAGGGATGCCCCGCTTCGTGCAGCGCCAGATGCGCTTGTCCTCGACACCACCAGCATGGGCCGCGATCGTGCGATCAAGGCCGCTATCGATGCGGTCGAGCAAGTGCTGGGGCGGAAGGCGTAAGCGAGGCGCACTATCGCAGGGGTCTCGTTGCTCTCACCCTGCTATGGATCATAGGGCTCATTGCCTCTGACTAGCGGCCCTACGATCGCGCGACCTGGCTGATGGAAGTCGCCCCCGCACTGATCGCCCTGCCGAGCCTGTAGGCGAGCGCCCGGAAATTCCCGCTCACAAGCCTGGCGGTCATTTTGATCGCTCTTCACGGTCTCGTACTCATGCTCGGCGGCGCCTACACATATGCGCGAGTACCGATCGGCTTCACCGTGCAGGAATAGTTCGACCTTGGCCGTAATCCATATGACCGATTCGGTCATCTGATGCAGGGCTTCGTGCCCTTAACCGTGCTACGCGAATTGCTTGTCCGGCTCGGCGGGGTGAAGCGCGGCTGGCTACTCGCCTTGTTCGTGATGGCTTGCTGCCTCGCGGTGAGCGCAAGTTACGAGCTGATCGAATTCGGTGCTGCCATGGCGCTTGGACAAGGCGCCGAAGAGTTCTTAGGGACTCAGGGAGACCCCTGGGATACGCAGTGGGACATACTTATGTGCCTCGTTGGAGCCGCAGGGGCGCTGGCGCTACTTACCGACATTCACAATCGCCAGATCGACCGGCTGGGAAGCCCCGCCTGATACGACCGTGAACTAGCCGCATTTCCCTTGCTTTTGCGCCTGCTTTCCCCTAGGCGCCCGCCCGTCCTGGACATCCCCGGATTGAAAGGACCTTCGCGACGGCGTCCGGCCACGCGGAGATGTCGGCCTCTTGCCCCGCCAGCCTGCGCAATGGTGCACAGGAAGCGGTGAAAGACCCCGGAAAAACCGGTGGCCGGTAGCAAACATGTGAACAGGATACCCTGAACTATGGCAACTTCTGCCAATCCCACTCGCGCCGATTTCGAGGCGCTGCTTAACGAACAGCTCGGCGGCGCCGGCGAAGAAGGCTTCGAAGGCCGCGTCGTCAAGGGCACCGTTACCGCCATCGAAAACGGCATGGCGATGATCGATGTAGGCCTGAAGAGCGAAGGCCGCATCCCCCTCAAGGAATTTGCGCGCGGCGAAGACGAGCATGGCCTAACGGTCGGCTCGGAAGTCGAAGTGTTCGTGGACCGCGTCGAAAACGCTGACGGCGAAGCCATGCTGAGCCGCGACCGCGCCCGCCGCGAAGCCGCCTGGGACAAGCTGGAAAGCGAATTCGGCGAAGGCAAGCGCGTCGACGGCCGCATCTTCGGCCGCGTGAAGGGTGGCTTCACCGTCGATCTCGACGGCGCCGTGGCATTCCTGCCCGGCTCGCAGGTCGACATCCGCCCGGTACGCGACGTCACTCCGCTGATGGACGTGCCGCAGCCCTTCCAGATCCTTAAGATGGACCGTCGCCGCGGCAACATCGTCGTTTCGCGTCGCGCAGTGCTGGAAGAAACCCGCGCCGAACAGCGCGGCGAACTGATCGACAAGCTGACCGAAGGCCAGGTGATCGACGGCGTCGTGAAGAACATCACCGACTATGGTGCCTTTGTGGACCTCGGCGGCATCGACGGCCTGCTCCATGTCACCGACATGAGCTACAAGCGCGTCAACCATCCGGGCGAAGTCATCAATATCGGTGACGTAGTGACCGTACAGATCGTTCGCATCAACGAAGATACGCAGCGCATCAGCCTGGGCATGAAGCAGCTCGAAAGCGATCCGTGGGATGGCGTGGCGGCGAAGTATCCGGTGGGCCTGAAGCTCAGCGGCACTGTCACCAACATCACCGAATATGGCGCATTCGTCGAGCTCGAACCGGGCATCGAAGGCCTGGTCCACGTATCCGAAATGAGCTGGACCAAGAAGAACGCCCACCCGGGCAAGATCGTTTCGACCTCGCAGGAAGTCGAAGTGATGGTACTGGAAGTCGACAGCGACAAGCGCCGCATTTCGCTCGGCCTCAAGCAAGCCCAGCGCAACCCGTGGGAAGAGTTCGCCGAGAAGCACCCGGTTGGCAGCGAAGTCGAAGGCGAAGTCAAGAACGCCACAGAATTCGGCCTGTTCATCGGCCTCGACGGCGACGTGGATGGCATGGTCCACATGTCGGACATCGCTTGGGGCATCTCGGGCGAAGACGCGCTGGCGCTTCACCGCAAGGGTGAAATGGTCAAGGCTGTCGTGCTCGATGTCGACGTTGACAAGGAACGCATCAGCCTGGGCATGAAGCAGCTCGAAAAGGGTGCACCTTCGGCTGCTGGCGCAGACTCGGGCTCGCTCCGCAAGAATCAAACCGTCACCGTCACGGTGCTGGAAGTGCGCGACGGCGGCCTGGAAGTTCAGATTGGCGAAGATGGCGCGACCGGCTTCATCAAGCGTTCGGACCTCGGCCGCGACCGCGACGAACAGCGTCCTGACCGCTTCCAGGTCGGCTCGAAGGTTGACGCCATGGTGACCGGCTTCGACCGTTCGAAAAAGCCAAACTTCTCGATCAAGGCGCGTCAGATCGCCGAAGAGAAGGAGGCCGTTGCACAGTTCGGTTCGTCGGACTCGGGCGCATCGCTCGGCGACATCCTGGGCGAAGCGCTCAAGAAGAAGGACTGATCTTCCCGCACTGACTGCGTGGGGACGTGAAAGCAGCCGTCCTCAAGCAGCGAAGCGTTGGGACAGCAAAGAAGGCCCGCTTGCTCGATGGAGCAGGCGGGTCTTTCCTATTTAGCTTGCTGTCCCTAAGTTGGCTGCATGCTAGAGATCCATCAGTTCCCCTGCCTGTCCGACAATTACGGATACCTCGTCCACGACCCTGCCAGCGGCGAGACCGCTGCAATTGATACGCCAGACGGCAACGAATATTTGCGCCAGGCCGAGGCAAAGGGATGGCGCATTACCCAGATCTGGAACACCCATTGGCATCCCGACCATGCTGGCGGCAACGCGGCGATCGTCGAAGCGACCGGAGCCAAAATTATCGCGCCGCTAGAGGTCGAGCGAATTTCACCGATCGACCGTGTGGTGTCGCAAGACGACACCGTACAACTGGGCGATTTCACTGCTGAAGTGATCGACGTGAGCGGCCACACCAATGGCCACATCGCCTATTACCTGCCCGCAGCCGATGTCGCTTTCGTCGGCGACAGCGTCTTTGCTCTCGGCTGTGGCCGCATGTTCGAAGGTAATCCGAAACAGTTCTGGGGTAGCCTTGAACGGATCAAGGCATTGCCTCCCGAAACCACGCTCTACTGCGCGCATGAGTACACCCAGTCGAACGCTAGGTTCGCGCTGCATGCCGATCCCGAAAATACCGCGCTGCAGGATTATGCGGCGGAGATCGACGCGAAGCGCGCCAAGGGCGAATGGACCGTGCCGATGGGCCTGGCACGCGAACTTGCCACCAATCCCTTCCTGCGCGCCGACGATCCGGCCATGCAGGCTCGCTGGGGCGGAGACTCCCCAGATGCGACCTTTGCGGCGCTTAGGGCGGCGAAGGACAATTTCTGAAACATATGCAGGCACTTCAGGTTGAATACCTGTCTGAAGACCTCTCAGGCGTACGGCTCGCTGGAATTCCCGTGCCCGAGCGGGCGGAAGGCGAAGTGCTCATTCGCGTGCGCGCCGCTTCGCTCAACTTCCCCGACCTGCTGATGACGCAGGGCAAATACCAGTTCAAGCCGGAGCCACCCTTTACCAGCGGCCTCGAACTCGCAGGTGAAGTGGTTGAGGCCGATCCCGAGAGCGGCCTCAAGCCCGGCGACAGAGTGATCGGCGGCAACAAGACCGGGGCCTTTGCTGAATACATCAACCTCCCGGCCCGCGCACTCAGCCCCCTTCCCGCCGGCCTGAGTTTTGCAGAAGGTGCATCGATGGGTGCGGCCTATGTCACGGCCTATACCGGCCTCGTCGAATTGTGCGGGCTGGCGCCGGGTCAATGGGTGCTGGTGCATGGGGCCAGCGGGGGCGTGGGCCTTGCCGCCTGCGACTTGGCCAAGGCGATGGGCGCAAGGGTGATTGCCGCAACCGGTAGCGCCGACAAATGCGACCGGATTGACGAAGCCGTATCCCCTGAAGCTGTCATCATGGGTACGGATCGCTTTCGGGTAGAGGTCGACGTTCTGACCGACGGAAATCTGTGCGATGTCGTGTTCGACCCGGTTGGCGGCGATGTGTTCGATGAAAGCACGCGCTGCGTTGCATTTGGTGGCAAGCTGGTGGTGGTTGGCTTTACATCGGGGCGTATTGCCGATGTCGCGACCAATATACCGCTGATCAAGGGCTTCTCGATCGTAGGCCTGCGCGCTGGCGAATATGCCCGTCATTTCCCCGAGCGAGGCGCCGCGATTCGTGCAGCCGTAGCGGAGCTGGCCGAGGCAGGCCGGATAAGCCCGGCCATCGATCGTGTCCTGCCGCTATCGCGCTGGCGCGAAGGCTTCGAGGCAATGGCCAATCGCCAACTGGTGGGCAAGGTGGTGTTCGAGCCGGGCAATTAGCCCATCAGCACGAAACCGAGGAAAGCCACCAAGCCAGCGGCACCACTTCCAATCGTCAGACGCCGGTACGGCTTGACCTGAAGCCCCAATATCACGCCGCTTGCCACAAGCACGAAAAGCACGAACGCAAGGAATGTCGCGTAGACCTTGAAGATCGTGCTGCCCTTGGCTTTGTGCAGTTGCACCAGCCAGCGATGAAGGGATGCTTCTTTGATCGTGACTTCCACCAGGCGCGGATCGTCCGTGGCCTTGACGCTCGCCTCGCTGCGCGCACCCGTCCAGGAAAGCGAGATGTCGGCCCCTTCACCGCTCACAGTCGCCTCGCCACTAGGTGCGGGAAGACTGCTCTTCGCAAGCTCGGCAAGTACGATGCTTTCGAGTTCTAGCTGATCCACAGCAAGCGGCTGGTCGAGTACAACGCTAACCGTCTTTTCGTGCCACTGCCCCTTGCTGCCCCACGTGTAGAGCGCCCCGGTCGCGAGAAACATGAGCATGGCAGGGAACATAAAGCCCGCCAGGATAAGATGGAGCTTGGTCAGGAAGAGGCGATTCACGAGATTGAAAACCTTGCTTTCATATTTGCGAGTGCCTCGCATTAGCGGGTTTAAAGATCCTGCCAAGTCCCTTTCTCAAACAAAAAAAGCGGCCCGTCAGGACCGCCCTCTTTGCCGTTTCGGGACTGACCCGATCAGATTGAGGCGATGACCTCGTCCGCAAACTTGCGGTCAGCATCGGCACCATGCTTGTCGGCGATTAGCTTTCCAGCAGCACTGACTGCAGCAGCGACTGCCGCCGCCTTGACCTGGTCGATGGCTTCGCGCTCAGCAGCGGAGATCTTGTCTTCCGCGACACGCTTGCGCCGTTCGACCATCAGCTTGCTGTCGGTTTCGGCCTTTTCGAGGATCGCGTCCGCATCGCGCTGGGCGTTTTCCATCATGGCTTCCGCATGATTTTCAGCTTCAGTCATCTTCGCGGCATATTCGTCGCGCAGTGCTTCAGCTTCGGCGCGCAATTGCTTGGCTTCGTCAAGCTGCTCGCGGATCGCCTGAATCTTGGCGTCGAGCCCGCCGGTAATGAGGCCGGGCACCTTCTTCCACACGATGATGCCGATCAGGATCAGCATTGCCACCGAAACCCACTGGTAGTCTTGCAACCACAGTGCTTCGGGCCCGGCGTGTCCGCCCTCTTCTGCAGCTCCGGCGAGGATCGAAAGGATGTCAGCCATGAGCCAGAGCCTCCTTCACGGCAGCCTTGGCTACAGCAGCATCAACCTTGGCACCGGCGAGCCGGGCCACGATGTACTGCGCCGCTTCGGCAGCAACAGTCTCGACTTCGGACATTGCCGCCGAACGCGCCTCGGCGATGCGGCTTTCGGCCTCGGCGAGCTTGGTGTCGAGCCGCTTCTGCGCGGCAGCCACCTTCTTCTCGGTCTTGGCTGCAGCATCCGCCTTCCCTTTGGCGATCACCGCCTGAGCGGTGGCATGGTTGGCGTTTTCACGCTGGCGCCAGATCTCTTCCTGCTCGTTCGCAGTGTCACGCGCAGCCTGTGCGGCCGCGAGATCTTCTGCGATCTGCTTGTCGCGCATCGACACGGTATCCATCACCTTGGGCACCATCCCGCGCCCGATGACGAAAAAGGTGAAGCCGAAGAAAATCAGCAGCCAGAAGACCTGGCTGGCATAGGTATCGGCAAGCTGCGCTATCTGAGGCATGCGTCGGGTCCGAAGTTCAAATCAGCAAAGACATTGCCCGGCCGGCCTTTCGACCGACCGGAGAAAGCAAAACGTCATTAGGCGACGAAGATCAAGATCATCGCAACGACGAAGGCCAGCAGGCCCAGAAGTTCCGCCGCAGCGAAGCCAATGAACAGGCGGCCCTGCTGGCCGTCGGCTGCACCCGGGTTGCGCAGTGCCGAATCAAGGAACGAACCGAACACGTTGCCCACGCCGATGGCGGCCATGCCGGCACCGATCGCTGCGAGGCCAGCACCGACGAGCTTGGCTGCTTCTGCTTCCATTTGAAAAACTCCTTTAGGTAGAAACTGTTGAATGAACGGATGAGATTAGTGAAGGTTCTCTGCGTCGTTGATGTAGAGCGACGTCAGCAGAGCGAAAACATAAGCCTGGATGCCCGCGACCAGGATCTCCAGCGCGCTGATCGCGACCATCAGCACAAGGCTGGGCACGCCGATAAAGCCGCCGAACACTGCGCCCGCATTGACGCTGTCGATCACGAAGCTGGCGAGCACCTTGAGGAGAACGTGGCCGGCCATCATCGCCACGAACAGTCGCAGCGCGAGGCTAAACGGGCGCACGAGAAAGGAAATCAGTTCGATTACGGGGATCAGCCAGATCAGCCACAAAGGCGTGCCATGCGGCACGAACAGGCTGAAGAAATGCAGTCCGTGCTTCCAGAAACCGACGACAACGACGATCGAAAAGCTCAGGATCGCCAGCACGCCGGTAACGGTGAAGTGGCTGGTGAAAGTGAAGGGATGCAGCCCGAAAATGCCGATCGGCACCAAGCCCAGCAAGTTCGCAAACAGAATAAACATAAACAGGCTGAAGATATAAGGCACATATTTGCGCCCTTCCTCGCCCACGTTCGCTTCAAGCATGTCGTCGATGAAGCCGGTGAAGGTCTCCACCATCATCTGCCAGCGACCAGGAACCAGCTGGCGCTTCATGCCGCCAGCGACGAATGCCCAAAGCAACACCGTGGCGATCAGCATCCACAGCGCCGAGTTGGTGAAAGCGATGTTGTAACCGGCCAGTTCCCATCCGCCAGAGCCGAACAACGGCTCAATGGCGAATTGCTTCATCGGGTCGACCTTGCCTTCTGCGGCTGTCACGATCGTTCTTGTCCCTAACGCTCTAAACTCGACCCGCCGCTATTGATCCGCAGGCGGATCGTCAGGGCGCGTGTTCGCTGCACGAATGATGTTCCTGAAGGCGACGATGATCCCAAGGAACAACATCACCAACAGACCCCAGGGCGCTGTCCCGGCAAAGCGATCGATCACCCAGCCGATGACAAAGCCTCCGAAAATCCCGCCGATAAGATCCGCAAGTGCCCGGTTGCCGCTGCGATAGTTCGCATCAACACCCTTCACCTGCGGTCGGCTGCGCTCTTCTTCACGCTCGCGTGCGGCCTTGAGCCGCTCTTCGAGCGCGTCGATACGCGCATCCTCAGCAATGGGTTCTCGTGCGGACTTACCGTCGCTCATGCCAGCCTCCATGTGGTGGAACGCGCAGCACGGGCAGATGTGCCCGCCGAGGGCGCCGACCCCTTAGGCGGCAGCCATAGCCGAGTCAACCAGTGGATGGGGTGTATTCGGCGCAATTTATCGCAGTGCGGCAAGCATCCCGTCAGGGGCAGCACGAGTCCCGTTGCGGCGTATTCGGAGGGGGCTTCGGCGTCCGCCATCAGGGCGCACTCTTGCGCCTTTCGCCGAGCGGAGGCAATGCTGTCATCCTTGGATCGTAGCGGAGATATTCTTGCCGCAAGCTGAAGAAAATTCGAAGAAAGATTCGCCTGGTCATTCGGGATCAGGGCATCGCGCGAGGTTGCGCGAGCGGCTGCTCTACGGCGGGGCCAAAGCGCTGGCCGATTATGAGGTGCTCGAATATTTGCTGTTCGCCGCCGTCAGACGGGGCGGGGCCTTGCCGGTCGCCAAGGCGTTGATCAAGCACTTCGGGTCGTTCGCGGGAGTGCTCAACGCCGATCCGGGCGCTTTGCATCGGGTCGATGGGGTCGGGCTTACCAGCACCGCCGCGCTAAAGAGCGTGGCGCTGGCGGCGCGGCGCATGGCGCGGAGAGAAGTGCGCGACAAGCCGATGCTGGGAAGTTGGCAGGCTCTGCTCGACTATCTCGTGATCGACATGGCGCACCTTACGGTCGAGCGCGTTCGGGTGCTTTATCTCGACACGCGCAACCGGCTGATCGACGATCATGACGTGGGCGACGGGTCAATAGATGAAGCTGCGATCCACCCGCGCGAAGTGATCCGCCGTGCACTCGACATTGGCGCCAGTGCGCTGATCCTGGTCCACAACCATCACAGCGGCAGTCCCGAGCGAAGCCGAAGCCGGGCCGACATCCAGATCACCAATCGCATTGCCGAGGCCGGTCGCCGTCTGGGCGTGACAGTGCACGATCATGTGATAATCGGCCGCGAAGGTCATGTCTCGCTGCGCCCGAAGGGGCTGATCTAACAGTGTGCGTCGCAGCAATCGCCTGGGAAGCCCACCCGCACTGGCGACTAGTGGCCGTCGGTAACCGGGACGAGTTCCACAAGCGGCTTGCGGCACCGCTCGCCCGCTGGGACAACGATACGGGCATTATCGCCGGTCGCGACCTGCAATCGGGCGGGACATGGCTCGGCGTCTCAGAAATCGGCAATTTCGTGTTAGTCACCAATTTGAGGGGATATGGCGGACCCGACTCTTCTCGAACATCGCGTGGCGAACTTGTCGCGCACTTGCTTGAGGGGCGGCAGGATCCGGACCAACTTGACCGCTACAATCCATTCAACCTGATTCACGCCGATAAGAAGGATGCGCGCTTCATCACCAACCGGCCTGATGCGACGCGCGCTCGCCTCGCCCACGGTGTCTACGCCCTGTCCAATGGTTCTTTCGACGTGCCCTGGGCCAAGACCATGCAACTCAAATCCGCCTTGCTCGATTGGCTGGTCACCGGCGAGCATGGGGAAGAATCCCTGCTTGAGGCGCTGGAAAAAGAGGAACTAGGCGATTTCGGCCTGCACCCGCTGCTGCCATCGGATGTCCCGGTCGAAGCGAGGGAAACGCCAGTCTTCATCCGCAATTCCGTCTATGGCACGCGCTGCTCCACCGTCATCATGATCGACCGCGCTGGAAATGGTCGCATCATAGAGCGCCGATTCAGCCCTGAGGGAGAAAAAACGGGCCAAACCGCGCTGGAATTCAGCTGGCCGGGTTGACCGCTGCGGCTTCCGATCCTAGCCGCGCCGCATTGCAGCATTACGCTTTTGGAGTTGTCCATGGTCCCCCGTTACGCCCGCCCCGCCATGACTGCGATCTGGGAACCCGAAGCTCGCTATCGCATCTGGTTCGAGATTGAAGCGCATGCGACGCAGAAGCTGGCGGAACTGGGCGTTTTCCCGATGAGCGGTGCTAAGGCGCTGTGGGACTGGTGGGCAACCAATCCTGCGATCGACGTCGCTGCGATCGACGCCAAGGAAGCTGTGCTCAAGCATGACGTGATCGCCTTCCTCGATTGGGTGGCGGAGCAGGTTGGCCCGGAAGCGCGCTTCATGCACCAGGGCATGACCAGCAGCGACGTTCTCGACACCACTCTGGCGGTGCAATTGGCGCGCGCGACCGACATCCTGCTTGCCGACATGGACGATCTTCTGGCCGCGATCCGGCGCCGCGCAGAAGAGCACAAATACACCCCCACAATCGGGCGCAGCCACGGAATCCATGCCGAGCCAACAACTTTCGGGCTCAAGCTGGCGCAGGCCTACGCCGAATTCGACCGTTGCCGTGCACGGCTGGTCACAGCGCGAGCCGAGATCGCAACCTGCGCCATTTCGGGCGCGGTGGGCACCTTCGCCAATATCAATCCGCAGGTGGAAGAATATGTCGCCGAGCAGCTCGAGCTCGCGGTCGAGCCAGTCAGCACTCAGGTGATCCCGCGCGATCGCCACGCGATGTATTTCTCGACACTGGCAGTGATCGCCAGCTCAATCGAGCGGCTGGCAGTCGAAATCCGCCATCTCCAGCGCACCGAGGTGCTGGAGGCCGAAGAATACTTCTCGCCGGGGCAAAAGGGCTCATCGGCCATGCCGCATAAGCGCAACCCGATCCTCACTGAAAACCTGACCGGCCAGGCTCGCATGATCCGCGCCTATGCAATGCCCGCGCTTGAAAACGTGGCGCTGTGGCATGAACGCGATATCTCGCACTCTTCGGTCGAGCGCTTCATCGGACCCGACGCCACGATCACGCTCGACTTCGCGCTCGCCCGCCTCACCGGCGTGGTCGACAAGCTTCTGGTCTATCCCGAGCGCATGCAGAAGAACCTCGACCGGATGGGCGGCCTCGTTCATTCGCAGCGCGTCCTGCTGGCGCTGACGCAGGCCGGGATCACGCGCGACAATGCCTATCGCCTGGTCCAGCGCAACGCCATGAAGGTTTGGGAATCGGACGGCGCGCTGTCGCTGCTCGACCTGCTCAAGGCGGATGAGGAAGTCGCCGCCGCGCTCTCGCCCAAGGAACTGGAAGAGAAGTTCGACCTCGCTTACCACTTCAAGCATGTCGATACGATTTTCACGCGGGTCTTTGGCTAGACTCGCACGCCAAATGCCTTAGTTTCGGACCCAAGGCGCCATAGACCGAGGGAAAAAGAACATGCAGATCCTGCGCACCGTCATCTGGGTACTGATCCTGTTCGGATTGCTGGTGTTTTCCTTCTTCAACTGGGACCCGGTCGAAGTGATCCTGTGGGACAATCTGGTGCTCGAAACCAAGGTTCCGGTGCTGGTGATCGTCGCTTTCCTGCTCGGCCTCCTGCCCATGTGGCTCTATCACCGCGGCGCCAAGTGGAACCTCAACCGGCGGATCACATCGCTTGAAAACGCCGTGCGCTCGAATGCATTGAGCGGCCGGTACCAGCCCTCGGCATCGCCACCCCCTTTGGCAAGCGACAGCCTTTCACCATCTTCTGACGAGCAACCATGACCAACCCCGTATACCTCGCGCTCGATGTACCGAAGATCGACGCAGCCAAGGCGCTGCTGAACAAGGTCAAATCGCATATCGGCGGGGTCAAGCTTGGGCTCGAATTTTTTTGCGCGCATGGCCATCCCGGGGTCCACGAGATCGCTCATATGGGCCTGCCCATCTTCCTCGACCTGAAGCTGCATGACATCCCCAATACCGTGGCTGGTGCCGTGCAGGCGATCCATGTGCTCGAACCTGCGATCGTCACGATCCACGCCAGCGGCGGGCGCGCCATGATGGAGGACGCAAAGGCCGCCGCGGCCGACGGGTGCAAGGTCGTGGCCGTCACCATGCTCACCAGCCTCGACGAGCGCGACATGGTCCGCACCGGCATCGGCGGCAGCGCGCATGACCAGGTGATGCGCCTTGCCGAACTCGCGCACGACGCCGGGCTCGACGGAATCGTATGCTCGGGCCACGAAGTAAAGGCGGTCCACAAGCAGTGGAAGGACGGCTTCTTCGTGGTTCCCGGCCTGCGCCCCGGCGGCAAGGCCACTGGCGACCAGAAGCGCGTCGTCACCCCGCGCCAGGCGCGCGACGACGGCGCCAGCGTACTGGTGATCGGCCGACCGATCAGCCGCGCAGACGATCCGCTCACTGCTGCCCGCGCGATCGAGGCGACGCTCTAGTCCAGCAATGAGCGTGCAGATCAAGATTTGCGGGCTGTCGACGCCCGGGACAGTGGATGCCGCTATCGCTGCCGGCGCTACGCATTTTGGCCTCGTCCATTATGAACCGAGCCCGCGCCATGTTTCGCTCGAACAGGCTGCTGCTTTGCGCGCGCATGCCGCTGGTCGCGCTAAGGCAGTGCTGCTGCTGGTCAATGCGGAACCTGAGCTAACCGCGCGAGCAATCGGTACGGTAAAGCCGGATATCGTCCAGTTCCACGGTGGCGAAACCCCCGAATGGTGTGCGCTCGTTCGCGAGAAGGCCGGGGTCGAGGTGTGGAAGGCGCTCGGCATGCGAGACGCCGGCACGTTGGAGCGTAGCACCGATTTCATCGGCAAGGTTGACCGCCTGCTGTTCGATTCGCCCGCAAAGGCCATGCCCGGCGGCACAGGGGAGACCTTTGCCTGGGGCCTGCTGCAAGGGCACAGGCATGTAATCGACTGGGGCCTTGCTGGCGGGCTTAGCCCTGCCAATGTCGCCCAAGCTATCAGGGAGACCGGCGCTCCGCTGGTCGATACGTCATCGGGCGTGGAAAGCGCCCCTGGCGTCAAGGATGCGGAGTTGACTCGCGCCTTCTGCGAAGCGGCCACCAGCGCCTGAATCGAAAAGGGCGGCCCATCCGGACCGCCCTTCCCGTTTCGTTTCCGACGCGATCAGAAGGTCACGCCAAGGCCGACTGCGGCGGTGTTCAAGTCAACGAATTCGCTGAAGAAATGCCGGTATTCGGCCTTAAGATAGACCTAGTCGTTGATCTTTTGCTGGTAGCCGCCGCCGAGGTGCGGCACGTCTTCGCCTTCACCGAAGCTGTAGCCAGCGGTCGCGAAAAGCTTGCCGCTCTTGCCGGTCTTGGCGCCCAGACGTGCGGTGGTGCCGAAATAGACATTCGCACCGTCGACAAGAACCTTGTCGGCCGAGCCTTCGACGCCGAAGAAAAAGCTGCCGGTTTCGCTGTCGCCAAGGTCGAAATCATAGCCTGCCGCGATGCCAGCTACCACTTCTTCAACGCCGTTCGCCCAGGCGATGCCGCCGCGAACTTCGACGCGTGCTTCGTTGGCCGAAGCGGGAACGACAAAGGCGAGAGAGGTGGCGATCGCCGCAGCGGCGAAAATGGTCTTGTTCATTATTGTCATGCCTGAGTGGTCGCGGATGTCATTATCCGTCGATCTGAGGCCGCGTTTGGGCATGTCCGCCTGAACAGAAAGTTTACTGTCGACTAATGATGTAACCGTATCGCGTAACATCGTTATGCGTCGACCAACGGCATATGCAAGCCGCTAGACAACCAACCGCCCCTCTGCCAATCGCTTGCCGCGATGAACCAGCCCAATTCTTTCCGCACAATGCCCGACGAGCGCGGTCACTTTGGCCAGTTCGGCGGGCGTTATGTCGCCGAAACGCTGATGCCGCTCATCCTCGACCTGGAGCGAGAATATCGCAAGGCGCAGCAGGATCCGGCGTTCCAGGCCGAATTCGACGATTTGCTCGAACACTATGTCGGCCGCCCCAGCCCGCTCTATTTCGCGCCGCGGCTGACAGAGGAGCTCGGCGGCGCGCAGGTCTGGTTCAAGCGCGACGAGCTCAATCACACCGGCGCACACAAGATCAACAATTGCATCGGGCAGATCCTGCTCGCGATCCGCATGGGCAAGACCCGTATCATCGCGGAGACCGGTGCAGGCCAGCACGGGGTTGCGACTGCCACGGTCTGCGCGCGCTTCGGCCTGCCTTGCATCGTCTATATGGGCGCGACCGACGTCGCGCGGCAGGCACCCAATGTGTTCCGCATGAAGCTGCTCGGCGCCGAGGTTGTGCCCGTCACCGCCGGTGCGGCGACGCTCAAGGATGCGATGAACGAAGCCCTGCGCGACTGGGTCGCGAATGTGCATGACACCTTCTACATCATCGGCACCGCTGCCGGGCCGCATCCCTATCCGGAGCTGGTGCGCAATTTCCAAAGCGTCATAGGCAAGGAAGCGCGGGCGCAAATACTGAGCCGCACCGGGCGCCTGCCTGACCTGCTGGTTGCAGCGATCGGCGGCGGTTCGAATGCGCTCGGCCTGTTCCACCCTTTCCTAGACGATCCCGATGTCAAGATGCTGGGCGTGGAAGCGGCAGGATATGGCCTCGACGGCAACCGGCACGCGGCATCGCTGCTGGGCGGCTCACCCGGCATACTCCATGGCAACAAGACCTACCTGCTGCAGAACGAAGACGGCCAGATCACCGAAGGCCACTCGATCAGCGCGGGGCTCGACTATCCCGGCATCGGGCCTGAGCATGCCTGGCTGAAAGAGAGCGGCCGCGTCGAATATACCGCCGTCACCGACGACGAAGCGCTCGACGCTTTCCAGCTGCTGTGCCGCAACGAGGGCATCATCCCTGCGCTCGAACCGAGCCATGCGATCGCGGCGGTGACGAAGCGCGCGAAGGAAATGCCCAAGGATTCGATCATCCTCGCCAACCTTTGCGGGCGCGGCGACAAGGACATCTTCACTGTCGCCGAAAAGCTGGGAGTCGAGATGTGAGTTCTCGCCTCTCCTCAGCTTTTTCCAAGCCCCACCCCGCGCTCATCTGCTTCATCACCGCAGGCGATGGCGACACTGCGGCCAATGTCGACGCGCTGGTCGCGGGCGGCGCTGACGTGATCGAACTGGGCATGCCCTTCACCGATCCGATGGCCGATGGCCCCGCCATCCAGGAGGCCAATCTGCGCTCGCTGGGAGCGGGCACTAAAACAGCTGACGTGCTGCAGATCGCCAGTGATTTCCGCGTACGGCATCCCGATGTTCCGCTGGTGCTGATGGGCTATTGCAACTCCATGGTGCGCCGCGGGCCCGAATGGTTCGCCAGCGCCGCCAGCAAGGCCGGCGTCGACGGCGTGATCTGCGTCGATATCCCGCCAGAGGAAGATGCCGAGCTGGGCCCCTACCTGCGCGATGCAGGGATCGCGCCAATCCGCCTTGCCACTCCCACCACCGATGCCGCGCGACTTCCCGCCGTGCTCGAAGGATCGGGCGGCTTTCTTTATTACGTCTCGGTCGCCGGGATCACCGGCAAGCAGCAGGCCGCGATCGAATCGATCGAAGCCAATGTCGCCCGCATCAAGCAATCGACCGACCTGCCCGTCGCAGTCGGCTTCGGCGTGCGCACGCCCGAACAGGCAGGTGCGATCGCCAGGGTGGCGGACGGCGTTGTGGTCGGCTCGGCCCTGGTCGAACTGGTCGGCGAATATGGCAATGCCGTCCCGGCCAAGCTAAGGGAGCTGACTTCGGCTCTCGCCCAGGCGGTTCGCACCGCTCGCTAGGAAGACAGAAATGAACTGGTTCACACGCGTCCGCAAATCCTTCGGCTTCGGCGACAAGCGCACGACCGAGAAGGACCTCTGGGTCAAATGCCCGTCGTGCTCCGAAATGCTGTTCCAGCAGGAATACAAGGAGAATTTGTCGGTCTGCCTGCGCTGCGACCACCACGGCCGCATTGGCGCCGACGAGCGGCTGGCGCTGCTGCTTGACGCAGGATTTGAGATGCTAGCCCAGCCGCAGGTCGAGGAAGACCCGCTCAAGTTCAAGGACAGCAAGAAATACACCGACCGGCTGAAGCAAGCGCGAGCCAAGAGCCCGCATGCGGATGCCTTCAACGTCGGCTCGGGCACGATTGACGGGCACGCAGCCGTGGTTGGCGTGCAGGATTTCGGCTTCATGGGCGGATCGATGGGCATGGCAGTCGGCGCTGCTTTCGTCGAAGGTGCGCAGAAGGCGCTTGAACGCAAGGCCGCCTATATCGTCGTGACCGCGGCAGGTGGCGCACGCATGCAGGAAGGTATCCTCAGCCTGATGCAGATGCCGAAGGCGACCGTGATGACGCGCCGCCTGAAGGAAGCGGGCCTGCCCTATATCGTGGTGCTGACCGACCCCACCACCGGCGGCGTCACCGCCAGCTATGCCATGCTGGGCGATGTCCATATCGCCGAACCGGGTGCACTGATCGGCTTTGCCGGCCAGCGGGTGATCCAGGACACGATCCGCGAAAAGCTGCCCGAAGGGTTCCAGCGCGCCGAATATCTCCACGAGCACGGCATGGTCGACATGGTGGTGCACCGCGCCAACCTGAAGGAAACGCTGGCGACGCTGCTCGGTTACCTCGAGCCGCGCAAGGCGGCATAAGCAGGCATCATGCGCGACTTCGGGCGCTCGGATGACCCGCGCGTCCAGGCGCAACTCGACCGGCTCGGCCAACTCAGCGTGCCGCAAGGGCGGCTGGGGCTGGAGACGATCACGGCCTTGCTGGCTCGCCTCGGCGATCCGCATTTGCGCCTGCCTCCGGTGTTCCATGTTGCGGGCACCAACGGCAAGGGCTCGACCTGCGCCTTCCTGCGGGCAATGCTGGAGGCCGAAGGTTACAAAGTCCACGTCACCACCAGCCCGCATCTGGTGCGCTACAATGAGCGCATCCGGCTTGCCGGAAAGCTGATTTCGGACGAGGAGCTGGCGGACGTGCTGGCCGAAGCGCTGGATGCAGGCGAAGGCCTCAGCCCTAGCTTCTTCGAAGTCACCATTGCCGCCGCTTTCCTCGCTTTCAGCCGCACGCCTGCCGAGGCCTGCGTGGTCGAAGTCGGCATGGGTGGGCGATTCGATGCGACCAATGTGCTGACGCCCGAAGTGCTGGCTGCCTGCGGGATCGCCGCATTGGGGTTCGATCACGAGCGTTTCCTTCTCGCGCCCGGGGAAGGCGTGCCGACCGAGCCGATGGCGCGGATCGCCTTCGAGAAGGCGGGGATCCTCAAGCGAAAAGTGCCTTTCGCGATGTTGGATTACCCGCCAAATGTTGTAGATGTGATTTGGCGTCAGGCTGAGGCTGTCGGAGCCCTAGGTTTCGACGTCTGGCGAGTTGAGCGCCAAGCGAATGGCTTCGATTACGTCGGCAAATTTGGTTCGCTGCGCAACCTTCCTATGCCGTCACTCCCCGGGAACCATCAGATCGATAATGCAGGCCTCGCAATCGCAATGTTGCAGGTATCGGAATTAAGACCCAGCGAGGCGGCAATTCGCGCTGGCCTGGGCTCCGCGACATGGCCCGCGCGCCTGCAACGCCTGTCAGATGGTCCACTCTCGAATGGCCGCGAAGTCTGGCTCGATGGCGGGCACAATCCCAGCGCCGGTGATGCAATTGCCCGGCATTTCGCTGGTAAAGATCTCCACCTCATCATCGGCATGATCGAAGGCAAGGATCCCGCCGGCTTCCTGGCTGCATTGGGCGATATTCCATCGAGCGTTGCCGTCGTGCCCGTTCCCGCGCATGACTGGTTTCCCGCCGAGAAGTTCGGCTCCGAGGCCCGGTTTGCCAACGATGTCCCTAGCGCGCTCGCAGCCCTGCCCCACGACGGATTGCCCGTCCTGATCGCAGGCTCGCTCTACCTCGCAGGTGAAGTGCTGCGGCTTAACGACGAAGTGCCCGACTAGGCTCTATTCCGCAGCCACGATTGCCGGATCGGGCGTGACGACACCCGAAGCCCTTCCAGCCCTCCGCTCGCGCCACCATTCGCACAGCACCAACACCACCGCGGCAAGGCCGATAAAGGTCGTCAGTACGAAGACATCGAAGAAGCCCTGCTTCTCGATCATTTCGCCCAGCGCGCCGCGCCCCAGAGTGCCCACAAGCAGGGTAAGCGAGGAAAGCAGCGCATATTGCACCGCGCTGAATTGCTTCGAGACGATCGAACTCAGCCATGCGATATAGGCCGCACCGGCGATGCCGATCGCAAGGTTCTCGAAGCCAATGGTGATGGTCAGCTTGGCCAGCTTGGCGCTGCCGATCGCGGGGATCTGCTCGATCAACCATGTGAAACCGGCCGCATCGCTCAGCGCCTGCATGTAGTGTCCGCCGACCGCTAGATCGGCGTAAAGCAGGTTCGTTAGCGCAGCGAGCAGCCCGCCGATCACCAGCGTGAGCATTCGGCCCAGCGCCGTCAGCATCCAGCCGCCCAGCGCCAGCCCCAAAATGATCGCGCCCGCGCCGAAGAACTTGGACGCAAAGGCAACCTCGTCATTCGTGTACTGCAATTCACCAAGGTAGAATGGATAGGCGAACGTGCCCCAGATCGCGTCGCAAATGCGATAGGTCAGCACCACCGCCAGGATCAAAACGAGCGACCAGCCCATGCGCCCGACGAATTCGACCAGCGGCAGCACCAGCGCACGATAGAGGTAGTCGAGCGCAAAGGCCCCGCCAGTGGCAGGTGCGGCATCTTCGACAAGCAAATTGCGCCCCTGCCTCTTTTGCGATGCAAGCCAGCCCGCCATCAGTGCAGGCAGGATGATCGTCGCCACGATAATCCACGGGCCGAAATTGAGCGTGAACTCGGTCGGATTGGGCCGGTCCTCAGGCGCGTTGGCGAGCGACATGACCATGAAGGTCAGCACTACGCCAATCGCGCCGGCCCACAGCAGGCCCACGACCGCCAGCGCACGGTTGCGCACGTGCGGAACCAGTTCGCCTGCCCGGCGCAGCTCGCGCACCTGCGCGTCGCTGGCCGCGCTGGTCTGCGTATGGTCCCCCTCCGCATTGGGAGCGAACAGCCCGAACGCGCCTGTGGCCAAGAGGATCGCCCCCATCATCATGTAGGTTTCGGGCCAGCCGATACGTGCGGCAATTAACAGGCCCAGCGCGCCCCCGACCAGCGAGGACAAGCGGTATCCCATCTGGTAGATGGTCGAGAGGATATCCAGTGTCGCTTCCTCGTCTGCCACATCGATGCGCCAGGCGTTAATCGCGATGTCCTGCGTCGCGCTGGCGAAAGCACCGATCCCAGCCAACAGCGAGAACATGCCAAGTTCCGACTTGGGATCGAGCAGGCTCAAAGTCACGAGGATCGTGCCGAGCAGCACCTGCATCGGCACGATCCATTGCTTGCGCTTGCCCAGCTTGCGCAGCAGCGGGAGGTCGACCTTGTCGATCAGTGGCGACCAGAGGAACTGGAAGGCATAGGCAAGCCCGATTAGCGAGAAGATGCCCATCGTCTCCAGTTCGACCTCGGCTTCGGTCAGCCAGGCGAACAGCGTCCCCAGGAACAATGCGAATGGCAGGCCGCTGGCGAAGCCGAAGATCAGCATGAAGCCCGTCTTGCGATTGGACAACGCAAGTCCATGCGTGCGCCACGACGTTTTCTTCTTTGCCGCAGCAGTCTGAGCCATTCCGTAGCGTCCTTCCTAAGATCGCAAATTTCTGCGACACTAGCCCCCGGATCAGGAGATAGGAACGCCCCGATGGCTACGGTCGGCACGAAATCACCACCTTTGCGCCCCACCGAAGGGCAACTGGCCCTGGCCCGCGCGATCAAGCGCGGCGAACAGCACAGCGAAAGCGGGATCACCCGCATACCGGCCAGCCTCTATACCGATCCCGATCACTTCGCGCGCGAGAAGGCGGCACTGTTCGTTCGGATGCCTCAGGTGTTGTGCCCTTCGGCGGTTTTGCCTGAGCCAGGCATAGCGCTGCCGCACGATGCCACCGGGCGCCCGCTGCTGATCACTCGCGATGCCAAGGGCAAGGCCCATGTGTTCCTGAACGTCTGCAAGCATCGTGGCACGCGGCTAGTCGAAGGGCTAGAAGTGCAATGCGCCAAGCGGCTGGTCTGCCCTTACCACGCATGGACCTACAAGCTCGACGGCAAGCTGCTTGCCCTGCCCCGCCCCGAAACCTTTCCCGGTATGGACAAGGCCGATTACGGCCTGGCCGAACTGCCCAGTTTCGAAGCGGGCGGGCTGATCTGGTTCGCCCCCGCCGAAGGCGCCGACTTCACTCACGCGCGCCAACTGGGCGAGGATTTCGACGCCTTCGCAATGCGCGACCTGCACTTGTTCCGCCGCAAGACCCATTCGGTTAAGGGCAATTGGAAGCTCATCATGGATGCCTTCCTTGAAAGCTACCATGTCACCAGGCTTCACGCGAAGACGATCGGTCCTTTGTTCAAGGACGGGGTGACCAGCGGCGACCTGATCGGGCCGCACCAGCGCGCAGCGGTGGGCAGGCTCGAGGAAATGGAGGGCGTCGACCTCAACGACATGGCCGCGCTCAGGCGCGTCGTGACCTTCGCCTACCAGTTGCTGCCGGCCACGATCATCATTCCCAGCCCCGATTACGTCAACGTCATGGTGCTGATGCCGCAAGCGGTCAACCATACGCTCGTCGAGGACTTCATGCTGATCCCCGAACCGCCCGCGACCGAAAAGGCACGCGACCATTGGGAACGCAGCTGGGCACTGCTCGACGGCGGGGTATTCGCAAGCGAGGATTTCCGCGCCGCAGAACTTGGCCAGCAGGGGCTCTCAACCGGCGCAGTCGAGCATTTGACGCTGGGAACGCTCGAAGGCGGTATCCACCGCTTCGACCGGATCGTCGAAGAAGCGTTGCGCGGGGTCAATTGAACGCCTACTCGGCTTCGCATGAGTTCCGAACCGCGCCCTGAGGGCGAACGCATTGCCAAACTGCTCGCGCGCGCAGGAGTCGCCAGTCGGCGTGAAGTCGAGCGCATGATCGCGGCTCGCCGCATCGCGATCGGCGAGCTGATCGTAGAGACCCCCGCGACGATCCTGAAGGATCTCACCGGTGTCACGGTCGACGGCAATCCTGCCGCAAAGCCCGAACCCACGCGGCTTTATGCCTTCAACAAGCCGACCGGGCTGATCACCGCCGAAAGCGACCCCAAGGGTCGCCCCACGATCTACACTGCGCTCCGCAATGCTCTTCCCAAAAAGACGCCGCGGCTGATGCCAATCGGGCGGCTCGACCTCAATACGGAAGGCCTGCTGCTGCTGACCAATGACGGCGAGCTCAAGCGCCAGATGGAGCTGCCTTCCAGCGGCATCCCGCGCACCTATCGCGCGCGGACCTTCGGCGACATCACGCAGGAGCAGCTCGAAGATTTGATCGACGGGATCACCATCGACGGCATCCATTACGGCAGCATCGACGCCAATCTGGAACGGCGCACCGGCCGCAACCAGTGGATCGAAGTGACCATCACCGAAGGCAAGAACCGCGAAGTGCGGCGCGTGCTCGAACATCTCAGCCTGCAGGTCAGCCGCCTGATCCGCACGGCATACGGCCCGTTCGAACTTGAAGACCTGCCCCGCGGCATGGCGCGCGAGATCCGCACCGACGAGTTGGGCCGCTTCCGCGGCTGGCTCAAACGAGCAGGCGACAATCATTGAGGATCATCACGGGCGATTGGCGCGGGCGCAAGCTGGCCGCGCCCAAAGGGGACGCCACTCGTCCAACGGGTGATCGCACCCGTGAAACGCTGTTCAGCATGCTCGCGAGCCGCCTCGGCACCTTCGAAGGGCTCAAAGTGGCCGACCTCTTCGCCGGCTCGGGTGCTTTGGGACTCGAAACACTGTCGCGCGGTGCGGCGCATTGCCTCTTCGTCGAGCAGGACAAGGCCGCAATCGATGCCATCCGCGCCAATATCCAGGCGCTCGGCGCGCGCGAACGCAGCGCGGTTCAGCACGGTTCGGTCCTGTCGCTCGGTCCTGCAAAGGAACCCTACGACCTGATCCTGCTCGACCCGCCCTATGACACCGGCGCCGGGGCCGTGGCGCTCGACCGGATGCTGCGGCTCGGCTGGATCGGCCCGGCCAGTTGGATCGCGGTCGAGACAGGCGCGAAGGAAACGGTCGAAGTCAAAGGTCTGCCGCTTGATGCCGAGCGCAAGGTGGGCAAGGCGAAGCTTACACTGTTAACCCGCGCCGGCTGAGCCTTGCGGGGGACGCCAACGTTCTCTATCCGTTCACCACGCCCATGTCCGATCCGAACACCCTTCCCGCCCCTGCCGGCGATGTTTCCGTCCCGCCCTATGCCGCGCGGCTAAACCCGCCGCAGCGCGAAGCTGTGCTGACCACCGAAGGGCCGGTGCTGATGCTTGCAGGCGCAGGTACCGGCAAGACGGCTGCGCTTACCGCCCGCCTCGCGCATCTTGTGGCGACCGGGCGCGCGTGGCCCAGCCAGATCCTCTGCGTGACCTTCACCAACCGCGCCGCACGCGAAATGCGCCAGCGGGTCGCCGGGCATCTGGGCGATTTGGCCGAAGGCATGCAGTGGCTCGGCACTTTTCACTCGATCTGCGCCAAGATGCTGCGCCGCCATGCCGAACTGGTCGGCCTGCAGCAGAATTACACGATCATCGACACCGACGACCAGTTGCGCCTGCTCAAGCAGCTGATCACCGAGAACGACCTCGACGAAAAGCGCTGGCCCGCGCGCCAGCTCGCCGGGCTGATCGATCGCTGGAAAAACCGCGGGCTCAACCCGGAAGATCTCGATGCGGCCGAGAACGAATCCTATGCCAATGGCCGCGGGCAGCAATTTTACCGGCTCTACCAGGAACGGCTGAAGGCATTGAACGCTTGCGACTTCGGCGACCTGATGCTGCACATGCTCAACATCTTCCGGCGCTACCGCGAGGTGCTGGAGGATTACCAGCGACGCTTCAAATACATCCTCGTCGACGAATATCAGGACACCAATGCCGTGCAGTATCTGTGGCTGCGGTTGCTGGCGCAAGCGCACAAGAACATCTGCGTGGTGGGCGATGATGACCAGTCGATCTATTCTTGGCGCGGGGCGGAAGTCGCCAATATCCTCAAGTTCGAGAAGGATTTTCCCGGCGCGAAAGTGGTGAAGCTGGAGCAGAACTATCGCTCCACCCCGCATATCCTTGGCGCGGCTTCAGGGCTGATCCGCGCCAATAGCGAGCGGCACGAGAAAACGCTGTGGACCGAAGCGAACCATGGCGAGAAGGTTCGGGTGATCGGTGTGTGGGACGGGCCGGAAGAAGCGCGCCGGGTGGGCGAAGAGATCGAGCGGCTCGAACGCGAAGGCGCCCGGCTGGACCAGGTCGCCATACTGGTGCGCGCGCAATACCAGACGCGCGAGTTCGAGGACCGCTTCATCCAGATCGGCCTGGGCTATCGCATCGTCGGCGGTTTCCGTTTCTACGAGCGCGCCGAAATCCGCGATGCGCTCGCCTATCTGCGAGTGATCGCCCAGCCGCAGGACGATCTGGCCTTCGAACGTATCTACAACCAGCCCAAGCGCGGGCTCGGCGCGAAGACGCTAGAAAAGATGCACCAACATGCGCGCCGCACCGGCATGCCGATGGCCGCTGTATCGCTGCAACTGGCCGACAGCGACGAATTGCCCGCGCGCGCCGCGGCCACGATCGGCGGACTGCTGCGCCAGTTCCTCCACTGGCGCGAGCAGGCCGAGCAGGTAACTGCAGCTGACCTGTTGCGCATGGTGCTCGACGAGACCGGCTATAGCGAGATGCTCCAGAAAGAGCGCACCGCCGAGGCGGCCGGGCGGCTCGAGAACCTGTCCGAACTCGCGCGCGCGATGGAGGAATACGAAACGCTTGGCGATTTCCTCGAGCATGTCAGCCTCGTCATGGACAATGACGCGGCCGACGATGGCGAGAAGGTCACCATCATGACCATGCACGCCGCCAAGGGGCTCGAATTCGAACATGTCTTCCTGCCCGGCTGGGAAGAAGGTGTGTTCCCCTCGCAGCGCGCGCTCGACGAAGGCGGGCTTGCCAGCCTCGAGGAAGAGCGCCGCCTCGCCTATGTCGCGATCACGCGCGCGCGGCGGCGCTGCACGATCCTCCACGCCGCCAATCGCCGCATCTACGGCCAATGGACCAGCAGCATCCCCAGCCGCTTCATCGAGGACCTGCCGGCCGAACATATCGACCAGCACACCACGCTGACCGGCGGCGCTTCGCTGTGGCGCGCCAACTGGACCGAGAGCGAGGATCCTTTCGCGCATGTCAGCCGCGACCGGCCCGAGCGATCCTCGCACCGCGGCCCCGGCTGGCAGCGCGCGCTTTCGACCGGATACAGGGCCAAGCAAATCAGGGTCCGCGAGAACATGAGGAGCGCGGCCAGATTCGCCGCCAAGCCGCGCAGCGACATCGCCATTGGCGCGCGCGTGTTCCACGAGAAGTTCGGCTATGGCACGGTGACGGACCAGGAAGGCAACAAGCTGGAGATCGAGTTCGAGCATTCGGGCACGAAGCGGGTGATCGACAGCTTCGTGAGCCTGGCGGACTGACTGGCGCAAGCTTCAAGTAACGATTCAGGCCTCGTCATTCCCGCGCGCCGGGTCCCCGGCCCATGCAACACATGCGACATAGTCCTGAAGAAGAAAACTCTCGACTCGTCATTGCGAGCCTAGCGAAGCAATCCATGCAAACGCGAGCAAACGTGGATTGCCCCGTCGGCTGCTCCTCCTCGCAATGACGATACGAGGACTGGAGCGATAGGGTCATACGACGAGGGCAAAGAGCACTGTGCCCCTGCCAGAACGCAGCCATGTAGGAAAATCGGAATGGCTAGAATGACCCCAGTACTCGTCATTCCCGCGAACGCGGGAATGACGATGGGAGAGGTTTCTCACAGAAGTCCGCTAACGACCCAATTGCGGACGTGAGAGAAGTGCGTGTAACCGCAGGGAATGAGAGAAGAACTTCCACTGCATGACTCCACCTTTGATGGAATTGTCATCAAGGACAAAGTTGCCACACTTTATTTGAGTACGACTGACGGGCGAGAATGCGAAGTCCAGCTATCCGCCATAGACGCACTGCATACGGACGACTTTCAGCAAGGTAACATTGTCGTTCTTTTTGAGACCACAACTGGCGAACCTCCGAGGAAAGCGTTGGATTTGGAGCGGCTCTACGGATCGCCTCATCCCTCCTCCGCAAAAGAGTATCACGAGAAGTCCGAGGCATTTCGAGCTGGGAAGCGCCGAGCGAGTGAAGTGGGCGAACTCACCCTAGTCGAGATGCAACCAGCAATTGGTGCATACTTGCTAGCGACGTGCGAGCAGGTGGAATTGAAGTATCATGGGAATGAGGGCCAACCACCCAATAGCAAACAAATTGCTGGCCACCATGTCGGCGCCCTTGCCTCCGCGCCTTCGGCTTATCGGTAATCTTGGAGGCGCTTGGGATCGGCGCGCGCACCAGCCCCTAACCGGGCCGGCTGGCAGCGCGCCTTAGCCCACCCCGATTTCGAGGAAGCCCGGCTTCGGGCCGTTCCATTCGCCTGCGGGGATCGGCTCGTCGTCCTCGTCGCGCTGGCGATGCGGGCGTTCTGCACGTTCGGGTTTCGCTTCCCGCTCGCGGCGCGGTTTCCTGGGGCGCTCTTCGCGCGGTGCTTCGTCGCGACGGCGCGACTGCCCTTCCGGCTTCGCTTCCGGCTGCGGTTCGGGCTTCGCCTCTTCTGCAGGCTTTTCGACCAGCTCGACCCGCACGTCCTTCTTCCCGAACACCGGAACTTTGGCCTTAGTCAGCTTCTCGATATTGGCGATCGCTTCGGCATCGTCCTCGCCCACCAAAGTGAAGGCGCGGCCCTTCGCCCCGGCGCGGCCGGTGCGGCCGATGCGGTGAACGTAATCGTCCGGATGCCACGGCGTATCGAAGTTGAAGACGTGGCTCACGCCCTTGATGTCGAGCCCGCGTGCGGCGACATCGGATGCCACTAGGATGTTGATCTCGCCCTTCTTGAAGCGGTCTAGTTCCTTGAGGCGCGAATTCTGGTCCATGTCGCCATGGATTTCGCCGCTGGCGAAGCCGTGCCGCTGCAGGCTCTGGTTGAGCTCGCGCACGGTCGTCTTGCGGTTGGCGAAGATGATCGCGGTCTCGACCAAATCGTGCTGCAGCAACCAGCGCAGCGTTTCGCGCTTCTGGCGGTTCCTGGTGGGGACCTTGAACGCGGTGATGTTTTCATTGGTGCTCGCCGCGCGAGTGACCTCGATCCGCTTGGGATTGCTGAGGAACTTCTTCGCCAACTTCTCGATCGGCGGCGGCATGGTGGCGCTGAACAGCAGCGTCTGGCGCGTTTCGGGCAGCTTCGAGCAGATGAATTCAATGTCGGGGATGAAGCCCATGTCGAGCATGCGGTCGGCTTCGTCGATCACCAGCAATTCGCAGCCGTTGAGCAGGATCTTGCCGCGTTCGAACAGGTCCATCAGCCGCCCGGGAGTGGCGATCAGAACGTCGACCCCTTCGTCGAGCGCCTTGACCTGGTCGCCCATCTGCACCCCGCCGATCAGCAGCGCCATCTTGAGGTCGTGGTTCTTGCCGTATTTCTCGAAATTCTCTGCCACCTGAGCCGCGAGTTCGCGCGTCGGCTCGAGGATGAGCGAGCGCGGCATCAGCGCGCGGCGCCGGCCGTTGGCCAGCACGTCGATCATCGGAAGCACGAAGCTTGCGGTTTTCCCCGTGCCCGTCTGCGCGATGCCGATGAGGTCTTTCATCATCAGTACGGCAGGAATTGCCTGCGCCTGGATCGGCGTAGGCTGACTATAGCCCGCGGCTTCGACCGCTTTGAGCAATTCGGG
Organism: Altererythrobacter sp.; assembly: GCA_023260985.1. Lineage (GTDB taxonomy): Bacteria > Pseudomonadota > Alphaproteobacteria > Sphingomonadales > Sphingomonadaceae > Erythrobacter. Next base: position 38,905 of record JALRKY010000073.1, on the reverse strand, counting down.
GGACAGGCCGAGATCGGCGAAGGTCATGCGTGGTTCGGTTTCCGGGTAAGGGGCGCTTGGATGCGCCGAAAATTGTGCAACCGCGAAGAAACTCCACAGCTCACGCCACGCCCCTTGCCGAAAACCCTCTCAAAGTCAAGAAAACGCCGCCTGCGCGCCCGCGTGGCGCTCCCGTGCTGCCACTCGTGCGATCACTCGTAAACTGGCACCAGTTCGCGCAGACGGTTGAGCTCGCAATTCGCCCCTGCCCGCGACTGCAGCTTGTCGCGGTCGATGCAGAGCTTCCCGTCGGGGTTCCGTTCGAGGTAGAATCCCGAGTAGAAGTCCTTCGACCGGCAGGATTTTTCAAGCCGCGCGTTCACCATCCGGCGGTCGCGCATGAACAGCACCAGCCGGTCTCCGCTGCCCGTTTGCACACCGGCGATCTCGTCGATCAACACGCATTTGCCGATCTTGCGCTCTTCATAGCGCGTGGGGCGCTGCACCTGGGCGAACTCGGCCATCAGGTTCTGCCGCTCGGCCGCGCTTCGCGGCGCGATCCTGACCGTGACCCGGCGCTCGATCCGGACCTGGTGGGAAATCTGCGGCGGAAGCGGCGCGGATGCATCGAGCAATTCGCGAAAAGCGCTGCCCGGCGCAGCTGGCGCATCCGGCGGAGACCGCTCAGCGGGCGCGCTATACGAAAGCAACAGCGCAAAGGGCGCAAGATAGGCAAATATGCTGGGCATGTCTTATCGATCGTGCCGACATTGCCGGCAAACTTCCTTGACCCCTTTGTCACCTCGTCATGCCGCTCTAGCATGTCGGCTTGAACGGAGGCTTAATCCGTTATGGTGGCGTTGCAAGCGCTGGCCATGGCCCACGGCGATGTGGCATAGCTGCGACATGTCATCTCTTTCCGACTTCGCACGCCGCGCAACCGAACTGCTCGGGCCGCGTGGATTCACCTGCGATCCCGACTTGCTCGAACCCTGGCTGACCGACTGGCGCGGGCGCTATCACGGGCAGGCGCTAAGCCTTGCATCGCCAGCAACGAGCGAGGAAGTGGCCGCTTTCGTGAAGCTGTGCGATAAATTCGACGTGGCGATCGTGCCGCAAGGCGGGAACAGCGGGATGTCGGGCGGCGCGACACCCGATGCGAGCGGCAGATCGGTGCTGCTATCGCTGCGGCGCATGGACCGTATTAGCAGCCTGGACCCTGCTTCGCGGCAAGTGGTTTGCGAAGCCGGGGTGATCCTGCAGACGCTGCATGAAGCGGCGCAGCGGCACGGCCTGCGCTTTCCGCTGACGCTGGGCGGCAAGGGTTCCGCGACCATCGGCGGCCTCGTTTCCACCAATGCCGGGGGCACGCAGGTGCTGCGCCACGGCACCATGCGCGCGCAGGTGCTGGGCATCGAGGCGGTACTGGCCGACGGACAGATCTTCGATAGCCTGACCGCGCTGAAGAAGGACAATCGCGGCTTCGACCTCAAGCAATTGCTGATCGGATCGGAAGGCACGCTGGGGATCGTGACTGCGGCCAATTTGCGCCTGCTGCCAGCGATCGGCGATCGCGTGGTCGCATGGTGCGGGGTGGCTTCGATTGGCGATGCGCGTAGGCTGCTGCTGCATTTCGAACAGGCGCTGCCCGATGAACTCGAAGGCTTCGAAGTGATTCCAGAGCACTGCCTCGATGCCGTGCTGACGCATCTGCCGGGTTCGCGCTCTCCGCTGGCCAAACGCTATCACTGGCATGCGCTTATCGAACTCGCCACGAAGCCCGCGGCCTCGGCTGCACTGCGAGACGAGGCCGAAGCGGCGCTGGCCGAAGCGATGGAAGCGGGTATCCTGCTCGACGCGACGATTGCTGCCAACGAGACGCAGGCGGAGCAATTCTGGCAACTGCGAGATTCGATCGCCCCGGCCGAACGCGCGATCGGGCCCGCGATGCAGCACGATATCTCCGTGCCGGTCGAACGCATGCCCGATTTCATCGAAATTGCGATCCCCGATGTCGAAGCGCGTTTCCCCGGAGTTACCGGCGTCGCCTTCGGCCATCTGGGCGATGGCAACGTCCATTTCCACGTGCTCGCGCCAGGTGGGGCGACGCGGGGCGAATGGGAAGAAAGCCAGGGCAAGGTAATCAGCCGCCATGTACATGACCTTGTGGCCGAATGGGGCGGCTCGATCAGCGCGGAACACGGCATAGGCCAGATGAAACGCGACGAACTCGGCCGATTGGGCGACCCAGTGGCGCTGTCGCTGATGCGCAGCGTGAAGCACGCGCTTGACCCCAAGGGGCTGCTCAACCCCGGCAAACTCGTCCCGCTTGCCTAGCAAGCCGCTAGCGCCTAAAGCGCCTTCGTCCGGCCCGCTGGCTGTCCAGCGCGGCCGTTTTTTGAGTTTACAGCCACCTATTTCGGAGAGTTTCCATGGCAAGCGCGCCGCAGCCCCGTCTGCCCCTGTTTTTCAACGACCTGATGCCGCTCAACAGCCGCGATCACAACAACTGGAAAAGCACCCAGTTCACCAATCTCGAGTTCCTCGGCAAGACCCACGCCGTCCCTGTGACCGTGGACGAATTCGTCGACGCGCAGCGCCATTTCCCGATCGTGTTCAGCTCGGGCGACAACCCCGTTCCGCTGGCGTTGATGGGCCTCAACGAAGGTGTGAACAGCTTCGTCGATGACGAAGGCATGGTCACCGAAAACGTCTATATGCCGGCCTATGTCCGCCGCTATCCTTTCATGCTCGCCAGGCTCAACCCCGAGAGTGACGAACTGTCGCTCTGCTTCGATCCGAGCGCAGGAGTCATCGGCGACTTCGCCGAAGGCAACGCCCTGTTCGAAGGCGAAGGCGAACCCAGCGAGTTCACCAAAGGTGTGCTCGATTTCTGCCAGAAGTTCGAAGAATCGGGCGCGCGTACCAAGGCGTTCATGGACGAAGTGGTCGCGCTCGACCTGCTGATGGAAGGCGAAATCGCCATCACCATGCAGGACAACCCCGACAAGCCCTTCATCTACCGCGGCTTCAAGATGGTTGATGAGAACAAGCTGCGCGAACTGCCGATTGAATCGGTCGAGAACCTGCACCGCAGTGGTATGCTGATGCTGCTGCATGCGCACCTTTTCTCTATGAATTTGATGCGCGTGATTTTCGGGCGCCAGTCACAGCAGGGCAAGGTCCCCGCACCGCAGCAAGCGGTATAAGCAGGTCGCCGCGCAATCCCGCGGTTTGACCGGTGCAGGCAAGGGGCTTGAAACAGCCCCCCGCCAACCCTTAAATTTTAAGTGTTCGGGCACGGTTTACCTCATAGCCTGCCCGGATGTTGCGTCCCTTCTGGGACGTATCCTCCCTGAACCTTGGCCACCTCGTACGTTACGTACGAGGTAGTTTTTTAGCCCTGAACGCTATTCGGCGGCCTGCCTGAATGAGGCTTCACCAGCCATCCGGGCAACCGCGGCACCCATTTCGCGAATGAATCCCGCGAGCAGCCGCGCGAGTGGCAGCATCCGCGGAGTAACCTCCTCCATGCGCGCATCGAGATAGATCGATCGGCAGATTTCGAGTTGCAGCGCATGCAGCCCATTTGCAGGTGCGCCATGTTTATCGAGCACGAACCCCCCGGCATAGGGACGATTGTGCGCCACTCCCATACCCCTCGCTTCGAGATAACGAAACCCCTGGCTGGCCAAGACCGCATCGCACGAGGTTCCGAAACGATCGCCCAAAACGAAATGCAGCGGTCCCGCTTTGCCTGGGGATCGGCGCAAGGGCGGCATCGAATGCAGGTCGACCAGCATGGCAGCGCCCCATTCGTCGCGGATGCGAGCGAGTTCGCGTGCAGTCGCGGCGTGATAGGGCCTATGGATACCATCAATCCGCTGCTCGAGTTCCTCGCGGTCGATCTGGCCACGCCAGATTTCCCCGAACCCGGCCAGGCGTCGCGGGATCAGGCCCAGCCCGCTGCGCGCACGCCAGTTAGCCTGCGAGTGACGGACCGGATGCGGCCGCTGGCCGACAATCATGTCCCAGTCGATATCGTCGCGCGCACGATTGAGATCGAGCATGGCACGGGGAGCTTGGGCAACGATCAGCGCCGCACCAGTTTGCCGCGCCACCTCCTGCGCGACCAAGTCGATCATCCGATCTTCAAGCCTCAGGCAGGCATATTCGGGATCGCGCATCTCTGCCAGCAGCGCCGATGGATAATCGCGCCCCGCATGCGGCACAGTGATGAGCACGGGAATTGGCGAAGATGCCGACGACCGGAGCGTAAATGCGGGCCGACCATCGAGCCCCACGATGAACCCGCCACTTTCGGACCGCATGCCCAGTGATTCTCGTCCCTCTGGCACCATGGTTTCAGTGCTGCCCTTTCCCGGGCCGCCTGTCAAAGCGATCCCGCCAGAAAGGAATGCTCCGGCGACTGTCTCAAATCCGGGCACCCCCGCCACTGTACAAGATTTCTTAAGCGGTGAATGATATTACGCCCGCATGACTGTTGCATCGACCTTGCGGATACTCCTTGCCGAGGATGAGGAAGCCATGCGTACCTATCTGGAACGCGCCCTCACTAATGCAGGTTATGAAGTGGTCGCCGTAGATCGCGGCACGGCGGCGGTACCTTTGCTGGAAGAACAGCATTTCGACCTGCTGCTGTCAGACATCGTCATGCCGGAAATGGACGGTATCGAACTGGCTCAGCGTTGCGCCGAACTTTCTCCGCGCACCAAGGTGATGTTCATCACAGGCTTTGCAGCGGTTTCGCTCAAGGCCAGCCGCGAACAGCCCCATGCCCGCGTGCTGTCTAAACCCTTCCATTTGCGCGACCTTGCGCTCGAGGTAGAGCGCATGTTCGAAGAGCAGCGCGAAGCTTCGCTCTGAATGCGGGCCGAATCGCTTGATTGGCGGCAAGGCTCAAGCTAAAGGGCCGCCTCCGCCGCCCACAAAGCGGCGTTTCGATGGTGCGGGCGTATAGCTCAGTGGTAGAGCACTATGTTGACATCGTAGGGGTCGGAAGTTCAATCCTTCCTACGCCCACCATCGCAAACCCGCCGCTTGCCGGCGGGTTTTTTATTGCCTCCCCCCTGACTTGCACCCGCGCGCCCCTCTGCTAAAGCGCCCGCATATTTACATTCCCCAATTTCCAGCGAACAGGGACATCATGCAGAAAATCGAGGTCAAGAACCCGGTCGTCGAACTCGACGGCGACGAGATGACGAGAATTATCTGGCAGTGGATCCGCGAGCGGCTGATCTTGCCCTACCTCGACGTCGACCTGAAATATTACGACCTCTCCATCGAGCACCGCGACGAGACGGACGACCAGGTTACGGTCGATGCCGCCAATGCCATCAAGCAATACGGCGTGGGCGTGAAGTGCGCTACGATCACTCCCGACGAAGCGCGCGTGGAGGAATTCCACCTCAAGAAGATGTGGAAGAGCCCCAACGGCACGATCCGCAACATCTTGGGCGGGGTCGTGTTCCGCGAACCGATCGTGATCGAAAACGTGCCGCGGCTCGTGCCGGGCTGGACCGACCCGATCGTGGTCGGCCGCCACGCCTTTGGCGACCAGTATCGCGCCACCGACACGCTGATTCCGGGCCCGGGCAAGCTCCGTCTGGTGTTTGACGGCGAGGACGGTACCAAGCTCGACCTCGACGTATTCGACTTCCCGAGCGCGGGCGTCGCCATGGCGATGTACAACCTCGACGATTCGATCCGCGACTTCGCGCGCGCCAGCTTCAACTACGGCCTGAACCTCGGCTGGCCGGTCTACCTCTCCACCAAAAACACCATCATGAAAGCCTATGATGGGCGTTTCAAGGACCTGTTTCAGGAAGTGTTCGACACGGAAGGCTTTGCCGAGAAGTTCAAGGAAAAGGGCATTGTCTATGAACACCGCCTGATCGACGACATGGTCGCATCGGCGCTGAAATGGAACGGCAAGTTCGTTTGGGCCTGCAAGAACTACGACGGCGACGTGCAGTCCGACACGGTTGCGCAGGGCTTCGGCTCGCTTGGCCTGATGACTTCGGTCCTTATGACCCCGGACGGCAAGACCATCGAAGCAGAAGCGGCGCACGGCACGGTTACTCGCCACTATCGCCAGCACCAGCAGGGTAAGTCGACCAGCACGAATCCGATCGCCTCAATTTTCGCCTGGACACGCGGCCTGATGTATCGCGGCAAGTTCGACCGTACGCCCGATGTAGTGCGCTTTGCCGAAACACTCGAACGCGTCTGCATCGAAACGGTCGAAAGTGGCCAGATGACCAAGGACTTGGCACTGCTGATCGGCCCCGAGCAGAACTGGCTCACCACCGAACAGTTCTTCGAGGCGATCGTGCAGAATCTCGAAAAGGAAATGGCCAGCTGGGCCTGAGCCGGTTCCGACTTCGGTAGCTAGCCAAGGCATGCGGCGGTCGATCCACTGGATGGGCCGCCCTTTCTGTATCCAAGCCCAAGCCGCAGAAAATAAGTGTCTAAGCGGGTGACGGAGGCGGTTCGCTCGCTATAGAGGAGCCATGGCCGGAGAACTCACCCCATCCCCGATGATGTCCGATGCGCTAGTGATCCTCGGCGCTGCCGGGATTGTGATCCCAGTCTTCGCGCGCTTCCGCATTACTCCGATCATTGGTTTCATTTTGATCGGCATCGCGGTCGGCCCTTACGGTCTCGGGACGCTCGTGTCGCAAGTGCCCTGGCTGGAATACATCACCATAACCGATGCCGAAGGGCTCAAGCCCTTTGCCGAATTCGGGATCATCCTGCTTTTGTTCGCGATCGGTCTTGAACTGAGCTTCAACCGATTGTGGCAATTGCGAAAACTTGTGTTCGGCCTGGGCGCACTCGAACTGCTGATAATCGGCTCCTCGCTCGCCGCTTTTCTCGGTTTCGTGAACGGTCAGGCTTGGACCGGCGCGATCGCACTGGGCTTTGCGCTAGCTTTCTCCTCAACCGCGATCGTTCTGCCGATTTCGGGCACCAAGACACCGGTCGGGCGCGCGGCGCTTTCGATGCTGCTCTTCGAAGACATCATGATCGTGCCGATCGTGTTCATCCTGGGCGCACTGGCCCCGCACGCGCAGGAGGGAGGCCTCGAAGGCCTGGTCGAAACTCTATGGAAAGGCGGACTGGTCGTGCTGGCGCTGCTCGTGATAGGTCGGCTCGCCCTGCCCCGCCTTTTCGCGCAGGCGGCGCGGACCAAGAGCCCCGAACTGTTCCTTGCCGCGTCGCTGCTGGTGGTGATCGGAGCCAGCCTCGCAACCGCCGCCACAGGCCTTTCGCCGATCGTCGGCGCGCTGATCGCAGGCCTGCTGATCGCCGAAACCGAATATCACGGCGAAGTCGAAACGATCATGGACCCGTTCAAGGGCCTTGCGCTGGGGGTGTTCCTGATCACTGTCGGCATGAGCATCAATCTGGTGACGATTTGGGAGAACCTCGGCCCGATCATGCTCGCCGTAGTTGGTGTGCTAGTGTTCAAGGCCCTCGTCACCGGAGTGCTCCTACGGTTGATGGGCGCGCGGCGCGGAACTTCGGCCGAAACCGGCGTACTCATGGCCAGTCCCAGCGAGACCACTCTGATTGTGCTTGCAGCAGCCAGTTCGGCGCTGTTGATCGATGCCGAGACTGCGCAGTTCTGGCAGATTGTTACCGCCATCGGGCTTACAGTCACGCCGCTGCTCGCACGCCTGGGCCGCTTGATCGGGCGCCGGGTCGAGCCTGTGCCCGAAGTGGTCGAGGTCGATGGCGACGAACCGCGCACCATCATCATCGGCGCAGGACGGGTGGGGCGGCTCGTGGCCGACATGCTCGCCATGCACAACAAGCCCTACGTCGCGATCGATTCTGATTCAGACCTGATCGAGCGGGCCAAGCGCGAAGGTTTTCGCGCGACCTTTGGCGATGCCGCGCGCGGCGACGCGCTGTCGCGGCTGGGTATCGAAACGGCTCCCGCGGTCGTCCTGACGATGGACGAGCCGGTGCTGGCGCAACGGCTGGTCGCGAAGCTGCGTGCAGCCTATCCCGAACTGCTGATCGTGGCCCGTGCACGCGATCCTGAGCATGCCGCTGCGCTCTATCGCGCGGGCGCCAGCCATGCCGTGCCCGAAACACTAGAAGCGACGCTGCAGCTTTCCGAAGCAGTGTTGGTCGACATTGGGGTTGCGATGGGGCCCGTGATTGCTTCGATCCACGAGAAGCGCGACGAATTCCGTGAACACATTCGCGAGGAAGGCGCACTCGAAGAAAAACCCAAGCTGCGCACCAGCTCGATAGAAGGCTAGTCAGCTACTCGAATCGCTCGAGAAATGGCTGTATCGACGGCGTTCCCGCATCCTTGCCGGGATAGGTAAAATCGAACCAGGTATCGACTGCGATAGCAGCAACGAAGACTGCGGCAACAAGGCCCAGAAAACCCCAGGGAACCGGCGCACCTTTTGCTTCTTCCTCAAGCCGCGCTTTGACCGGCTTTGGCACCAGCCACCAGGCGAAGCCAAGCAGCAGCGGAATGACGACGAGTTTCGCACCAAGCGCGAGGATGAGATTGATGTCAGGAATCCATTCGATGGGTGCGACGCCGGTCAGAGCTGCAATCACCCCCAGGAGCTTCGGGAATATGCCCACGTCACGGGCGCGCAGCGCCAACCAGCTGACGTTCGAGGCCGAGCGGAATCCGCACGAGGTTTTCCTCGCATAGTATCGCGCCATGACCGCAAGGACACGCCGCCGCTTCCGCGGCATTAGGAAGCGATAACCTTCCGCACTGCGCTGAGAGCATCCTGCCCTTTGCTTCCGTCCGGCCCGCCGCCCTGCGCCATGTCGGGGCGGCCACCCCCGCCCTTCCCGCCAAGGGCTTCCACACCGGCACGGACCAGTTCGACCGCGTTGAAGCGATTGGTCAGATCGTCGGTCACCACCACTGCAAAGGCAGCCTTGCCGTCATTTACCGCAACCGCCGCCGCAATTCCCGAGCCGAGGGCCTGCTTCACCTCGTCGAGCAAGGCACGCAGGTCCTTGGGATCGAGCCCTTCGAGCACCTGCCCCCTGAATTTAACGCCCGCAATGTACTCGTCCGCGTTCTGTGCAGCACCGGCAGAGCCGCCGCCGCCCAGGGCAAGCGCCTTCTTGGCATCGGCCAGTTCCTTCTCGAGCCGCTTGCGCTCGTCGAGCAGGGCCGCGAGCCGCGCCGGGACTTCCTCGGCCCTGACGCGGATCTCGCTCGCTGCTGCCTTTAGCGCTTCTTCACGATCGACCAGCCAGCGCCGCGCAGCTTCGCCCGTGAGCGCCTCGATGCGGCGCACGCCCGAGCTGACCGCGCCTTCGGATACGATGCGGAAGATGCCGATATCGCCGGTCGCCTTTACGTGCGTGCCGCCGCAAAGTTCGACCGAATAGTTGCGCCCGCCATCGCCCTTTCGGCCCATCGAGAGCACGCGCACTTCGTCGCCATACTTTTCACCGAACAGCGCCAACGCTCCGGCGGCTACGGCATCGTCGGGGCTCATCAACCGCGTGCCGACCGGCTCGTTCGCGCGGATCTCGGCATTCACTTCGGCTTCGATCGAAGCGACTTCCTCAGCAGTCAGCGGCTTGGGATGCGAGAAGTCGAAGCGGAACCGGTCGTCCGCGACCAGCGAACCCTTTTGCGTCACATGAGCGCCCAGCGTGTTGCGCAATGCGGTATGCACAAGGTGCGTAGCCGAATGGTTGGCGCGAATGCGGTCGCGCCGCGCAGTGTCGATCGCAAGGTGCACCGTATCGCCCACGGCGATCGCGCCCTCCGCCACTTTCGCATGATGCGCATGCAATCGGCCGAGCGGCTTGGAGGTGTCGGTGACTTCAGCCTTGAGACCGGTAGCGGTAGTGATGCTGCCGCCATCGCCGGTCTGACCGCCGCTTTCGCCGTAGAACGGAGTCTGGTTGGTCAGGATGGTTACCTCCTCGCCCGCTTCGGCACGGTCGGTTTCGGTACCGTCCTTTACGAGAGCGACCACGCGTCCTTCCCCGCTGGTCGAGGCATAGCCAGTGAATTCGGTTGCGCCTTCGCGCTCGGCGATGTCGAACCAGACATCGCCTGCTGCGGCATCGCCCGAGCCTTTCCACGCCGCGCGCGCGGCAGCCTTTTGCCGCTCCATCGCCGCATCGAAGCCCGCGCGATCAACGCCGATGCTGCGCGAACGCAGCGCATCTTCGGTCAGGTCGTAAGGGAAGCCAAAGGTGTCATAGAGCTTAAACGCGGTTTCGCCGTCGAGTTCGCCACCCTCGCCCATCGTACCGGTGGCCTCGTCGAGCAGGCGCAGGCCCTTCTCGAGCGTGCGACGGAACTGGGTTTCCTCGCGCTGCAGCACTTCCTGGATCAGCGCCTGGCCACGCAAGAGCTCTGGATAAGCCTGGCCCATTTCGGTCACCAGCGCAGGCACGAGCCGGTGCATCAGCGGCTCGCTCGCGCCAAGGAGGTGTGCGTGGCGCATCGCGCGACGCATGATCCGCCTCAACACATAACCGCGCCCTTCGTTCGAAGGCAGCACACCATCGGCCATAAGGAAACTGGTCGAACGCAGATGATCGGCGATCACGCGGTGGCTCGCCTTGTATTCGCCAGCAGCCTTCACTCCGGTAAGGTTCTCCGAAGCGGCGATCAGTGCCTTGAAAGTGTCCGTGTCGTAATTGTCATGCTCGCCCTGCATCACCGCTGCGATGCGTTCGAGTCCCATGCCGGTGTCGATCGAAGGCTTGGGCAGTTCCCCAACGATTTCATCGGCTGCTTGCTCGAACTGCATGAACACCAAGTTCCATATCTCGACGAAGCGGTCGCCATCCTCGTCCGGGCTGCCCGGGGGGCCGCCAAAGATGTGGTCACCGTGGTCATAGAAGATTTCCGAACACGGCCCGCATGGACCATCCGAACCCATCGCCCAGAAATTGTCCTTGGTCGGGATACGGATAATGCGTTCTTCGGGCAGGCCCGAAATCTTGCGCCACAGGTCGAACGCCTCATCGTCAGTGTGATAGACAGTGACGGTAAGCCGATCGGGCGAAATGCCCCAATCCTTCGTCAGCAGCGTCCATGCATGCAGGATCGCCTGCTCTTTAAAATAATCCCCGAAAGAGAAATTTCCGAGCATTTCGAAGAAGGTGTGGTGACGCGCGGTATAACCGACATTGTCGAGGTCGTTATGTTTGCCCCCCGCGCGCACGCATTTCTGCGAGCTGGTGGCGCGCGGTGCGGGCGGCGTCTCGAGCCCGGTGAAGGCATTCTTGAAGGGCACCATGCCTGCGTTGACGAACATCAACGTGGGATCATTATATGGTACGAGCGGTGCGCTCGGAATCGCAGCATGGCCTGTGCCTGCGAAATAGTCGAGGAAGGACCGGCGGATATCGTTGGTCGACGTCATGCAAGCGCAGTTAGGGCTTAGCCGCGCCTGCGGCAAGGCGTTATCGCCGCCTAATTGTGCGATGCGGAAACGATCCAGACGCCCGCGCCTAAACTGACGATACCGTCTTTCAGATTGTGTTTCGCGAGTTCGGCAAGTTTGACCTGAACCTCCGTACGCGCCGTATCGTCCATCCCTGCTAGCGCGCGTGCTGCAGGACCGATGCGGCTGAAATAGCTGACGGCGTCCGCGACAGGATCGTTACCGGCACCCGCGATCATGGCAAAGTCGAACGGCTCGAAGCGGATATCACGCCACCCCGCATCCGATAGGATACGCTCGACACGCGCGCTTTCGGCAAAGGCGAAGGGCCCCGGTGCATAGGGATCGGGATCAGGCGAACCCGGACCTGCAGGGATCAGGCGGCCCGCATCGCCGAAGAAAGGATTGTGCGAAACCTCGCGGAAGCAGGAGAATACCATCTGCGCACCGCTAGCGGTGGCCGCATGCAGGTTCGCGAAAGCCGCCACGGGATCGGGGAAGAACATCACGCCATGGCGCGACATAAGCAGGTCCGGCTTGGCATCGGCCCCAGGCTGCCAGGTTGCAGCATCGGCAAGTTCGAAACGCAGGTTGGGTGCATCGCCGGCCCGCCCGCGCGCCGCCTCGATCAGATCGGGAGAAATGTCGACCCCGATCATGTCGGCTGTGGGTCTTTGTCTTGCGACCTTGAGCGAGAGTTCCCCCGCACCGCAGCCGACATCGAGAGCGCGGGTGAATTCAAGTTCGAGGATGCGCCATTCGAGTTCGGCAGTGAGATGCGAAAAGCTGCGATCGGTCCGCTGCCATTCATGCGCCCAGGATTTCCCCACGCGCCCCTGCCACTCCTGTGCATCCATTTCGGCCATATCGAATCCCACTCCGTCTCTTCCACGCACCCCGGATCTTGCCGGTGCCGCCGCGCGAGCCATGCTCGATGGCACGGGGGAATGCAACATATGGTGCAGACAGCGAAAAGCCGGCGCAGCCTTTCGAGGGGAGAGGCGCACGCCGGCTTTCCGGGTTTCCGGGCGCGGGTCCGAAAGGACCGGCTGCTCCCGCTTGAGGGTCAGTCTTCGGGATCCGCGTCCGGGCCCGTCATCATCTCCTCGGCGACCTTGTCGGTCTGGCTGCGAATGGCAGCTTCCAACTTGTCGCAAATCTCGGGATTGTCCTTGAGGTATTGCTTGGCATTCTCGCGGCCCTGGCCGATCCGGATACTGTCACAGGAGAACCAGCTGCCAGACTTCTCGACCAGCCCTGCCTTGACGCCCAGGTCGAGGATCTCGCCGATCTTCGAAATGCCTTCGCCATACATGATATCGAATTCGACCTGCTTGAACGGCGGGGCTACCTTGTTCTTGACTACTTTCACACGAGTGGTGTTGCCCACGATGTCGTCGCGGTCCTTGATCTGTCCGGTGCGGCGGATGTCGAGACGGACCGAAGCGTAGAACTTGAGCGCATTGCCGCCGGTCGTGGTTTCGGGGTTACCGTACATCACACCGATCTTCATGCGGAGCTGGTTGATGAATATCACCATGCACTTCGAGCGGCTGATCGAACCGGTCAGCTTTCGCAGCGACTGCGACATGAGGCGCGCCTGCAGGCCGACATGGCTGTCACCCATCTCGCCTTCGATTTCGGCCCGCGGCACCAGTGCAGCGACCGAGTCCACCACCAGCACGTCGATTGCATTCGAGCGCACCAGCGTGTCAGTGATTTCGAGCGCCTGTTCGCCCGTATCGGGCTGCGAAACGATCAGCTCGTCGATATCGACGCCCAGCGCCTTGGCATAGACCGGGTCGAGCGCGTGTTCGGCATCGACAAAGGCAGCAGTGCCGCCGTTCTTCTGTGCTTCCGCAATGACATGCAGTGCCAGCGTGGTCTTGCCCGAACTTTCGGGGCCATAGACTTCGATAACGCGGCCCTTGGGCAGACCGCCGATACCCAGCGCAATGTCGAGGCCGAGCGAGCCGGTCGAAATCGATTCGACATTCATAGCTTCCTTCGAGCCCAGCTTCATCGCCGAGCCCTTGCCAAAGGCCCGGTCAATCTGGGCAAGCGCGGCCTCGAGCGCCTTCTGACGATCCACGGATGACTCCTTTTCAACCAGTTTCAGATTCGTCGCCATCGCATGGCCTCCCTTGCTTGCCTAGGGCCGATAGCCGGTTATCGACTGCCCTGTTGGAAGGCTATGTATCTGGTTTGTTCCAAAAGAACAAGTGGAGAACGAAACTTTTTCCTGTAGGCCCGTTTTTCAGTCGGTGTAGCGGAGCCAGAATCGCAATTCCGCGGTGCCGTCCGGTTTTACCTTGGCCGTGATCACCTGGTTGCGATCTTTCAGTTCGAGCCCGCGCACCGGGCGCACCTGCCAATTCGAGGCCGGCCCGATCTCGAGCCGGACAGTGGCGCTTTCGCTGCGTGCATTGGTCAGGACCGCGCGTATTTCCTCCCAGTCCGACTTCTGCGCCCTGTCGCCGGATTGCGAAAGGACCGCTGTGCTCGTCGCCAACAGGCCGCCCACAAGCAAGGCCAGCTTCCACTTGCGCAAATTCGCTATGATTTCCTCCTCCCGGCTTACCAAGTCACTGTTTCACCATATGAAGGTGAACGAATGCTGTCCGGCGAGGAAAACCGGGCTAGCGCTTGGCTAATCCGCGCATTATCCCGGCCGCCTTGTCGCTGATGTCCTGCACGCTGAACGGCTTGGCCAGGAAGTGCATCTTGGGAATATCGATATCCTTGCGCAACTGCTCTTCTGCATAGCCCGACATGAACAGGACCGGCAGGTCAGGATGCGTTTGGCGGATCGCGCGCGCCATCGCCGGGCCGTCCATGCCCGGCATCACCACGTCGCTCACGACGAGGTCGAACTCGCCCCCTGAGGTAATCGCGGAGAGGCCTTCTTCGCCATCGCTGCGGGCGGTAACGACATAGCCTGCGCGGCTGAGCGCGCGTTCGGCCACGGCTCGCACCATGTCTTCATCCTCGACCAGCAGGATCCGGCCGCCGCCCGACCATTCGCTGGCTTCCTGCTCGACCGGCGCCTGCGGAGCCTGCGGAACGGCACCATGATGCGCGGGCAGATAGACCGAGAAGCGCGCGCCGATCACACGGCCGCCTGTGCCCTTCACATTATCCGCGAACAGGAAGCCGCCCGATTGCTTGACGATACCATAGGCGGTGGAGAGGCCCAGACCGGTGCCCTTCCCCTTCTCCTTCGTGGTGAAGAAGGGTTCGAACAGCTTGGGCATGACTTGCGGTGGAATCCCGCCGCCGGTGTCTTCGACCACCAGCACGGTGTAGTCGGCTGCGGGCAAGATTTCCGAACTCATCTGTTCGACCTGGCGCATGTTGATGCGACGCGTGGTGAGAGTGATTTGACCCGCACCGCCACGGTGCGACTGGATCGCGTCGCGTGCATTGACCGCCAGATTCATGATCACCTGTTCAAGCTGCTGCGGGTCGGCCCGCACCGGGCTCAGGTCACGATCATGCTTGACCTTGTATTCGATCTTCTCGCCCAGCAGTCGCTTGATGAGCGGGGCCACTTCGCTGACCACGTCGGGCAGCTGGACGATTTCCGGGCGGAGAGTCTGCTGTCGCGAGAAAGCGAGCAATTGCCGCGTCAGCGATGCCGCGCGGTTCGAATTGTTTCGGATCTGCTGGATATCGTCATAATCGCTATCGCCTGGCGTGTGGCGCAGCAGCATGAGGTCGCAAGTGCCAATGATCGCGGTCAGCACATTGTTGAAGTCATGCGCAACGCCGCCTGCGAGCTGGCCCACGGCCTGCATCTTGGTCGCCTGCGCCACTTGCCGCCGCAGCTGGGCTTCCTGGGTCGAATCCGCCAGGTTCAACAACACCGCCGCTTCGCCCAGCCCGCGCACCCCGGCGAGCCCCAGCGAAACCGTATCGTCAGGCGCACTGGCCAACCGGATCGCCATATTGCCGCTGGTGGCGGGGCCGCGCCCGTGGCGGCGGACGGCGTCGGATAGTGCCGCTTTGTCTTCGCGCACAACGAGGTCGGTCGGAAAAGCGGGCAGGCCGCGCTCTTCGCGCTCGACCGCGCGCAGGAAAGCGTCGTTCGAGAACAGGAAGCGCCCGTCGCGATCGGTCATGGCCAAGCCGAGCGGCAATTGCCCCAGCAGCGTTTCGAGCTGCGCGACGCCTTGCGACGATGCTTCCCAGCCCGCTCCGATCCCCACGCCGCTGTCGACCAGCAGCATCAGCGATTGTGCCTCTTCAGGGCCGGTATTCGCGGGGCCGTCAGGATCGTCGAGCGGCACATGGATCAACGTTTGCGGCGTGCCCGTGCGGCCTTCGCGGGCAAAAAATATCCGGTCGCGATCGTCCGAACGCAGGAAAGAGACGAAGTCCTGCCCGGCAAGCGTGGAATTGGGATCGCCTACCGCACGCTCGGCAAAGCCCGCGCTGGCGCTCTTGATCATCCCGTCCGGCCCGGTAATCGCCGCTTCGATGCCAGCACGCGCAAGCATGCGCCCAAACGGCCCCGTCACATCATAGCTGACCAGCGGATCGGCGATCTTCGGCTCGATCTTCTGGAAACGCCAGATCAGGTGGTCGTCGCCCCGCCCAGCCCGTTCCACGCTGACAGTCCACTGCTGTTGGCCACCCTCGCTTTCAAGGCGCTCAGTCTTGGCGAATCCGTCGCGCCAGGCGCGCCGGACGAGCCGCACCAGTTCTTCCAGACCGGCGCGTTCGAGCGGCAAGTGGGGCGGAGCAGTGTCCGCGCCGAACCACTCGGCATAGGCGGAATTGGCGCAGGTGAGCCGGTTGGCGCGGTCGGTAATCGCCACCCCCTCACCGGCCTGCTCAATCGCCGCCACGGTCACCGACCAGTCGGGTACGGCAAGCTGGTCGTTCTCGGGCCGCTCCTGCAGGCGCTGTAACGCCAGCCCTCCTGCAAGTAGCACGACCAGCCCCAGCGCATAGGCCAAGACCACCAGCCCTTCGCCGGTTGCGAGCCAGAGCACGCCAGTGCTGGCAAGGAGCGCGACCGCGATGCCCCCGAACAATCTAGTCGAAACGCTTATCGCCCTAATATGCAATAACCCCCCATCCGGTTTCATCCGTGATGTGCCCCCAGCCGCTGGTCGAGCCGCGCTTCCATCTTGCGCAGCCGCTGCGCCCGGCGGCGCGAGACGATCACCCGCCAAACGGCGCCGGAAACAACATAGCCGAGCGCCGAGGTCACGATCGCCATCACCACGAATCCGAAGGCGGTGACGCCGGCCAACTCGAAAAGTTCGAACAGCCAAGCAAACTTGCCGCTTTCAATACTCTGGTTGGCTACGCCAACGGTCACGGCGTCAACCTTGAGCGTGAAGGCGCCGACCTTGTTGCCCACCACCAGCCAGAAGGGCAGGGTGAAGGGATTGGTCACGAAAGTGACTGCGGCGGCCAGCGGCACGTTGGCGCGCATCGGCAGGGCCAGGAAAGCGGCAAGGAAAATCTGCCCGATCGGCACAATGAAGGCCGCGAACAGGCCCAGTGCGACGCCGCGCGGGACCGAACGGCGCGTGAAGCGCCACAATTCGGGCGACAGGACACGATGCGCAATAGGCGCCATATAGCGATTGCGCGCCATTTCCTCACGCTTGGGGAAATAAGCGCGCAATTTGTCAGCCAGCCAGGTTTTCGATCGTGTCGCCATGTCTTTTCCGCCGCCGCCTTGCTCCTAAACCCATCGATCCGCAAGGGGGGCAAAGGGGGAGTTCGGCGAAGCGTTTGTTCCGGTCGATATGGGTATCAGGATTTCCCTGACAATATGGTGAATCGCCGACCTAAAAAGGTCTAGTCAGCCGCGATCACGCATCAGCCGTGCCTTGTCGCGCTTCCAGTCGCGTTCCTTGATCGACTGCCGCTTGTCATGCGCCTGCTTGCCCTTGGCCAGCGCCAGTTCCACTTTCGCGCGGCCCGTCCGGTTGAAATAGATCGACAGCGGGATCAGCGTCATCCCCTTGCGTTCGACAGCACCGAAAAGCTTTTCGATTTCGCGCTCGTGCAGAAGCAGCTTGCGCGGGCGGCGCGGCTCGTGATTGAGCCGGTTGCCGTGGCTATATTCGGGCATGTTCGCGTTGACGAGCCAGACCTGGCCGTCGCGCACTTCGGCATAGCTCTCCGAAATCGATGCCTCGCCCGCGCGCAAAGCCTTCACTTCGGTGCCCTGCAGAGCCAGCCCGGCCTCGAACTTGTCCTCGATCGCATAGTCGAAGCGCGCGCGCCGGTTCTCGGCGACGACTTTCTGCTTGTCGAAGGTTTCGGGCTTGGGACGGGCCATGGTGGCGCACCATGTAGGGAGGGTTTGGAAATAGCGAAAGCCCCCCCTATCGCTTCTTGCCAGATCCTGTGCGCAAGCCGAAGGTAGGTCGACTTACGGGGAGGTGCGCATGCAATCCGGCTTTGACAGACGCAAGGTTTTAGCGGGGCTTGCAGGAGCACCGATAATGGCGGCAGCGCCTGCCCTTAAACCTTGGCCCGGTCCGGTAACCGTATTCGAAGCAGCACGAATCGTCACAATGGAGAGGTCACTGCCCTCCGCGCGCTTCATGGCGGTATCGGAAGGAACGATCTTGGGGCTAAGCGAAAGCATGGATGGCCTTGCCGCCTGGACCAACGGTCGCGAAATCAAATTCGACCGGAGGTTTGCCCGCAATGTTCTGTTCCCAGGGCTGATAGATCCGCATATCCACCCCATGCAATCGGCGGTGATGCTCAACCTGCCCTTCCTTGCTCCCGACGAATGGCACCTGCCTTCAGGTCATTGGTCCGGAATCGTGGGGCAGGACAATTGGCGCGCCCGACTCAGGCAGTTGCTGCGCTCGGACACGGCTGAGCCATTGGTGGTGTGGGGCCATCATGAACTGTTCCATGGTCCGCTTGACAAGGCCGTACTCGATGCGATTTCGCCTGATCGACCCGTCTTTGTGTGGCAGCGGAGTTTCCACGACATTTATGCCAACAGTGCCGGGCTTAAGTCGCTTGGCCTCGGCACCGCAGAAAGCTTTTCGGTTGCGCTCGATTCGGTGGACGCAGACCCAGCGCACAGCAGTTTCGAGCGCGGCGTATTCTCCGAAACCGGCCTGCTGGTGGCAATTGGCAAGCTGCGACCCGTGCTGCTCTCTCCCGACCGCATGGCTAAGGGTTTCTCCGACTTGGCATCGCTTCTCCGCGCGCGAGGCGTAACCACCGCTTGCGACATGGCGACCGGCATTTTTGCCGGTTTCGACGTCGAAGCGAGCCTGATCGCAAGAAGTTTCGGCAATCCGGCGAGCATGGCACGGACTCTACTGATGCCGATCGGGACCGAGCTGATGATGGCACAGGATATCGATGCCTGGCTGGCCGAAAAACGCAGTCATTTCGCCAGCAGCAATGTCGCGCTCGACCGCAGGGTCAAACTGTTCGTCGACGGTGCCTTTTTCGCACAGAACATGCGAATGGGCCCGCCCGGATATAGCGACGGGCATCTCGGCAAATGGATCACCCAACCCGAAGTGCTGCAGACGCAAATTTCACGCTTCTCTGCTGCCGGCCTGGCAATGCATATCCACGTCAATGGTGACGAAGGCACGGAGCTGCTGCTCGACCTTTTAGAACCATTGCCTGAGGGCACGCTACGCAACACTACACTCGAGCACCTCGGTTATTGTACGGAAGCGCAGACCCGCCGCATCGCGCGTATGGGGCTGATGGTTTCAGCCCAGCCAAACTATATCCGCGTACTGGGCGAGGCCTATGGCAGGGCCGGCTTGGGGCCAGACCGGGCTTCGCTAATGAATAGGCTCGGTTCGCTAGAACGCGCCAGCGTTCCGATCGGGCTGCACAGCGATTTCAACATGGCGCCCATCGATCCTTTCTACCTAGCCTGGGTTTCGCAAGCGCGCGAAGGGATCGATGGCAAGCACCGGGGCATGAACGAGGCCCTCAGTCGAGAGAAGGCCTTGCGCGCCGTCACGATTGAAGGGGCGCAAGTGGTCGGGATGGACAGCCAGATCGGGTCGCTCGCAGCAGGCAAGAAGGCCGATTTTATCGCGCTAGACCATGATCCTTTCACCATCGACCTCGCCGCGATGAAAGAATTGCCGATTGCTGCAACCGTGTTTGAGGGGCGTGTCGGCGACTAGACCAGCCCGGCCAGCACCAGCGCTTTGTCGACTGCCTTCTTAGACGCGTCGCTACATTCGACCAGCGGCAGGCGTACGCCCGGTTCGATCCAGTCATGCACGCGCGACAGCGCATATTTTACCGGCGCCGGGCTGGCATCGCTGAACATGGCATAATGCAATGGATAGAGCAGATCGTTGAGGCGGCGCGCTTCGACCAGGTCGTTGGCGGCACAGGCCGCCTGGAATTCGGCACACAGCGCTGGCGCAACGTTGGCCGTGACCGAGATGCAGCCCCTTCCGCCTGCAGTATTGTGCGGCAGCCACAGCTCGTCATCCCCGCACAGCTGGACGAACTGCTTGCCGATTCCCTTGCGGTGGTCGGTCACGCGCGAAAGGTCTCCGCTCGCGTCTTTGATCGCCACGAAGCGATCGGGATAACGATTGACCAGATCGATCACCGTTTCGGGCAGGATATCGGTCACCGTGCGCCCAGGAACGTTGTAGAGAACGATCGGCAAATCGCTATTTTCGGCAAGGAAGCTGAAATGTGCGATCAGCCCCGCCTGGCTCGGGCGATTGTAATAGGGGGCAACGCAAAGCCCCGCCGCCGCCCCGGCCTTGCGCGAGAAATTCATGTGCAATAGCGCATTGCGCGTATCGTTCGATCCGCATCCGGCAATCACAGGCACCCTGCTGGCCGCCTGTTCGATACACACTTCGATCACGCGATGGTGTTCGGTATTCGAAAGAGTCGAAGCCTCGCCGGTCGTGCCGCAGGCAACCACTGCGGAGCTGCCTTGTTCGATTTGCCAGTCCACCAGCTTGCGAAAAGCCGCCTCGTCGAACACTCCGTCGCGAAAAGGAGTCACCAGGGCCGGAATGGAGCCACTAAACATTGATTTCATACCTTTCTCGATGGCATTCTATCACGCGAGGGGAAAACCGATACGTCGTGGGCTTTATGCGCTGTTCACGGCCTGATAAGGAGAGGGCAGGCAATATGTCCAGCATGCATAATTTCCCCGGCAACAAATATGTCTTTGGCGGCCTATTTCTCGCGACGGCGGGCCTTGCGCTGGGCGCGCCTGCGGCCACTCGCGATGTCGCGGCGTGGGACATGGCGCGGGTGCAAATGGTGGCGCAGCAGCCGACCAACATCTCGCTCGCGATCAGCCGCTGGGAAGAACTGACCCGCAACGACCGGCTCGGCTTTGCGGACTATTCGGGTTTCCTGCTGGCCTATCCCGATTTCCCGCGCGACGAACGCCTGCGGACACTGGCAGAAAATTCGCTCGATCGCGAAGCGCCCTCGTCCGATGCGCTGGTTGCGTTCTTGGACCAGCACCCGCCGCTCACCAATACGGGCCGCGCCCGCTATGCACTGGCGCTTGCAGCCATGCAGCGGCCCGAAGCGGGCGAAGTCGCTCGCGCAGCGTGGCGCTCTGGCCCGATGAGCGAAACGTCCGAAGCCTATCTGCTGGGCCGCTATGCGGGGATCTTCACGCAGGAAGACAACGACGCGAGGATGGAATCGCTGCTGTGGGAAGGCGCAGCCGACGCGGCCGAGCGGCATATGCTGATGACGTCGCTCGGCAAGCGTGACCTGTTCACCAAGCGACTGGCGTTGCTGCGCGACCAATTGCCCGAGGACGAAGGGATTGCGATCCCGCGCGCCGCGCTCGACCAGCCTGGCGTGGTCTACAATCTCGTGCGTTATTACCGCAAGAAACAGCAGTTGCCGCAAGCGATTGCGATCCTGACCAGCCGCCCGAAATTCGTATCCCTGCCGCACGACCCGGCCGATCTGGTCAATGAAATGCTGATTGCGGCGAAGGGAACAAGTTCGAGAAATGCGGTGACGATTGCCGCTTCGGTCGACGATCTGTTCGCGCCCGGCGTCGACGTCAGCGACGGCTCCTTCGCGCTGCGCGACAAATATACCGATCTGATGTGGCTTGGCGGTACAGAGGCGCTGTGGAAGCTGGGCGACGGCGCCGCAGCCGCTCCACTATTCTATCGCTATGGCGCAGCGGCCAAAACTCCGCTGACGCGCGCCAAGGGCTTCTATTGGGCAGGGCGTGCCGCGCGGCAGGCTGGGAATGCGGATGATGCGAGCCGCTTTTTCGACATGGCGGCGCAATTCGCTGACCAATATTACGGTCAGCTCGCACTTGGAGCGCTGGGCCGCCCGATGCCCATTTTCGCCGGGCTGCCGACCGCCGAACCGAGTGCCGAGCAGCGCGCCGCCTTCAACGAGCAGCCGCTGGTTAAGGCGCTCCGCGCAATCGCGTCTGCGCGGCGCGACTGGCGCACCGAGCGTGCGTTCTTCGACGCGATCGCGCAGCGTGCCGACACGCCGGAACAGCTGGCGCTCCTGTCCGGGCTCGCCGCAGAACTGAATCTTGAGGAATTCGCCGTGGTCGCCGGTGCGACCGCGCCCGAACATGGCCTCTCCGGCTTCGAGCGGCTCGGCCACCCGACGGTGCAAGTGCCGCTGACGGCAGACTGGACCATGTCGCATGCGATCATGCGGCAGGAAAGCGAGTTCGACCAGCACCGCGTCAGCCATGCAGGCGCACGCGGCATGATGCAGCTGATGCCCGGTACTGCGCGCGAACAGGCAGGCAAGATGGGAATGAACTATCTGTCGGCCGATCTGACCAGCGATACGCAATACAATATCAGCCTGGGCGATGCCTATTTCCGCCGCCTGCTCGACTATTATGGCGGCGCATATCCGCTTGCCATCGGCGCCTATAACGCCGGTCCGGGCCGCGTGAACCAGTGGCTGCGCGCCAATGGCGACCCGCGCACCGGCGAGATCGACTATGTGACCTGGATCGAGAAGGTCCCGGCCAATTTCGAGACCCGCTATTACATCATGCGCGTTCTGGGGAATGCGGTCGCCTATGACAATATGCATCCGGAGCGCGCACCCGGCGGCAAACCGCGCACCATCGCCTACTTCCTCCGCCGCTAGGCCGCATTCATGGCGCAGACCGGCGATCCGATCTCCCCGGCAGGGATGGCCGCACTCAAGGCGCGTTACGACCATCTGCTTGGCACCGAACGGCCGGAGATTGTCGAAATCGTAAGCTGGGCGGCGGGGAATGGCGACCGCAGCGAAAACGGCGACTACCTCTACGGTCGCAAGCGCATGCGCGAGATCGACCGCGAACTGGCGCGTCTGGCACGGCGGATGAAGGCGCTGCGCGTTATCGATCCGCGTGAACAGCCGGACAAGGCGCGGATCTTTTTCGGTGCGGCCGTTACGCTCGCCGATGAGGACGATGAAGAGCGGCGCGTGACCATCGTCGGCGATGACGAGCAGGATGCCGGCGCCGGGCGGATCGGGTGGAATTCGCCGATGGCGCGCGCGCTTCGCGGCGCATCATTGGGGGATTTGCGCACCGTCAGGCTACCATCCGGCAGCAAGGAATGGGAAGTTGTCGCGATTAGCTATGACTAGCCCTTCCCGCCCTTCCCTGCTGTTGATCGCTTGTGCCATGGCGCTTGCCACACCGCTTGCCGCCAAGGACAGCCTTGGCGTGTTTTCCGGCTGGGCCGCCTTCCGCGACGCGCAAGTGCCGCGCTGCTATGCGATCGCAAAGCCCGAGCCGACCGGCCTAGAAACCCTTCGCGCCCGCGACTACGAACCCTATGCCAGTGTCGCGACCTGGCCCACCCGGCAGATCAGGGGGCAGCTCCATTTCCGCCTCTCGCGCGAATTGGCGCAAGGCGCACTAATCTCGCTGCGCGTCGGCGGCCGCAGCTTCGCCCTAACCGGCGGCGGCGGGGACGTCTGGGCGTTCGATCCCGCGATGGACGCCGCGATCGTCGCCGCGATCCGCTCAGCCGAGAGCATGACTGTAAGTTCCACCGCGAAGACGGGCCGCCACTTCTCCGATCGCTACCTGCTGGCGGGAGCAGCCACTGCGATGGATGCCGCCACCGTCGGCTGCTCCCCTGCGGCGCTGCGCGCCAAGCGCTAGCCAAACCCTGACCTGCGCACTATATGCGCGCCCTCCATGGCCGATACCGCTCTCATGCCGATCCCCGGACAGGTGGATCCCGTTCCCGTCGCGCGTGACATCACGCCGCGCGCCGATGGCCGCATCGACTTGATCGGCCTGCCCAAGGAACGCATCCGCAAGCTCTTCGAGGAAGCCGGGCTCGAGCCGAAGCAGGCCAAGCTGCGCGCCAAGCAGGTGTTCCACTGGCTCTACCATCGCGGCGTGAGCACCTTCGACGCAATGACCGACATCGCCAAGACCATGCGCCCCTGGCTTGAGAAGCGCTTCGTGATCGGCCGCCCCGACGTAGTCGAGGCGCAGCATTCGGTCGACGGCACGCGCAAATGGTTACTGCGCACGGCCGACGGGCACGATTTCGAGATGGTCTTCATTCCCGATGCGGACCGCGGCACGTTGTGCGTTTCGTCGCAGGTCGGCTGCACGCTCAATTGCCGCTTCTGCCACACCGGCACGATGAAGCTGGTGCGAAACCTAACCCCTGGCGAAATTGTCGGTCAAGTCATGCTCGCGCGCGACGCTCTGGGTGAATGGCCCAAGGGAAGCATGGCAGGCCTCGATGAAGACGTGGACAACGCACACTACACTGCCGACGGGCGCCTGTTGACCAATATCGTGATGATGGGAATGGGCGAACCGCTCTACAATTTCGACAATGTGCGAGATGCGCTACGACTGGTGATGGATGGCGACGGGCTGGCACTGTCGAAGCGCCGCATCACGCTTTCGACCAGCGGCGTAGTGCCTATGATGGAAAAGTGCGGCGAGGAAATCGGGGTTAACCTGGCGGTGTCGCTCCACGCGGTGACCAAGGAGATCCGCGACGAGATCGTGCCGATCAACAAGAAATATGGTATTGAGGAACTGCTCTCGGCATGCGCCGCCTACCCCGGCGCGTCGAATGCGCGGCGCATCACTTTCGAATATGTGATGCTCAAGGACAAGAACGACACCGACGAGCATGCGCGCGAACTGGTCCGGCTGATCCGCGAGTACAAGCTGCCCGCCAAGGTGAACCTGATCCCGTTCAACCCCTGGCCCGGCGCGGTCTACGAATGCTCTACGCCCGAACGGATCAGACGCTTCTCAGACATCGTGTTCGAAGCGGGGATCAGCGCGCCAGTGCGCACGCCGCGCGGCCGCGACATCGATGCGGCGTGCGGCCAGCTAAAGACTGCGGCCGAGAAGAAGAGCCGCGCCGAGCGGGATCGCGAAGCCGCCCAAGCCGCTTCGGGCTCGTAAGAGCTGGCCGCTCCCGGTCCGTTCGCTCGGCGCGACGGCTCGATTCATCGCATAATCGTCATTTACCTTGCCCGTTCAGCTCGCGTTGTGGTCAAATAAACGAAAGCAATGTGTGTGCCCGTAAGAACAACGGGAAGGTTCGGATAATGAAGAAGTTCGAACTCGCAATTGCTGCCGCCGCCATGGCGGTCACAGCAACGCCCGTTCTGGCAGGTCCGCCGCGGC
The DNA here is from genome assembly GCA_023260985.1 of Altererythrobacter sp. GTDB lineage: Bacteria > Pseudomonadota > Alphaproteobacteria > Sphingomonadales > Sphingomonadaceae > Erythrobacter. The sequence continues at coordinate 13,864 of JALRKY010000073.1, read as the reverse complement.
ATGCTCCGGCGCATGGCGAGCGCGCCAAGGACCGCGCAGCAATCTATGATTCACGGGGTTATTATGTCGCCCCACGCCGCATCACGCGCGACAGCTACATCTGGCACGGCAAGGACAGAAAGTATTACTGCAAGCGCGACGAAGGCACGACCGGCCTGATCATCGGTGCAGGCGTGGGCGCGCTAGCGGGCCATGAGCTCGCCGGGGGTGGCGACAAGACGCTGGGCGCGCTGCTCGGCGCGGCAGTCGGTGGTGTGCTGGGCCGCGCGATCCACCGCGGCGATTTGCAGTGCCGCTGACCTGAGGCTCACGAGGCAGGTTCAGGGCGCTTCCGCATTGCACGGGCGCGCCCTTGCTCATGGCTTCAAGCGAAGGCGGTCAATTCGCCTGCGCGCGACAACGTGACGCAGCGCCCGCCAATCCATACATCGCCAGCCGCATCCTGCTGGCAATAGACCAGCCCGTCGGCCCCGGTCTTGCGACCTTGCGCGGCGCGATAGCTGCCGCTCGCCAACCCCGTTTGGAACAGATGTATCGCTACCCCGGCATTGAAACTGCCGGTCACAGGATCTTCGACGAAGCGCCCGATCGCATTTGCGAAGAACGCACGGATCTCCCAATCGACATCTCCTCCGGCAGGACAGGGTCCGGCCAGCCCGATATCTGTGCCGGGCGCTGCCTTGGCCGCGGGCTCTGCGCCAAGGACATCTTCTGACGAGCGCAGCCGAAGCAATTGCCACTTGGGTCCATTCGCGACGTGCACCGCTTCGACCACCGCCGCCGGATCGACGCCCGCCAGGGCAATCGCCTCGGCCCGCTCTGCGTCGTTCAACGGTTCGTTGCGCGTAAATGGCGGAGCGCGAAAAGCCAGCCGGTCGGCTTCCTGCCGCACTTCGACCAGGCCGACACCGCATTCCTGCACGATTTTTCCGGAAACTTTAGGGGTGCCGCCTGCGGCCATCCATGCATGGCACGTGCCCAGCGTAGGATGCCCGGCAAAGGGCACCTCGCCCGCGGGGTAAAAGATGCGTACGCGATAGTCCGCTGTGGGATCGGTCGGGGGCAGCAGGAAGGTCGTTTCCGAAAAGCCCAGCCAGCGCGTCAGCGCCAGCATCTGGGATGCGTCGAGGCCGTTGGCGCCATGCACCACCGCCAGCGGGTTGCCGCTCAAGGGGTCTGAGCCGAATACGTCGACAAGTTCCAGTTTCATTGCAATTCTCCATCCCCACGCCGGTGTGGCCGCTAGCAACCCAATCTAGCCAAGCCAGCGCGAATCTGCTGAATAGAAAATATGGTCCTACCAACAGCATTGGTGACGGGCGGCGCGGCGCGGATCGGCGCGAAGATCGTCGAGGCCTTCGCGGCAGACGGCTGGCATGTGGTGATCCACTATCGCGGGTCGGACGACGAAGCGCGGGCGCTTGCCGATCGCCTGCCCTCGGCGGAGATCGTCCATTGCGACCTCGCCGATGGCGATGCGGCAGTAGCGATGGTGCAGCAACTAGCCGAGCGCCTGCAGGATTGGCGCGTGCTGGTGAACAATGCCTCGATCTTTCCCTATGATTCGGCGACCGATCTGGATTCGGAAACCAACAAGCTGGCGATGCAGATTAATGCCGAAACCCCTGCCCGCATGTCGCAGGCCTTTCTTGCCCATGCCCGCGCAAAGGCCGGCAAGCGCGTGATCCACATCACCGACCAGAAGCTGGAAAACCCGAACCCGGACTTCTTCAGCTACACAATGAGCAAGCATGCGCTGGCCGCGACCATTCCCATGCTGGCTGAATTGCGCGAAGATGGTGGAGCGGCTGGGCCGGAAGATCGCGTCTATGGCCTTGCCCCGGGCGCAATCCTCGCCAGCCATGACCAGAGCGAGGAAGAGATAGAAATCTCTCACCGGCTCAATCCGCTCAAGCGCAAGACCGGGTCCGACGAAGTTGCTGCAGCTGCATTGATGCTTGCCAAGGGGCAATTGCGAAGCGGCGAAACGATCTTCGTCGACAGCGGGCAGCACCTTCTCGACCAGAAGCGCGATGTGATCTGGCTGGCGCGGGCGATGGCAGCCGCGAAATGAAGCACCACTCGCTCCTAACCCGCCTGTGGCACTGGCTCAACGCGCTGTGCGTGATCGTGCTTTTCATGAGCGGGCTGAACATCTCTAACGCGCACCGCTATCTCTATTGGGGCAATTACGGTTTCGATCTGGCGGATGCCTGGCTGGCGGTGCCGCGCTTCCCGGGCTGGATGACCATCCCCGGTTATTACGATCTTGCGGGCGCACGCGGGTGGCACATGCTGATGGCGTGGCCCTTTGCGCTGGGCCTGCTGGCAATGTGGATCGCCATGCTGCTGAGCCGCCACTTCTGGCGCGACCTGCGGACCACGCGCGCGGAATGGAAGCCCGCGGCGATCTGGCGCAACATCGTGCAGCACATGAAGCTCGATTTTTCGCATGCAGGCGCGAAATACAATTTCCTGCAGAAGCTGGCCTATGGCCTCGTGCTTGGCGTGTTCCTGCCGCTAATGATCTTCACCGGCATGGCGATCAGCCCCGGGCTGGAACCTGCCGCGCCGTGGCTGGTCGAAATCTTCGGCGGGCGGCAAAGCGCGCGTTCGATCCATTTCATTCTCGCTTGGGGAACTTGCGCCTTCTTCCTCGTTCATATCGCGCTGGTGCTGCTGTCGGGGCCGGTCGGACAGTTGCGAGACATGATCACGGGAGGGCGCCGTGAAGCGTAGGAACCTCATCGCCGGCATGGCGGGGCTGTTTGCCGCGGGCTGTTCGAAAGTAGCCGACAGCAAAGCGGGCAGCGCGCTGCTTTCCGCCGCCGAGGACTGGCACCGCAAGGCGCATCGCGCGCTCGCCAACCGGCAGGCGCTGGCGCCGGAATTCACCCGCGCGGACCTTTCGCCGACCTTTCGTGGCAATGGCTCGAAGACGGTCGACACGCCGTTTTACCGCGAGCAGTTGGCCAGCGGCTTCCCCGACTGGCGGCTGGAAGTGACGGGTTTGGTGGCGACGCCGCTTACGTTCAGCCTCGATAATATCCGCCGACTGCCTCAGCGCACGCAAATCACAAGGCATGACTGCGTCGAGGGATGGAGCGCCATCGGCGAATGGACCGGGCCGCAGCTCTCGCTGCTGCTCGATGCGGCAGGGGTGCTACCGGAGGCGAACTTCATAGTATTCCGTTGCGCCGATAGTCTCTACGACCGCAGTTACTACGAGAGCATCGACATGGTCGATGCCTATCACCCGCAAACCATCGTCGCGCATATGCTCAATGGCGAACCTCTGCCCGAGAAGAACGGCGCGCCGCTGCGCATGCGCGTCGAACGCCAGCTAGGATACAAGCACCCGAAATACCTCACGGCGATCGAAGCGGTCGCGACGTTGGAAGGGATCGAGGGTGGGAAAGGCGGCTTCTGGGAGGACCAGTATGGCTACCAATGGTACGCGGGAATCTGACCCGGATAGACTGAAGGGCCGATGTCAATGCTTGCGACCTAGATAGCTTGCGATGACATCCGGATTGTGTAGCATTTCCTGCGGATTTCCGGAGAAAATCACCCTTCCCTCCGCCATCACATAGGCGCGATCGATCACATCGAGCATCTCGGGAACATTCTGGTCGGTCAGCAAGATTCCGATGTTCCGGCCCCGCATCTCGGCGATCATCTGCTTCATACTGGCAATGGTAAGCGGGTCAATCCCGGCGAAAGGTTCGTCCAGCAAGACAATGCGCGGGTCGAGTGCGAGTGCACGCGCCACCTCGCATCGCCGCCGCTCGCCACCCGATAGCGAATTTGCAGGCGAGTCTCGCAGGCGCACCAGGTCGAGCGCCTCAAGCAGTTCCTCCAATCGCTCCTCACGCTGCTCCGCCGAAGGCTCGACCACTTCGAGCATGGCGGAGATGTTCTGCTCCACCGTCAGTCCGCGAAATATCGAAGGCTGCTCTGGCAGATAGGCCAGGCCCAGCACTGCACGACGATAGAACGGCAATCGCGTAACATCCTCGCCATCGAGCACCACGCGCCCCATATCGGGTCTGACCAGGCCGAGAAGGCAATAGAAGGTGGTCGTCTTGCCCGCCCCGTCGGGACCGAAAAGGCCAACCACCTCACCCTGATCGATGCTCAGCGACACGCCATCGAGCACCGGGCGACTCCCGAAGCGCTTGCGCAGCTCGACGGCTTCCAACCGCGATTTTCCGTGGGTCAGGCCATCACTGTCGTCTGGTGTCGCACCACTCAATTGGCTGCGCACTCCGGCTTTAGCGGAAACCTGCGCTTCATTGCTTGCCAGTCGGACGCAATCATCTCCTCCAGCACGGCCATGTCCACATCCGCAAGCTTGTTGATGTAGAGGCAACTCTTGCCGGTCGAATGCTTGCCCAGCTTCTTGCGCAACTCGTCCCGCTGACGTCCCGCCAGTTCGTCGCAATATCCACGCATCAAGTAAAACGAATGCTTGGCCTTGCGAGGCGAAAAGCCGGCGCGCATCCAGTGTACATCACGCCCGCTGGCGTAAGTGGTTCGGTATTCTCCATAGCCGATGATAGCAGGGCCCCACATGCGTGGCTGCTCGCCTGTAACCTTGCGGAATAGTGCATCGATCGCCCGCGCTTCCTCGCGCTTGGCCTCCGGTCCCACTGTCGCGATGAAATCGTCCGGGTCCTGTGCTGTAATCTGCGTCTTCGCATCAGCCATGGGATATCTCCCTCTTTGATTGACAGCTTAACGCGCAATGCCCAGTCTGTCAGCGAGAGAAGAATGGGGGCGTAAAGTAATGTGGTTGCTGGACAAATTCCTGACGAAGGTAATCAAGCACGGGCAACTGATAATAACGGACTATGACGGTAAGGAGTATGTCTACGGCAGCGATCCGGGGAGCTATCCGGCCGAGATCGGCGGCAAACCCGGTCCTGTCAGGATTCGCCTGACCCACCCCAAGGCCGCCCATCATATCGCCCTCTATCCTCAGCTCGGCGCGGGCGAAACCTTCATGTGGGAATGGCTGGTCGTCGAGGAGCCGCACGATATCCGCGACATGATCCTGCTGGTGACGATGAATGCCAAGCGATTGGGCGAAGCATCGCTGAAGCCGCAGGGGGCGATCCGGAGAGCACTCCAGCGAACGCTCGCCAAGCTCGACGGGATCAATTTGCGCGGCTCGGCGCGTAAGAACGCCGAGCACACATACAATCTCACGCGCGAGCTCTACGAGCGTTTCCTCGATGAGGATCGCCAATACACCATGGCCTATTACCGCGACGAAGCCCCGTCCTCGACGTCGCTCGAACAGGCGCAGATGGACAAGAAAGCGCATCTCGCGGCCAAGCTGCATCTGAAGCCCGGCATGAAAGTGCTCGACATCGGCTGCGGCTGGGGCGGCTTCGCGCTCTATCTCCACAAGATGTACGGGGTGGAAGTGACCGGCGTCGCGCTGGCGCCCGACCAGATCGCCTTCTGCAAGGAACGCGCCGAGGCCGAAGGCGTCGCCGACAAGGTGCAGTTCCACTTGATGGACTATCGCGATGTCGAAGGCGAGTTCGATCGCATTTCCTCAGTCGGCCTGCTGGAACACGTCGGCACAATCCATTATCCGCAATTCTTCGCGCATACTCACAGATTGCTGAAGCCCGATGGCGTCATGATCAGCCACTGCTGTGGGCGCGCCGGCCCTCCCGGCTTCACCGATGCCTGGACCCGGAAGTATATCTTCCCGGGCGGCTATATCCCTGCGCTGTCCGAACTTGTGAGTGAGAGTGAAAAGGCCGGATGGCAGGTGATGGATGTGGAGGCGATGCGCTTCCACTACTCCTATACGCTGGAAGAGTGGTACAATCGCACTGTGATGCACCGCGATGAGATCACCGCCATGTATGACGAGCAGTTCTATCGCATGTGGCTGTTCTATCTTGCTGGTGCGGAGCAGAGCTTTCGCAACGGCACCATGGTTAACTGGCAGGTTCAATATGTAAAAGACCGAGCGGCCATACCCATTACGCGTGAGTATATTTCAGAAGAATCAGCCCGACTTCGCGCAATGGGCGAGGTGCCGCAATGGCGTTTCGATCCGGAGCTGAAGGAAGCGGCTGAATAAGGTGGAGTGAGAATGGGCGAAATATACCGTACACCGGACGAGCGTTTTGCCCAGATTCCCGACTTTCCTTTTGAGCCGAATTATTTAGAGCTGGCTGGCGGCCTGCGGCTGCACTACCTCGATGCAGGCCCGCGGAATGGCCCGATCGTGCTCATGCTGCACGGCGAGCCGAGTTGGTGTTTCCTTTATCGCAAGATGATCCCGCCAGTAGTCGCGGCGGGCTATCGAGTACTCGCGCCCGACCTGATCGGCTTCGGCAAGTCCGACAAGCTGACCCGCAATAGCGACTATACTTACGCCAAACACGTCGGATGGATCCGCGAGTGGTTCGAGGCCATCGGAGCCGAAAATGTGATCCTTGCCTGCCAGGATTGGGGTTCGCTGGTCGGGCTGCGCATGGTCGCCGCTATGCCTGACAAGTTCTCGGGCGTTGTCCTGTCAAATGGCGGTTTGCCCGAGGGGCAGGAGGCGCCCAGGGCATTCGCTGCATGGCGCCGCTTCTCCAAATACAGCCCGGTGTTCCCAATCGGCGGGATTCTCCAACGAGCCACGAAGACCGAACTCAGCGCGGCCGAAGTTGCGGCCTATGATGCGCCCTTCCCCACCCGCGCCAGCAAAGCCGGGGCGCGGATCTTCCCATCGCTGGTGCCATTGGGCGAGAATGTCGCCGTGCCCGACCAGAAGGCCGCGTGGAAAGTGCTCGAAGCATTCGACAAGCCCTTCACCTGCGCCTTTTCCGACGGCGATCCGATAACGCGCGGCGGCGATGCCAATTTCGTCAATCGCATCCCGGGTGCTAAGCTGGGATCACACCGTACACTGAAGGGTGGGCATTTTATCCAGGAAGACGATCCCGAAGGCTTTGTGAGCGCGATCTTCGACACCGCAAGAACGGCAGGAGTTGCACCGCAAGCCTAGCACCGAAGGGGGGAAAGGCTGTGGCACGATGTCGGAATCGCTGATCGACCGCTTTCTTGGCAAGGCTATCGCAAAAGGCCGATTGTCGGTCGCCTTCCCCTCAGGCAAGCGCCACGAGCTTGGCCAACCGGCCGAGGGTTTCCCCGAAGTCGCTATCCGCCTGGCCGACAGCAAGGTCGCGCGCGACATCTTGCTCGATCCCAGGCTGGGCGCGGGCGAAGCCTATATGGACGGGCGCATCGTGATTGGCCAGGGCGACGTGATGCAGCTGGTCCAGCTCCTGCGAATGAACAGGCCGTGGGAACGCGGCGGAGAATTGAGGCCGCCCTCACCGCTGCGCCGCATCCGGGATGGCCTGAAATTCGCCGCGACTTCCTTCAATGAGGCCCGCTCCTCAAAGCGGAACGTTTCGCACCCCTATGACATCGGCAATGAACTCTACCGGCTGATGCTCGATCCGGGGCACATGCAATATAGCTGAGCCTATTGGACGGAAGGCGTTTCCACGCTCAGCGAAGCGCCGGAAACCAAGCTGGCTCACATTGCGGCAAAACTGGCGTTGTCCGCCGGACAACGTGTGCTGGACATCGGCTGCCGATGGGGCGAAATGGCAATTTACCTCGCCCGCCATTTCGATGTCAGCGTTCACGGCATCACACTGAGCGAAGAGCAATTGGCGGTTTCAGAAGAGCGCGCCAAGGCGGCGGGCGTTTCGGCCCGCGTGAGCTTCGAACTTGTCGACTATCGCGACCTCGCAAGCCGAGACACGAAATTCGACCGGATCGTCTCAGTCGGGATGTTCGAACATGTTGGCCGTCCGCAGTTCGAAACCTTCTTCCGTTCTTGCGCCAATTTGCTCTCCGATGAAGGCGTGATGCTTTTGCAAACGATCGGTCACTTCGGCGGGCCTCGCACGACCGACGCCTTCACTGCCAAATACATCTTTCCCGGCGGCTATATCCCCGCACTTTCGGAGACGTTGGCGGCATCGGAAAAGTCGCGCCTGATCCACACCTACAATGAGACGCTGCGGCTGCATTATGCAAAGACGCTGCGCGCTTGGTATGCAAATTGCGAAGCGAACCGCGACGCGATCATCAGCCTGTTCGATGATCGCTTCTATCGGATGTGGACTTTCTACCTCGCGGGAACGACCGCAGCCTTCCAATATGGCGGAATGGGCAATTACTAAATCCAGTTCGCGCGAAACCGGCGGACCTTGCCAGTAACAAGAGATTACATTCACACGGCAGAGAGTTCGCTCTGGCCGCACTGATCGGCATTGCTCCGTGAGCCGCTGCCTGTTAGCGGGCGCGGCAAGAATCTCAGGAGCGGCCCAACCATGTCTGATATCAAGCGCGTCGTCCTCGCCTATTCTGGCGGCCTCGATACTTCCGTGATTGCCAAGTGGCTGGAGGTCGAACGCGGGCTGGAGGTCGTGACATTCACGGCCGACCTTGGCCAGGGCGAGGAAATCGAGCCAGCGCGTACCTCGGCACGTGCCATGGGCATCCCGGACAAGCACATCTTCATCGAGGATTTGCGCGAGGAATTCGTGCGCGATTTCGTGTTCCCGATGATGCGCGCCAACGCCCGTTACGAAGGCGACTACCTCCTGGGCACGTCGATTGCGCGCCCGCTCATCTCAAAGAGACTGGTCGAAATCGCACATGAAACCGACGCCGACGCCATCGCACACGGGGCGACCGGCAAAGGCAATGACCAGGTCCGCTTCGAACTTTCCGCCTATGCGCTCGATCCCGACATCAAGGTGATCGCGCCTTGGCGCGAATGGGACCTGACCAGCCGCACTGCGCTGATCACCTGGGCGGAAGCGCACCAGATTATGGTGCCAAAGGACAAGCGCGGCGAAAGCCCCTTCTCGACCGACGCGAACCTGCTCCACACTTCGTCCGAAGGGAAGGTTTTGGAGGATCCATGGCAGGAAACGCCAGACTATGTCTATTCGCGCACGGTCAATCCCGAGGACGCCCCGGACGAGCCGGAATACATCACGGTCGACTTCGAACGGGGCGATGGCGTAGCGATGAATGGCGAAGCGATGAGCCCGGCGACCTTGCTTGCCGCGCTTAACGAGCTCGGACGCAAGCACGGTATCGGCAGGCTCGACCTGGTCGAAAACCGCTTCGTCGGCATGAAGAGCCGCGGCATGTATGAGACGCCGGGCGGCGAGATCTATGCCCGCGCGCATCGCGGGATCGAACAGATCACGCTCGATCGAGGGGCGGCGCATCTCAAGGATGAGCTGATGCCGCGCTACGCCGAACTGATCTACAATGGCTTCTGGTTCTCGCCTGAGCGCGAGATGCTTCAATCGGCGATCGACCATAGCCAGGCGAAGGTAACCGGCACCGTTCGCCTCAAGCTCTACAAGGGCCTCGCCAGCGTAGTCGGGCGCAAATCGCCAAACTCGCTTTATTCAGAAGCGCATGTGACCTTCGAGGACGACGCCGGCGCTTATGATCAGAAGGATGCGGCGGGCTTCATCAAGTTGAATGCGCTGCGATTGCGGCTCCTCGCGCAGCGCGACTAACGCAAGTGACTCGGCGTCCGTGATCCCGAATTTGGGGTCGGAGCAAGTATGCCCGGATTTTTGCGATGAACCGTTGAGTTATCCACTCTCGTCCACAGTTGTTCTGCGGAAAAGTGGAAAACTCGGGGTTGTCAAACTTGCGCGACTCAGCCGGAAGGCGCAGTCTCAAAGTGTCGGAAGGGAGCGAAAACTCCACGAAAATCTGGCTCTAACGAGTTGATTTTTAAGAGTTTCTCAAACTAGTCCGACGCGGTGGTGATTGTCCACGCGGTCTTTGAGACTGGGCATGCAGAAGGTGAAAACTGGAAGCAAGTGCAGTTGATTGAGGAGAACGCGATCGCAGATCCACCGGTAAGGCCAGGAACCTGGTTGCCGATCGATGGAGGGAGGACGCCGAGGCGAAATCCAGCCGCTTGAGTGAGGTGGCCGCCAAAAGGGGAACGGTCTCGGTATCGCCGGAAGGCAGGCACCGCTTGGAAGGGCTTAGGCCGGGAAAAGTAGGACTAGTTGGAAAGCGGAACCGGATGCCGGCGCGAGCGCCGGTGACGATAGCCTCCAACCCGTTGGAGGAAGCGACATCGGGCGCCAAGCGCTTCTTGAAGGTTCGCCGGAAAAGAAGACCACGCGTCGGTGAGAGTGGGGTCGGCAGCAATGTCGGCCCCATTTGCTTTGTCCCCCGCGAATCGAATGTAACGCTACGGAAACCTGAATTCCCTGCTCCTCGATGCGGTAGCGAACATCGTCATTCACTCAGTTCGCCGCAAATTCGGCACCGCTTTCGTCAGTTTGGCTTCATATGCACAGCGACGAGTTGCCCGCATTCCGAACATGCCTGTAAAACGTCGCGGGATCGTCCCTTGCGCGGCTTCTCGGCCGTCTGCACCTGGCTTCTGCCGCTGGCGCTGGCATCGTCAGCCGTCTTGGCGCAGGATGGAGAGGCGACCGGCGAGATCTCCATTGCCGAGGAAGCCCTTTCGGCCAGCCCCGTCGAAGTCATCGAGCGTCTCGGCAGCGGGCGCGCGTCCTTTTACGGCCGGCGCTTCCACGGCCGCCCCACGGCCAGCGGCGAGTCATTCGACATGCACGCGATGACCGCGGCGCACCGTACACTCCCCTTCGGCAGCATGATCCGCGTCACCAATCTCGCCAACGGGCGCAGCGTATTGGTCTGCATCAACGATCGCGGCCCCTTCCACAGTAACCGTGTGATCGACGTCAGCCGCGCCGCCGCAACGGAACTCGGCCTGATCGCGCCGGGCAGCGGCGAAGTCGACCTCGAACTCCTCGCCAGCTGACCCCCGCGCCCGCAAGCGTTTGACATCGCAGCGGCAGCGCTCCACCCTCGCCTTTCGCCCGTCGGAGGGGGAGGACAAGCATGAATCGCCAGCCACATCGTTTCGCCACCACCGCACTCGCACTCGCGCTAGCCGCATGTTCGGGACCGGGCGAGGAACCTGCCGCACTCGTCACCGACACGATCACCGATGCCACCTTCGGCTGCATCAGCGATATGAAGCCCGAGACCAAGAAAGTACTGACCTAGTCAATGCGGCGCTGCGTTTGAGCTTCCCTCACAAAACGGGCTAGGAAGTCTTGTTTACTAGCCCTTCCAAGCCCTACTCCGCCGCCTCACTGACCCGTTCCAGCATCGGACGTTGACCTTCGGTCAGCTTCGCTTCTGACTAGGCTCTCGCTACCGCGAGCGGCCTGCTCGGGAAAGCCTTCAAGTACTGCCCCGTAAAGCTGGGCGGTTCTTCCGCCATCCTGAAACACGTTCAGGCCAGGCTGCGGTCGCCTACTCAGCAGCTTCCCGCTGACGTTCGAGTAAGGTGCGAAGATACTGCCCGGTAAATGACTTGGGCTCTTGGGCTACCGCCTCCGGCGTCCCCTGCGCAACCACTTCCCCGCCGCGCACACCGCCTTCCGGCCCGAGGTCCAGTATCCAGTCGGCTGTTTTAATGACATCTAGGTTGTGCTCGATCACCACCACCGAATTGCCCTGGTCCACCAACCGGTGGAGCACTTCGAGCAGCTTGCGCACATCCTCAAAGTGAAGGCCGGTGGTCGGCTCGTCCAATATGTAGAGCGTTTGCCCGGTGCTGCGCTTGCTGAGTTCCTTCGCCAGCTTCACCCGCTGCGCCTCGCCGCCCGACAGCGTGGTCGCCTGCTGGCCCACCTTGACGTAGCCCAGCCCCACCTCGTTCAGCATATGCATCTTGTCACGAATGGGGGGGACGGCCTTGAAGAACTCCTCCGCATCCTCGATCGTCATGTCTAGCACGTCGGCGATCGAGTGGCCCTTGAACTTCACCTCCAGTGTTTCGCGGTTGTAGCGCTTGCCGTGGCATTCCTCGCACGTGACGTAAACGTCGGGCAGGAAGTGCATCTCGATCTTGATCAGCCCGTCGCCCTGGCACTTTTCGCACCGCCCGCCCTTGACGTTGAAGCTGAAGCGGCCCGGCTTGTAGCCGCGCGCCTGCGCCTCGGGCAGGCCGGCGAACCAGTCACGGATCTGGGTGAAGGCGCCGGTGTAGGTCGCGGGGTTGGAGCGCGGGGTGCGGCCGATCGGCGACTGGTCGATCTCGATCACCTTGTCGCAATATTCGAGCCCGGTGATCTTGTCATGCGCGCCGGCGATCAACCGTGCGCCGTTGAGCGCGCGAGCAGCGCCGGCGTGGAGCGTATCGATCGTGAACGAGCTCTTGCCGCTGCCGCTGACGCCGGTGATACAGGTGAAGGTGCCGAGCGGGATGCTGGCGGTGACCTGCTTGAGGTTGTTGGCGCGCGCGCCGTGGACGGTGATGTACTGCCCGTTGACCTTGCGGCGGGTGGTTGGCACGTCGATCCGGCGGCGGCCGGTAAGGTAATCCGCGGTGAGCGAACCCTTGGCCCGCTCGATATCGGCAAGCTTGCCCTGCGCCACCACTTCGCCGCCATGCACGCCCGCGCCGGGGCCAAGGTCGACAATATGGTCGGCGGTGCGGATCGCGTCTTCATCGTGTTCGACCACGATCACCGTATTGCCAAGGTCGCGCAGGCGCTTGAGCGTTTCGAGGAGCCGGTCGTTGTCGCGCTGGTGCAGGCCGATGCTGGGCTCGTCGAGCACGTAGAGCACGCCCGAGAGACCGCTGCCGATCTGGCTGGCGAGGCGGATACGCTGGCTCTCGCCGCCGGACAGCGTGCCGCTGGTGCGGTCAAGGTTAAGATAGTCGAGGCCAACGTTATCGAGGAAGCCCAGCCGCTCGTTGATCTCTTTCAGGATGGCGCGGGCGATCTGCTGCCGCGTGTCGTTGAGCTTGGCCTCTAGCGCGAGGAACCAAGCCTTGGCATCGGCCACGCTCATCCTGACCGGAGTGGCGATGTCCGTTCCTGCGACCTTCACCGACAGCGCCTTTTCGTTGAGGCGCTTGCCGCCGCAGGTCTCGCATGGCTGGGCGGTCTGGTACTTGCTCAGCTCCTCGCGCATCCATGCGCTCTCGGTCTGCAGCATGCGGCGGTTGAGGTTGCCGATCACGCCTTCGAAGGGCTTGCGCACGGTGTATTCCTTGCGCCCGTCCTTGAAGGTGAGTTCGACCGGCATGCCGCCCGTGCCGTGGAGGATGATCATCCGCTGGTCGGGCTCAAGCTCGTTCCACGGGGTGGTCAACTCGAACTCATAGGCCTTCGCCAGGCTCGCCAGCACCTGCATGTAATAGGGCGACGGCGGGTTGGACTTGGCCCAAGGCACGACCGCGCCCTGTTTCAGGCTCAGCGCCTCGTTCGGCACGACCAGCTGCGGATCGAACAGCAGCTTCTCGCCGATCCCGTCGCAAGTGGCGCAGGCGCCCTGCGGCGCGTTAAAGGAGAACAGCCGCGGCTCGATCTCTTCGATGGTGAAGCCACTGATGGGGCAAGCGAACTTCTCGCTGAAGACGATGCGGTTGGCGGGGATGCCCGCGCCCTTCATCGCACCGCCCGATTGCTCCTCGTTCTCGCGGCCCGGCACCACGTCGTCCGCCAGATCGACATAGGCCAGCCCTTCGGCCAGCTTGAGCGCGGTTTCGAAAGAGTCGGCAAGGCGCGGCTCCAGCCCATCTTTCACCGCGACGCGATCGACCACCACTTCGATGTCGTGCTTGTACTTCTTGTCGAGCGCGGGGGCTTCCTCGATCGGGTAGAACTCCCCATCGATCCGCACGCGGGTGAAGCCGGCCTTTTGCCATTCAGCCAGCTCCTTGCGATACTCCCCCTTGCGGCCGCGGACCACGGGGGCGAGCAGGTAGGCGCGGGTCCCTTCGGGCAGGGCC
>JALRKY010000016.1 GCA_023260985.1 Altererythrobacter sp. | reverse complement strand
GCGCCGGGATACGACCACATCACCAGCGGCATCGGCGCGGCGATGATCGGCTGGTTCGGCACGGCGATGCTCTGCTACGTCACGCCCAAGGAGCACCTGGGCCTGCCCGACCGTGACGATGTGAAGGTCGGCGTCGTCACCTACAAGCTCGCCGCCCACGCGGCGGACCTTGCCAAGGGGCACCCCGCGGCCAAGGTGCGCGACGACGCGCTGAGCAAGGCGCGCTTCGAATTCCGCTGGCGCGACCAGTTCAACCTCAGCCTCGATCCCGATACGGCCGAGCAATACCACGATCAGACCCTGCCTGCCGAAGGCGCCAAGACTGCCCATTTCTGCAGTATGTGCGGCCCCAAGTTCTGCAGTATGAAGATCACACAGGAAGTGCGCGACTTTGCCGTCAAGCAGAACCAAGAAAGCACTAGCTTCATCGCGGCGTCGGCGGACGAAGCGGAAAAGGGGATGGAGCAGATGGCCGAGAAATATCGCGAGGGCGGGGACCTTTACGTCCCTGCGTCGGAATAGCCGCCATGGGCACAGTCGAAGCGGACAAGCCAGTCTACCGCGTCGAATTCGTCGAACGCACCGGCATGCACCGACTCGAGGAAGGGCGCGGGCATTCCAAGCTGCTGATGCCGCTCGCGCCCAATGCAAACCATGTCGACGTGATGTATCTCGGTGCTTTCTGCGTGCTGGCCGAAGCGGCGGCGGCGGGGCCGGGCATTTCGGTGCTCGACACCGCGAAATACTTCCCGATCATCAAGGATATCGCGGTCGATTTCCACCGGATGGCGGCGAGCGACGTCACCGCCGAATACACTTTGTCGGAAGATCAGATCGCGGGCCTGCTGGCCGATCTCGAGCGCAAGGGCAGCGCCACCTATGTCGCCGAAGTGCCGATGCATGATGCCGATGGCGCGCTGGTCGCCACCGGCAAGGTCACGGTGAAACTGCTTAGCCACGGATGGAGCAAGCCCGCCTGAAGGAGAAGCGAGGATGATCAAGCTTACCTATTGCCTGCATCGCCTAGCTTCGCTCAGCCGCGCCGAGTTCCAGCAATACTGGCGCGAAACGCATGCCCCGCTGGTGGCGGTGGCGCGGGAGGCGCTGGGCATCCGCCGCTATATCCAGCAGCACACCGTCGACAGCGCGATCGGCGCGGCCAATAATGAAGGGCGCGGCATCCCCTATGGCGATGGCGAGGATTTCGACGGCGTGGCCGAATTGTGGTTCGACAGCGAGGAAGCGGTCGCCGCCGCGGTCGCCACCGAAGCGGGGCAGAAGCACGCGCGGATCCTCTTCGAGGACGAAGCGAACTTTATCGACTTCGGTCGCTCGTGCTGTTTCATCACGCAAGCGAATGAGGTGCTTGCGGGCTAGGCTCTAGCCAGCAGGAACCAGCTTTTCGACCAGCCGCTTCAGCTCTGCGGGCGTCGTTTGACCGGCGACAACTTCGTGATAACCGATCCCGGCTTTGCGCAGGGCTTCCTTCGTTACTGCGTCAAGCGCGGCGGCGCTGCCCGTGCTCGTGGGAGCAAGCCTGGCGATGGGTGCCGGCGCGGAAGAAAAGGCGGTCCAGGGCGGTAAGGTGGCTTCGAGCCCGCGCCCTGCGCCTGTGCGCGCGGCGGGCCCTCTCCGTGGAGAACCCGCAGTGTGGCATTTGCGCGCGGGGCTCAATGTTGCGGCGCTTTCGTGCCGCAAGACGCGAGGGCTGGAGAGCGACTACAAGAAGGTGCTGGCGCGCCACCTCGAATTGCTCAAGGCGAGCTATGCCGAGGAGCAGCGCCGCAGCGGTCGCAGGTTCGATGCCGAGCAGACCCGGCTCTATAACCGCTTTTCGAACCAGCGGTCGCGCGAGAAATTCTGCTCGACCGCCACAGGGGTAGAACAGGAAGCGAGCGGGATGTAATCGGCGCGGCTGGCCCCGCAAGCGTGGACCTTGCTGGCCCGTCTCGAACGAGGTCTGCTTTAGTCGCTTCTTTCAAGGCTTTCGGCCTGCGCGAAAAGGGGTGACGGACGCCGCCCGATCGCCTAGCTTCCCGGGAGAATGGAGGAAGCGTTTCGGCATGAAAACAGGGCGATGCCTGGCGGGATTGGCACTGGCGGCCCTGCTTGCGTCTTGCTCCGGCGGGTCTCAGCCCGCCCCGGGCGACGTGCCCGCCTTTGACGGCATCGCCGAGGGTGAGACGATCACCGCGCTGGGCACCGAACCCTTCTGGAGCGCGAAGATCGCAGGTACGGCGATGACCTATTCGACGCCGGATAATATCGACGGCACCGAGATCGAGGTTTCCCGCCATGCCGGGAACGGCGGGCTGGGCTTCAGCGGCATGTTGAATGGCGAGCCACTACTGATGGCCGTGACGCCGGGCGAATGTTCCGACCAGATGAGCGACCGGACCTATCCGTTCACTGTGACCTTCAATATCGGAGAAGCGCAGCTTGTGGGCTGTGCCTATACCGACCAGCAAAATTTCATTGGTGAGGAGAACCCCTGAACATGAGTTCCTATGGCGACGCCGGACGCGGCTGGCGAAACTTCTTCTGGGCGGCAGCTGCCTTCAATTTCCTGATCGGGCTGGCAGGCATGCTGATGCCCGAATCCCCGCTTGACGGCCGTATCATCGGGCTGCTCGTCTTCGCCCTCGGACTGGTCTACTTTATCGTGGCGAGCGACCCCATGCGTTATGGTCGGGTGATCTGGGCCGGGGTACTTGGCAAGGTTGGCGTGGTGGCGCTGCTCGGGCCGACCGAGTTCGGCGGCGACGGCAGCGGGCTGGTCGGCACGGTGCTTGCGGGCGATGCGCTGTTCGCTTTTGGCTTCCTGGTGTTCCTGTTCACCCGGGCCGAAGCGGCGGATTAGCAGTAAGGAGCCCACGACCGAAAGGACGAAGATATGGGACTGACCGGAGGATGCCTGTGCGGCCAAGTGCGTTACGAGCTAACCGCCGATCCGCTGATGTGCCTGACCTGCCATTGCAAGAACTGCCAGCGCCAGGCCGGCAGCGCCTATTCGATCATCGTCGGCGTGCCTGGAGGTGCGCTGAAGGTAGAGGGCGAGGTCAAGATTTATAACGACAAGGGTGACAGCGGCGGGACGGTGCAACGGCAGTTCTGCCCCGATTGCGGTTCGCCATTGTTTTCGCTGGTGGAGGCTTCTCTCGGTATGGTCTGGGTCAAGGCGGGCACGCTCGACGATACGTCGGCGCTCAAGCCGACCCTGCACGTCTATATCAAGAGCAAGCAGGATTGGGTCGAACTGGGCGACATTCCGGGCGTCGAAACGGTACCTTCCAATCTGTGAACGATCAGTGGGCCGCGCCCGCGCGATCGAGCTCGGGGCCGAGCCTGCCGGCCAGCCACATGCCCCACATGCGGAAGTCGGCAATGAGCGACCAGAGCGGATAAGTGAAGGTGGCGGGCTGATTCTTCTCGATTCCGAAATGCCCCAGCCAGGCGGAGCAATATCCGGCGACAGGGAGCGAAGCGAGCCACAACCAACTGCCGGTCAGCACTGCCCATAGCGCGATGCCGACCACCAGCGTGGTGCCGATATAGTGCAGCGCGCGGGTTTGCCGCTTGCTATGCTGGCACAAATAGAACGGCCAGAATTCGGCAAAACTGGAATATTCGCGCGCCATTGCCGGTCAGAACAGGCCGGGGATCTGATGCTGCACAGCGTTCGGCTGCTCGGGTTGCATTAACTGGCGTTCGGCACTCGCTGCCTGCGTGGTCCGAAGCCCGGCATCAGAGATAGCTGTGCAGCTGCGCCCGGCCAGGAAGTCGAGCGCGGTTGCGATCGATGCCTCGCGCGGGTCGCCCAGCGGCGTAAAGATGTCGTCATTCGCGCGGCAAGTGTTGGGCATCACGCCAGCCAGACCGGTGAAATACTCGCCCTGAGTATTGGCATTCACCGTCTGGAAGGTCACCACCCGCAAGCGATCGTCGCAAAGGTCGCGGTCGAAACCATACTGCCCTACCGGCTTGCCATAGGTGTTGGTGCCGATCAGCGCGACATTGTTGCCGAGGTAGGGAAGCATGGAATTGATCACGAGCTCGCTGGCAGAGGCGGTGCCGCCGCGCCCGATGAAGGCCACCTTGGTCGGAGCGATCGATTGCGTTTGCGCTGAGAAGAATGCCGTTTCGTTGTAAGAGGATTTCGAGCTGCGCAAAATTGTTTTCGACCAGACTTGGCCGGTTTTGCCCGCACCCATCAAATTGCCCATAAGGTCGGCAATCCGCACCAACCCTCCGCCATTATAGCGGAAGTCGATGATCAATTCGGTTACGCCATCGTCCTTGAACTGTTGGAACGCAGCTCTCAGGTCCGGGTCGGCGCTGCTCACAATGAATGTGCGCAGATTGAGATACCCGACCTTGTTGCCGCCGTCGTTGATGATCCGCACACCATAGCGATCGGATACCGGGTCCAGCGAGTAATCGGCTTTGGTGATGCTGGCCTCTATTGTGACGCCTGAAGCGGTGCGGAACCGGATTACCCGCGTGACACCAGGGTCCGAAGGGCCCAGCGCATCGGACACAGCTTGGGCTCCGCCCGTCGCCATAAGCGAGCTTACCAATTGCAGGTTGGCGCTGGTTGTCCCGATCGCAAGCAATTCGGTGCCGCGGTCGATCCCGGCTGCCAGGCCGGGTGCATTTTCATAGGCTTCGACTACGAACACGCGGTTGGCGACCGAGTCATAACCGAGTCGGATTCCGAATCCGGCGCTCGACCCCGAATTGATCAGGGCTTCTTCTGCGCTCTTCGAGGTTATGTAGGTGAAATAGCGATCGCGCCCTTGGTCGCGCGCGGGCTTTACCACTGCATCGATATAGTCCTGCACTGTGGCGTAATTTGCCGCATTGACATTGCGGTCGATCAGGTTGGGAAATAGGTGCCACTCATCGATCGTTGCGAACGACCAGTTCTGGCGGTCGCGAACCGAACAAGTGGATGGCGAAGGGCTGGGCGTTGGCGTGCCGCCCCCGCCGATCGGGGGTGGCGATGAGGAGCCGCCACCCCCGCAAGCGACCAGCGAGAATGCTAGAGTTGCGCTGAGGGCGGAACGACCGATACCCATGTTGATCCTCGTAATTTGCCCGGGGGCGATTGCTTTTTCGGGCGGAAGCGGAGCTAACATGACGCGTTGCGCCCGCGCGAGCAATCCCCGCCAAAGTGGTTTTGCGAGGGTAAAAACCTATCATCAGGGAGAATTACCCACAGTTTCGCGCCCAAAAGCGGTGTAAATTTGCGACCTCCGCCTCGTCACGCCTCGTCGAAGAGCCTAGTTTGGCCCATCAATATTGAGATGGGTTCCTGTCACAGTGTCTGGTTTGCCTGATTGGCTCAATGCTTCCTTGCCACCCGCCGCCCGCCATACGGGATTGGCGATTGGGCGGCTTGGCACTGAGCGCAACTTTGGGCGCGGCGGATTCCAGCTGACCAGCCCGGCGTTTGCCGGAAACGGTGAGCTCGATCCTTGTTTCACGGCTGACGAAGAGGATGCGGTCGCTCCTCCGCTCGAATGGAGCGCGCCTCCTCCGGGGACGCTGGAAATCGTGCTCGTGGTCGAGGATGCCACCGGAAATTCTTCCGAGCCGCGTTGCCATTGGCTGGTATGGGGACTTCCCGGCCAGCGCGGCAAGCTGCTCGAAGGTGAGGTGCCGCCGCGCACCGGAAAAAATGCACTTGGAAATTCGGAGTGGTTGCTGCCCGACCTGCCGGAGGGTGAACCGCACCAATACGTATTCCAGTTGTTTGCGCTCGAACTGCCTTTGACCCTTATGCCAGGGGCAAAGCGGGAGGACCTGCTCGCAGCAATGGAAGGGCATGTCGTCGCTAGCACTACGCTGGTCGCCCAATATACCCGGTCGCAGGAGGACGAGGAAGACTGGGATGATGACGATTTCGAGTTGTAACGGCAAAGAAAGTGAAAGGAATTCAACATGGCTGGAAACGCGCTGCAAAAGCCCGTCAATCTGTCGCCCGCGCTTGAAGCGGTGATCGGCAAGGGTCCGATGACCCGCGCTCAGGTCACCTCCAAGGTGTGGGATTACATCAAGGCCAACGGCCTGCAGGACAAGACCGACAAGCGTCAGATCAATCCCGATGCCAAGCTTGGCGCGGTGATCGGCAACGCCCAGATCTCAATGTTCAAGATGACTGCTGCGGTGTCGAAGCACCTCAGCTGATCCTGGCGATCGGGCGGCGCTTCCCTTGAAAGATGCGTCGCCCTTTCGGCCCTTGCGGTCCGGCTGCAGCTAGCCTCGCGACCGCCACTATATGTCGGCGCAAAGTCGGCCCGGTTAGTATTGTGCCAACTTGCCCTCCTTCCGATTGATCCTGACTATCTGGGGCGCTTCCCATTGCGACCGGTTGCGTTATGACAGCTCCTTTTAAGCTGCTCTGTAAGAGCCTCGCCGGAGGATCGCATGAAATTGCCCCGCTTGTTTGCAGCTGCCGCGCTGCTTGGCCTTCCCGCAATCGCGGCTGCTCAGTCGCCGGAAGATACTGCCGCGGCAGCTCTCAAGGCCGCGCCGATCTTTGACGGGCACAATGATGCCCCGATGCAGCTGCGCGACCGTTTCGGCAACGTCATCAGCGGGTTGGATTTCGAGGATACCACGCACACCGGGGAAGGCCACCCGCAGGGGGCTGCGATGCACACGGACCTTGTCCGGCTACGCAAGGGCAAGGTGGGTGCGCAATATTGGTCGGTCTATGTCCCGGCATCGCTCAAGGAACCTGAAGCGGTGCAGGCGACGATCGAACAGATCGATGTGACCAAAAGGCTGGTCGCACGCTATCCCGACGAACTCCAGCTGGCGCTCACTACCGACGATGTCGAGGCCGCGATTGCCAAGGGCAAGATCGCTTCCTTGATCGGTATGGAAGGCGGGCATTCGATCGGTTCCAGCCTGGCAGTCTTGCGCCAAATGTACGCGCTCGGCGCCCGCTATATGACGCTGACGCACTCGAAGAACACCACCTGGGCCGACAGCGCCACCGATGCCCCGGCTCATGATGGATTGACCGATTTCGGCCGCGACCTGGTCCGCGAAATGAACCGCATGGGCATGCAGGTGGATCTCAGCCATGTCAGCGAAACGACCATGCATGACGTGCTTGATGTGGCGAAAGCGCCGGTGATCTTCAGCCATTCGGGTGCGCGGGCGATCAACGGCCACGCTCGCAACGTTCCCGACAGCGTACTAAAGCGGCTTCCAGCCAATGGCGGCGTGGTGATGGTGGTCGGCCTGCCTGCCTTCCTCAACGAGGCCACACGCCAATGGAACAGCCAGCGCGAAGCAGAGCGCGCGCGGCTTTCAGCGCTTTGGCTGGGCCAGCCTGAAGCCGTCGCCGCCGGGCTGAAGCATTGGGACGAGGCCAACCCGGTACCGTTGGCCACCGTTTCTGACATGGCTGACCATATCGACCATATCCGCGACGTGGCGGGGATCGATCATATCGGGATCGGTGGCGATTACGATGGCATGCCAAGCGGCCCGGTGGGGATGGAAGACGTCGCCGGCTATCCCGCGCTGTTTGTGGAGCTCGCGCGGCGCGGATACAGTCGGCAGGATCTCGAAAAGATTTCGCTGCGCAACGCGCTTCGCGGGCTGCGTCGGGCGGAAGCCTACGCCGCCAGCCAGCGCGGCTTCCCCGAATTCGAGAATGCCGTAAAGGGCGAGTGACCCTTTAGGCGGCAGTCAATGCCGGGACAACCCACAGAAGGGTAATGGCTATTATCGCCAGCAGCCGGCCGACCGCCAGAACCCAGCGCAGGCCTGTGTTGGTAGCACCAGCTCGTGCTTCATCCTCGTCGATGTGGATTGCGCCGTTTCTGTTTTCCATGGGCTTTCCTTCCCGCGAAACTGGGCCCACGGGCAATCAGTGGCTCTCGCGGCACCCTATTGCAAGTGTGCGCCCCTGGAGCCGCGAGGTCAATCGCGCAGAAGTTCGTTGATTCCGGTCTTGGCGCGGGTCTGCGCATCGACCGTCTTGACGATCACGGCGCAATAGAGCGAGGGGCCGGGACTGCCGTCTGCCAGCGGCTTGCCGGGCAGTGAACCCGGTACCACGACCGCATAGGGCGGCACTTTGCCGCGATAGATCGTGCCGGTCTCACGATCTACGATCTTGGTCGATGCACCGAGGTAGACGCCCATTGAGAGCACCGCACCTTCGCCAACGCGCACACCTTCCGCCACTTCAGCACGGGCGCCGATGAACGCGCCGTCGCCGATGATCACCGGCTCGGCCTGCAGCGGTTCGAGCACGCCGCCGATCCCGGCGCCGCCCGAGATATGCACGTTCTTGCCGATTTGGGCGCAGGAGCCGACCGTGGCCCAGGTGTCGATCATCGTGCCTTCATCGACATAGGCGCCGATATTCACGAAGCTCGGCATCAGCACCACGCCCTTGCCGATAAAGCTGCCGCGACGCGCCACTGCGCCGGGTACGACCCGGAAACCCGCATCGCTGAAGCGATTGTCGCCCCATCCCGCAAACTTGCTCGGCACCTTGTCGTAAGCGGCTTCGCCAGCAGAGCCGCCTTCCATCAGGCGGTTGTTGGTGAGCCGGAACGAAAGCAGCACCGCCTGCTTCAGCCATTGGTTGACCTTCCAGCCGCCATTGCCGTCAGGTTCGGCGACGCGCGCCTCGCCGTTGTCGAGCAAGCCGATCGCCTCTTCGACCAACGTACGCACGTCCTGGTCAGCAGGCGTCCATTCGGTACGGCGTTCCCACGCCGCTTCGATCGCTTTGATGAGTTCGCTGGACATTCCCGGTATCTCCGACGCTGGCTGTTGCCTCAGTCGCGCTGCTAGCGGCGGCGGGTCACTGCGGCAAGAGCGCAGCTGAGCAGATTTTCTTGCTATCGCGATAACCTTGCACCTATGCCTATGGCTTAACCGGGGATGGGAGAGGAAGGTAGCACCATGCCCACGATCCTCTATCCGCGTATCAGTCGCTTGCGCTGTGCAGCCGCGCTTGGGGCGATTGCGCTGCTGGCTGGATGCGGCGGCGGTGGCGGACCGCCGCCGGTCAGCACCCCCGCGCCCGTGCCTACACCTACGCCGTCGCCCACCCCTACGCCCACTCCAACTCCGACCCCGACCAGCTTCAACACGCAGGAATACCGCGATTCCGACGGGCCAAAGTTCCATAATGCAGTCGTCGCCTGGCAGGCAGGTTTCACCGGCCAAGGATCGATTATCGCCATCGTTGATAGCGGCATCGACAGCGACAGCCCCGAGTTTGCGGGGAGGATCCATCCCAACTCGACCGATGTCGTCGGCAACCGGGTAATTGATGGTCCCGACAACCATGGGACGCATGTTGCGCTGGTGGCCGCCGCGGCGCGCGACAATCGCGGGATACTCGGCATCGCCTTCGACGCGCAGGTGCTGGCAATCCGGGCCGATGAGCCCGGAACCTGTTCTTCGGGGACGTCACAGGATCCCTCCCTGAGTTGCTTGTTCGACGATCGAGCAATCGCTGCGGGCGTCGACCTGGCGGTGAGCTCGGGTGCCAAGGTGGTCAATCTCAGCCTTGGCGGCGGTGCTGCCACGCAAGTGCTGCTCGACGCGGTGGCACGTGCCAGCAGCGCTGGCCTCGTGATCGTGGTTTCGGCCGGCAATGGGGGTGACGGAAGCGAACCGGGGATCGATCCCGATCAGCCCGATCCTTTTGCCTCCAGCCTGCTGCTGGCAGGCGGTGCCAATGTGATCATCGTCGGGTCGAACGATTCGAACGGGCAGTTTTCCAGCTTCAGCAACCGGGCGGGAAATTCGCGCAATTCCTTTCTCACCGCGCTGGGAAGGGATATCTGTTGCATCTACGAAAACGGGCAGTTGTTGGTCGAGAACACCGCCGGCCAGCAATTCGTTACTGTCTTCTCGGGCACCAGCTTTTCCGCACCGCAAGTGACAGGCGCGGTGGCGCTACTGGCTCAGGCCTTTCCCAATCTTACCGGCGCGGAAATGGTCGAGATCCTACTCGAAAGCGCGCTCGACGCCGGGGACAACGGCATTGATGCGGTATTCGGCCGCGGCATACTCGACATAGCGCGCGCCTTCGCCCCTGCGGGCACCACGACGATAGCGGGCCAGACCACGGCATTTGCGTTGAGTGAGCGGGTCGCAGTCGGCTCGCCTGCAATGGGCGATGCGTTGGGTGAACTGTCGCTGCCCACGATCATCACCGACAAATATGACCGCGCCTATGGCTTCGACCTAGGATCGGGACTCGCCGGATCGAGACTGGTTCCGCGATTGCGCGGGGCGGTCGAAAGCCGCGCCCACCAGCTCGCTGCGGCAAGCCGCAATGTAGCGCTTGCCTTTCAGGTTGCGGGCGGCCCGCGCGCTGGGGGGCCAGAATGGGCGGGGCCGTTGCGGCTCACTTCCGACGACGCCGGATCGGCAAAAGTGCTGGCGGCGCGCATCGCCGCGCGGATCGCGCCGGGTATGCAATTGGGCATCGCCTATGCGCAAGGGGCCGGTGCGCTTGTCGCACAATTGCAGGGCCATTCCACGCCAGCCTTCCGCATTATGCCGGGCCCACGCAGCGATGTAGGTTTCTTCCAGGCAAGCGACGCTTCCTTGGCCGTACGGCATGAATTCGAGCCTTGGGGCGTGACCGTCTATGCCGGAAGCGGCGATGCTCGCCTCGCCTATAACCAACGCCACGAAGAATTGCTGTTCAGGGATTCCGAACGCTTTCCTACGCGTACGGTCGGGCTGGAATTGGACCGGCGATATGGAGCGCTCGCTGCGACGTTGGGGGTGAGCTGGCTCCGTGAAGAGCGCAGCCTGCTCGGTGCGCGCTTCCACCCGGCGATTGGGCAAGGCGGGGCGGATACGGGCTTCCTCGACCTGGCTGCGCGATGGCAGCCAGGTGGCGGTTGGTCAGCTGGGGGAGAATGGCGGCTTGGCCTGACTCGGCCCGATCGCGGAAGTGTGATCACCATCGGTTCGCAATTGCTTAGCCAGGCCTGGGCATTCGACCTTACGCGCGCTTCGGCGTTTGTACGCAGTGACAGCCTGGGGCTTCGCTTGAGCCAGCCATTGCGGGTCGAATACGGCGGGATCAGCCTGAACCTGCCTGCGAGCTATGATTACGCGAGCGAAACAGCAGGCTTTGCCATCCAGCGCCTGTCACTCGCGCCACAAGGGCGCGAAGTAGTTGGCGAACTTGCCTGGCAGGGCTCGCTGCCGTGGGGACGGGCCGGAGCTAGCCTGTTCTACCGCCATGAGCCCGGCCATTATGCCAGGGCGCCTGCCGATGCCGGCGCCATGGTCAGCTTCAATGCCGGTTTCTAGTTGGGCATCCCCGCTGCCTTGGCGAAATCATAAGCGCGCTCGATCAGCGGAGTGACGCGCTCGCTCATCGATTTTGCGTGGGCGGAGGAAGCTGTGCCGTCGATGACGCGCTTCTTGATGCCCTGCATGATCCCCGCCAGCCGGAACAGATTGTAGCCAAAGTACCAGTCCATCGGCGGGACTGGATAGCCGGTGCGTGCGACATAGCGTTCGACCGCTTCCTCCATCGAAGGTATGCCCAGTTCCGCCAAGTCGAGCCCAAGCAGGCCGGCGCGGCCATCGGAAGCGTTCTTCCAGTTAAGCATCAGATAGCTGAAATCGGCGATCGGGTCGCCCAGCGTCGACAGCTCCCAGTCGAGGACCGCGATCACGCGGTTCTCGATCTTGTGGAAGATCACATTGTCGAGCCGGTAGTCGCCATGCACCACGCTGGAATTGTGTTGCGACGGGATCGTCTGGGGCAGCCATTCGATCATCCGCTCCATTTTGGGCTGATGCTCGGTTTCGGAGAGCTTGTATTGCTTGGTCCAGCGGTTGATCTGGCGCGCGCAATAATCGTTGGGCTTGCCGAAATCACCCAGCCCGATCGCCTGCGGGTCCTTGGTGTGGAGGTCTGCCATGGTGTCGATCAGCGAATGGTAGATCTCGCGCCGATCTTCCTTCGAACATTGCGGCAGCGCGCCGTTCCAAAGCGATCGCCCATCGGCTAGGCTCATGACGAAGAACTTGGAGCCGATCACCTCGGGGTCTTCGCACAGGCCAAAGGTGCGCGGGACGGCAAACCCGGTGGGGTACAGCCCCGTCATCGCGGCATACTCGCGGTCCACCGCATGGGCGCTGGGCAGCAGCTTGCCGAATGGCTGGCGGCGCAGCACGTAGGATGCACCGGGCGTGTCGATGCGGTAGGTCGGGTTCGACTGGCCACCCTTGAACTTGGTGTAGCTGATCGGTCCTTCGTATCCTTCGACATTGGCCTCGAACCAGGCGGTCAGCCGGTCGAGATCGAGCCGGTCCGCTTCGGGCACTTCGATGGTGCCCACCATCACCTTGTCGAAATCGATCGGCTGCGCTTCCTCTGCCATCAGTCGAACACCACCACGCTACGCGCCGAATGGCCACCCTTCATCTTCTCGAAGCCCTCGTTGATCTTCTCTAGCGGGATCCGCTCGGCAATGATCGTGTCGAGATCGAGTAGTCCGCGCATGTAGAAATCGACGAGGCGGGGCAGGTCGACCGGGAAGTGGTTCATCCCCATGATCGCGCCCTGCAGCTTCTTGCCGCCCAGCAGGTCAAGCGCACCGAGCCCGACCTTGCAGTCGAGCGGCATCATGCCGAGGATCGTGGCGGTGCCGCCGCGGCGCAGGATTTTGACGGCTAGATCGGCCGAGGCCTGGCGGCCGACGGCTTCGATGGCGTGGTGCACGCCGCCGCCGCTGATCGCCATGACCTGCTCGACCGCATCCGCAGCCATGGCATCGACCGTATGGGTCGCGCCCAGCACCTGCGCCAGTTCGCGCTTCTCGAGGATCGGATCGATCGCGATGACCTTGCCCGCGCCAGCGATCTTTGCGGCATTGATCGCGGCAAGGCCCACCCCGCCGCAGCCGACCACGGCGACGGTTTCACCCGGCACGACCTCGCAGGCGTTGAAGATGGTGCCTGCGCCGGTCGTCACTGCGCAGCCGATTACGGCGGCGCGGTCGAACGGCATATTCTTGTCGATGGCGACGCAGGCATGCTCGTGGATCAGCATCTGCTCGCAGAATGCCGAGAGATTGAGCATCTGTGCCACCGGAGCCGAGCCATCGGCACGCATGATGCGCGGGGCAGCGTTGGGAGCGCGGCGGGTATCTGCGCCAAGGCACAGAGCCATGCGGCCGGTGACGCAGAACTCGCAGTGCCCGCAAAAGGCGCTGAGGCAGGACACCACGTGATCGCCCGGCTTCACCGTCTTCACTTCGCTCCCCACTGCCCGGACTACGCCCGCCGCCTCGTGGCCCGGGATGGCGGGCAACGGGTGCGGATAGGCGCCTTCAATGAAGTGCAGGTCCGAATGGCATAGCCCGCAGGCCTTGGTGTCGATCAGCACTTCATGCGGGCCGGGATCGGCGAGTTCGACCTCGCCGATCGTCAGTCCGCCGACTTGCTCGAGAATGGCAGCTTTCGCCATCAGCGTGCCACTCCCAAATGGCCCGAGCTAAAGCCCGCTTCACCCATGCTCGGCGCCTTGCCATCGCGCAATGCGTTGGCTGAAGGGCCAGTCTGAGGCAGGTGCTTGGCAAATTCCATCCGCGCGATCGAGCGGGCATGAACTTCATCCGGGCCGTCGGCGAGACGCAGCGTGCGTTGATGGGCGTAGGCGCTGGCCAGGCCATAGTCTTCCGACACGCCGCCGCCACCATGTGCCTGGATCGCATCGTCGATGATGCGCAGCGCCATGTTGGGCGCCTGCACCTTGATCATAGCTATTTCCTGCTTAGCGTTCTTGTTGCCGACCTTGTCCATCATGTCGGCCGCCTTGAGGCAAAGCAGGCGCGTCATGTCGATGTCGATACGGGCGCGAGCGACGCGTTCTTCCCAGACCGAATGCTTGTAGATCGGCTTGCCGAAGGCTTCGCGCTCCTGCAGGCGGCGACACATCTTGGCGAGCGTTTCCTCGGCCACGCCGATGGTACGCATGCAGTGATGGATGCGGCCCGGGCCAAGGCGGCCCTGTGCGATCTCGAAGCCGCGGCCTTCGCCCAGAAGCATGTTGGTGACCGGGACGCGCACGTCCTTCAGTTCGACTTCCATGTGGCCGTGCGGGGCATCGTCATAGCCGAACACCGGCAGGTGACGGATGATGTTCACGCCCGGCGCGTCGATCGGCATCAGGATCATCGACTGCGCGGCATGGCGTCCGGCGCTGAAATCGGTCTTGCCCATCACGATCGCGATCTTGCAGCGCGGATCGCCAAGCCCCGATGACCACCATTTGCGACCGTTTATGACGTATTCGTCGCCATCACGCTCGATCCGGGTCTCAATATTGGTCGCGTCGGACGAGGCGGTATAGGGCTCGGTCATGAGGAAGGCGGAGCGAATCTCGCCATTCATGATCGGCGTCAGCCACTGGTCCTTCTGTTCGCGCGTGCCATACCGGTGGAACACTTCCATATTGCCGGTGTCGGGCGCGGAACAGTTAAACACTTCCGAAGCAAAGCCGATGCGGCCCATTTCCTCGGCGCACAGTGCATATTCAAGGTTGGTCAGGCCCGGGCCTTCGAATTCATAGGTCTCGTCGACATGGTGATGGCCGTCATTGCGCGGCGGCATGAACAGGTTCCAAATGCCTTCGGCCTTTGCCTTGGCCTTGAGCTCCTCGACCACTGGGATCACTTTCCAGCGATCGCCCTCTGCATCCTGCGCCTTATAGGTCGGAACCGCGGGGCGGATGTGGTGTTCGATGAAATCGCGCACCCGGTTGCGCCAATATTGCTGCCGTTCGGTGGGTTCGAAATCCATGGGGGTGCTCCTGTCCTTATCTCTCTTCGGTTTCTCTAATTGGATGCCGCGCACTTAAGTGGCAGAGGCCGTTCGGTGCGCCAAGCTCTCATTTGTGCGGCCTCATGGCGTTATCGTACGGGCGTCGGGGTCGGTGCGAGCCGCGGCATCGAGCATCACGAGCCGCGCTTCGAGCGCGATCGGGAAACGGCCCAGGCGGTAGAAGGCGAAGATCGCCAGAATCACCGCTGCAATCTGCGAATCGCAGGCTAATCTCGCCATCAAGCCACTCCCAAAGCGTTGACGTCAGCGTAAGCGAAGAGCGCTCTGCGTCAACGGCGTACTAATTGACGCTACGGCATTGCCGCCTGTCACAACTGCGCTTGCGGGAAGATCGCGAATCACCCTAACGTAAGCGTCAATCAAGAGACATGAGAGGAGAGTCGGACATGTCCGATCTGGAAACTTTTCGCCAGGAAACCCGTGCCTGGCTCGAAGCCAATTGCCCTGCCGAAATGCGCGAACCGGTGCGCGACGAAGACGATGTCTATTGGGGTGGACGCAATGCCACCTTCAAGAGCGACGCACAGAAAGCCTGGTTCGAGGCTTGCCGCGACAAGGGTTACACCGTTCCTGCATGGCCCAAAGCCTATGGTGGCGCGGGGCTGAAACCGGCAGAGGCCAAGGTGTTGCGCGAGGAAATGAACCGCATCGACGCGCGACCGCCGCTTTCCAGTTTCGGAATCTGGATGCTTGGCCCGGCGTTGCTCCACTTCGGAACCGAGGGGCAGAAACAACGCTTCCTCAACGAGATCGCACGCGGCGAAATCCGCTGGTGCCAGGGCTATTCTGAACCTGGCAGTGGTTCGGATCTCGTCTCGATGCAAACCTTCGGCGAAGACCAGGGTGATCACTGGGTGGTCAACGGCCAGAAGATCTGGACCTCCTATGCCGACAAGGCCGACTGGATTTTCTGTCTTGTCCGGACCGACAAAGAGAACAAGTACCAGGGCATCACTTTTATGCTTTTCGACATGGCGGCGCCCGGCGTCACGACCAAGCCGATCAAGCTCATCAGCGGCAATAGCCCGTTCTGCGAAACCTTCTTCGACGATGTGAAGGTGCCAAAGAGCTATGGTGAGGACTGCCCCGGCTATGTCGGGCAGATCAATCGCGGCTGGGATGTTGCCAAATATCTGCTCGGCCACGAACGCGAGATGATCTCCGGGGCGGGCGGCGGTGATCGTACTGCGGCGATCGGGGCAGCGATGAAGCGCCATGCGGGCGAACTTGACCCGATCCTTCGCGCTGAGCTGGCATTGTTCGACGTCGATGCGTTGGCATATGCCTGCATGGGCGAGAAGTTCCTCGACGAGATCAAGGTGGGCAAGGCGCATCCGGCGCAGCCCAACATGATGAAATATGCCGGGACCGAGCTCAACAAGCGCCGCCACGAATTGATGATGAGCGTGGGTGGATCGCGCAGCCTCGAATGGGACAGCGACGACACCGATGGCGGAAAGCCGTCGCGCAATTGGCTGCGGACCAAAGCGAACTCAATCGAAGGCGGGACGAGCGAAGTCATGCTCAACGTCATTTCCAAACGCATTCTCGACCTGCCGGGAGCCTGATCCATGCCCCTTTACCATAATGAAGACCAAGCGATGCTTGCCGAAACCGCAAGCCAGTTCATGGCCGATGAGGGCGCGATCGCGAAGCAGCTGCGCCATTGGCGCGACCGCGAATGCAAGGACGGTTTCGGCCATGCGCTGTGGAAACAGTTCGGCGAACTCGGCTTCACCGGCATATTGGTGAGCGAGGAAGACGGCGGGCTTGGCATGGGCCATGTAGAAGCGGGCATCGTGCTGGAAGAGATCGGCCGCAACCTCACCCCTTCGCCCTTCCTCACCAGCTCGGTGCTGGCGGCGACCGCGCTGGGCCATGCCAGCGCAGACCTCCGCGCGCGCTACCTGCCCGGCCTGGTCTCGGGCGACAGCGTCTTTGCGGTGCTCTCGCGCTACGCTGCGATGTTCTGGGGTAAAGGTCTGCACCAAACCGCGACCTTTTCGGCCGACCGCGAAACTAACATCGATGCGTCGTTCTGGTGGCCTGCGGTGATTTCGATGCTGGGCTTTGGGCTCTTTTTTGTCGCATTGGTTTTGATCCGTACGAACACACATATCCGTTTACGGCGCGCGGATGCGCTCGAGGCGCGGGCTCGGAGGGCTGCATGATGGTCGATTTCGGTAAACACACGCTTCATATCTGGCTGTCTTACGGCGTGACGATCGGCCTCTTGGTCGCGCTCGCGCTTGTGAGCCTGAACCAGAGCCGCGCCGCGAAGAAACGACTTGATGAGGTTGAATCGAAACATGGCTAAGGTTCCGGTATTGGCAATCCTACCCCCCGTGATCTTTGCGGGGATCGCGGGGCTGTTTTTCAGCGGTATGTATTTTGGCAACGACGACAAACTCCCGTCGACCTTTATCGGCAAAGAGGCTCCGGCCCTGCCGACCGAGGCGCTTGAGGGCACCGTCCAACTGACGCCAGAAATGCTGCGGTCGGGCGAAGTGACGCTGGTGAATTTCTGGGCGAGCTGGTGTCCGCCGTGTCGTGCAGAGCATCCTGTTCTGCATGAACTGGCAGAACAGGGCTACCGTGTGGCGGGCGTGAACTTCCGCGATACCCAAGGCGCGGCGAGCGATTACCTTGCCGAGCTGGGCAACCCGTTTTTTGCGACAGGTTTTGACGCCACTGGGCGCGGCAGCATCGACTGGGGTGTGACCGCACCTCCGGAGACGTTCATCGTCGATGGAGACGGCACGGTGCTCTATCGGTTTGCAGGGCCGTTGATCGGTGCTGACTATGAAAGCCGGTTTTTGCCTGAACTGGAAAAGGCGCTGGGTAACTGATCAGCAGGCATAGGCCGCCATGGCGCCCCAATCGCGGGCGGCTCGGCAGGCCATGCCCGACAGATCATAGCGCCACGCAGGTTCGCCAATTTCCAACACAATCAAGAGGCTGAGTTCTTCGGCCTCTGACGTGTGCATTTGCGCGGTCGCAAAGTCGAACACATCGTCGATCACGCGCGACGACTGGCTGGAGACCTCGATGTCGGGGAAATATTCGGCGCGTTCCTCTGTCATGATGGACAGAGCATTGGCGGCGTTGATGTCCGCGCACCACTCTTCGGCGTCACTGCCCCAGATATTCGCCTGAACACAGGCCCCCACAGCCATCATTTCCGCCAGACCACGACGCCAATAGGCCGTTGTTTCCTCATGCGCGATAATAACCAACGCATAAGCGCGGTTTTCCGGCAGAGGCGGGTAGGCGTCGTCAGTAGAAAGACGCAGATGTGAGAGTTGGATATCCATCCCCCAAATCGACCACCCCCCTGTGGATTCGGCAAATCGGATTCAGGGGGTAAGCCTGTGGATAGAACCACTTAGGGGTGGGCAACCCTGTGGATAATCTGTGTATTTCATGCTGCGACCGCAAAGCGCACTTTATTCGGCCCTCTCGCCGATCTTGGCACTAAATTTGCCACGGATACTGCCGTTACAGATCCTGTATAGTCACGAGGTTTTTGCGGTATGGTCGATACGCTCAGTTGGGGTTGGTACATGCCAACCCAGTTTCCGTTCCCAGAGATTCTCTCTCAAGATGTTCTTGATGAGAGCCTGAACGGTTACACGATCAACAACCCATACTACATTGAATATACCATTCGCGATGGTGACAACGACGGTGTCATAAACGACGATGACCTAGACTTGGGCCCAATCAGGTACTTTGGCGATTATATTATCGGCCCGACGACGACCCTCTACCCACAGGAAATCGCGCTTTACACCAATTCCTCCATTGTGATGAACGGGCAGGTGATCTCTGGCCTTGCTATTGAGGTCACGTTGTTCACCGATGGGACATGGGGCTACCGCCTCATGGATACCTCGATCCCTGAGGGTCACTATTCCGCCGTCTCCTCTGTCACCATCGGCACATGGAACGGCGTTGAATACACAGGGATTTATACCTCTGGCGTCGACCAGATGTTCGTCTGTTACCTCGCTGGGACAACGATCCAGACGGCGCGGGGCTGGGTGCCTGTACAGCAATTGCGCGTGGGTGATCTTGTCGAAACCATGGACCACGGGTTGCAACCGATCCGCTGGGTTGGGCAAAACACGATCCTTGGTGTTGGTAAAAACGCACCTGTGCGGATTGAAACAGGTGTCTTGGACAACGAAGTGCCCGTCTACGTCTCGCCCAATCATCGTCTGATGATCCACGGCCCCTTTGTTGAACTGCTCTTTGGCGAAGAGGACGTGCTCGTCGCCGCGAAACATTTGATCGATGGCGACCTCATTCGGTCAGAGCCACGGGCGCTCGCGCATTACGTCCACTTCGCGCTCGACCAGCACGATATTGTGATGGCGGATGGTTTGCTAAGCGAAAGCCTCTTGCCCGGACCCGAAGCGATCAAAACGATCTCTGAGGCTGACCGTGCCGCGCTCCTCGATGTGTTTCCTGTGCTGCGTGGCGGGTGGGAACATTATGGCCCTGCAGCCCGTATGTGCTTGACCGCGCGCGAAGCGGAACTCCTGCGGTGGGCGATGGAGCGCGAGGGGCTTCTCGACCGAAAATCGCCTCTGTCCCGTCGGCCGGAACGTGAAACCGCCTGAGCGTATTCGCACAGACGTTGCCCCGAAAAATCGTGTCCTCTGTACAATCATGTCAAAGTCTCGCAATTCATTGATTGGAGAGTGTGAGCGTGTTGCGCTAAATCGGTCTTAGGAAACGAACACGGATGTAAACATGCGACAGCTATTGGGATCGGTGATGTGTGGCTTGGCGTTGACCCTGCCTGCAGTTGCCCATGCGGATGATCATCCCCCCATTATTGTTGAATTGTTCACCTCTCAGGGCTGTTCGTCCTGTCCGCCTGCTGATGAAATTCTTGCAGAATTGGCGCAG
>JALRKY010000060.1 GCA_023260985.1 Altererythrobacter sp. | reverse complement strand
GAGCCCGATGTGGTCCTCGGGGATGCGGATGCCCATCGCCGGGTTGGCCTGGGCCCACGCCTCGCGGTCAGCCGGGTCGGCGTCGACGGGCGCGCTCCACTCCAGGTAGCACAGCCCGGGGTCGCTGCCGCGGGCGCCGCGGTCGCGGCACAGGCTTGTGGCGATTGTAGCTCAGTCGGTTAGAGCGCCGGTTTGTGGTACCGGAGGTCGCGGGTTCGGATCCCGTCGATCGCCCCATTTTCTACCTCTCAGTCCTGTCGAATGACCGCTCTGTAAAGGATGGGCAATGACGGCTTTTTGGAAAGAACCCGATTTTGACGATCACGAACAGGTGGTGTTCGTGCGCGATGCAGCCTCGGGGCTTTCCGCGATTATCGCCCTCCATTCGACCCACCTTGGCCCGGCTGCGGGTGGAACGCGATTCTGGCATTATGTCGAGCCGTCGGCAGGCTTGCGCGACGCGCTGCGGCTAAGCCGCGGAATGAGCTACAAGAACGCCATGGCCGGTCTCCGGGCCGGTGGCGGCAAGGCAGTGATCCTAGCCGATTCGAACCGGACCAAGGCTCCCGAAATGCTGGCTGCTTTCGCACGAGCGGTCGACGGGCTAGGTGGAAAGTATATCACGGCGCAGGATGTGGGGATGAGCGAAGCCGACATGGTCAGCCTGTCGCAGCGCACCGCACATGTGGCAGGCCTGCCCGGGCAGGGCGGGGGCGATCCCGGGCCTTACACTGCGCGCGGCGTCTATCTTGGCGTCAAGGCGGCGGCGAAGCGTGCGCTCGGCACCGATGACATGAAGGGCGTCCGCGTGGCGATCCAGGGCGTCGGCAGCGTCGGGGGCGGCCTTGCGCGCTACCTCGCCGAGGCGGGTGCAGAACTCATCCTCGCCGATATCGATGCGGCCCGCGCTGCGGCACTGGCTGAAGAGCTGGGAGGCACCGCGGTCAGCACCGAAGCGGTCCTTGCCGCCGATGCGGATATCGTCAGCCCCTGTGCGCTCGGCGCGATCCTGACCGAAGAAACGGTTGCTTCGATCAGGGCGAAGGCCGTTGCCGGCGGCGCCAACAACCAGCTTGCTACCGGCAGCGAAGGCCGCATGCTAGTCGAACGCGGCATTCTCTATGCGCCTGACTATGTCATCAACGCGGGCGGCATCATCAGTGTGCTGCGCCATATCAACAGTGCGGGCGATGACGAGATCAACGCAAGGATCGATTGCATTCCTGAACGGCTCGAGGCGGTGTGGCAGGAAAGCGAAGCCAGTGGTTCAACCCCGGCCGAAGTTGCTGACCGGACGGCGCAGCGCCTGATCGGGCGTTGAACGCAATCGGCGCTTGAGTTTTTTGCAGTCTTGCAGGGAGCGGGGGGCACTGTAAGAGGCTCAGCAAAAGGACCGGTCCGCTCATGCATGGCTATGCCAACCCCACGCGTTTTCTGAAGCTTGCACGATGGCTCACCCCGTTGCTGCTGGCGATGGGTCTTGTTCTGGTAACCGGCAGCCTGGCCTGGGGCCTGTTCGTGGTGCCGCCCGACAGGCTGATGGGCGAAACCGTGCGGATCCTGTTTGTGCACGTACCTTCCGTTTGGTTGGGCATGGGCGGCTGGACCGCCATCGCCTTGTCGAGCCTGGCTTATCTTGTGTGGAAGCATCCACTGGCTGCGGTTGCGGCGCGCGCATCAGCTGTGCCGGGAATGGTTTTCACTGCCATCGGCCTTGCGACCGGTTCGATCTGGGGGCGCCCGACCTGGGGAACCTGGTGGGAATGGGATGGGCGTCTCACCAGCATGCTGGTGCTGCTGTTCCTCTATTTCGGCTATCTCGCCCTGTCGCAGGCAGTTGCGCGTGAGGGTGTTTCACCACGCATCGCGGCGATCTTCGGCTTGGTCGGGGCAATCAACATCCCGATCATCAACCGTTCGGTTGTGTGGTGGAACTCGCTGCACCAGCCACCCAGCATCACCATGGGCAAGAGTGCTATCGATCCCGCATTCCTTGTCCCCTTGATGGTAGCCGTGCTCGGCTTCTCGCTGCTGTTCGGCGGTGTAGTTCTGGCGCGGATACGCGCATTATTGGCCGAAGTGCAGGCCGAAGCGAGATTGCGCCGGATGGCGCTGGAGACAGCATGATGCGCGAAGCGCTGGATCAGTGGGACTTCGTGGTCGCGGCCTATGTCGTGGGGGTAATCGGAACTTTTGCAATGGTCGCTTGGGCATGGTGGGACATGCGCCGGGCGGAAGCGCGCCGTGACAAGGTGAAGCGCAAATGAGTTCCATCAAGCCCAAGCATCAGCGCATAGTGCTGGTGAGCCTGGCGCTGCTGGCGATCATCGCTGCCGGGCTGCTGGCGGCATGGGCGCTTCGCAACCAGGCGAACTATTTCTACCTGCCCGACCAGATGATGGCGGACCCGCCCGCAGTGGGGCAGGCTGTGCGGCTTGGCGGTATGGTGGCGGAAGAGTCGATCGAGACGCTGGATGACGGCTTGACGGTCGCCTTCGTCGTGACCGACAAGGCGGAGGCGCGAGTGCCGGTGCGTTACACCGGTATCCTGCCAGACCTGTTCGTCGAAGGCTCGGGCGTGGTCGCGGAGGGCAGCCTCGGACCCGACGGGGTCTTCGTAGCCGATCACCTGCTCGCCAAGCATGACGAGAATTACGTGCCGCGCGAACTGCAGGACATGGCCGAGCACCAGGGCGAACCCGGCCTGCAGGATACTGCGGTCGGCGGCGAATGAGCGCTGAACTGGGCCTTGCTGCGCTTTGGATGGCCGCGGCTCTCGCGGTGCTGCAGCTTGTCGGCGGCGCAATCGCCCAGCGCGATCCCGATGCTCCGCTCGCTGCGCTGGGGCGCCCGGCGGCAATGCTGCAAGGCTTCCTGGCGCTTTTCAGCTTCGGGATGCTGCTGTGGGTCTTCGCGATCACCGATCTTTCGGTGAAGCTGGTCGCTGCCAATTCGCATTCGATGAAGCCGATGATCTTCAAGCTGTCGGGCGCGTGGGGCAACCACGAAGGTTCGATGCTGCTGTGGGTCACAGTGATGGCGCTGGCGGGCGCCCTCATCGCCTGTATCGAGAAACGTCTGCCCGAAAAGA
The DNA here is from genome assembly GCA_023260985.1 of Altererythrobacter sp. GTDB lineage: Bacteria > Pseudomonadota > Alphaproteobacteria > Sphingomonadales > Sphingomonadaceae > Erythrobacter. The sequence goes on along the minus strand of JALRKY010000060.1, from coordinate 48,185 downwards.
CCATGCAGGCGACATTGGCGGCGCAGGGCTTTGTCGCGCTGGGTTTCTACGCCTTCCTCCTGCTCAGCTCGAACCCGTTCGAGCGGCTGCCCGTGCCGGTGCCGGAAGGCAACGGCCTCAACCCGCTGTTGCAGGACATCGGCTTGGCCTTTCACCCGCCCACGCTCTACATGGGCTATGTCGGGCTGTCGGTCGCGTTCAGCTTTGCGGTGGGTGCACTCGTGACACGGCAAGTGACACACGAGTTCGCCCGCGTGATGCGGCCCTGGGTGCTGGGCGCCTGGGTGTTCCTGACTATGGGGATCACTGCCGGTTCCTATTGGGCCTATTACGAGCTCGGCTGGGGCGGTTGGTGGTTCTGGGACCCGGTCGAGAACGCATCGCTCATGCCATGGCTGGCGGCGACCGCTCTGCTACATTCGGCCAGCGTGCTGGCAGCGCGCGATGCCTTACGCGCCTGGACGATCATGCTGGGTGTCGTGGCATTCTCAATGAGCATGCTTGGTACCTTCCTTGTCCGTTCGGGTATCCTCACCAGCGTCCACGCATTTGCGGTCGACCCCGAACGCGGTTCGTTCATCCTTGCACTTCTGACGATATACATCGGCGGCGCCTTGTTGCTCTTCGCCTTGCGCGTGAGCACGGTTTCCGAAGGGCAGCGCTTCGCCGCGACTAGCCGTGAAGGCGCGCTGGTGTTCAACAATGTGATGCTCTCGGCCATTCTCGGGATCGTGCTGCTCGGCACGCTCTATCCTCTGCTGACCGAAGCGTTCGACGTGCGCGTTTCGGTCGGCCCGCCCTATTTCAACCCGGTCGGCGCGATCTTCACCATCCCCACGTTACTGGCGATGGCGGTGGGGCCGCTGCTGCGCTGGCGCGAGGACAATATCGAGCGGTTGCGCGCGCCAGTCGCGATCTTCATCGTGCTGATCGTCACTACGGCGCTGTTCACTGTGCTGGCAAAAAGCGACATTGGCATCCTGCCACTGCTCGGCCTCGCCGTGGCGGTGGGGCTGGGCGTCGCGAGTTTCATGCCGCTGCGCGGGCGCGACATCCTGCGCGTTCCATTGGCGACATGGGGCATGGTGCTCGCCCATTTCGGCGTAGCTGTTTCGCTGTTGGGTATGGCGAGTGAGAGCGCCTTCACAAAGGAGAAGCTGGTTGCTGTTGCGCCCGGCGGAACCACAGAGCTTGGCGGATTCCGGATCACGCTTGAAGGCGTGGAACCCGTTGCCGGGCCCAATTGGACAGCAATGGAAGCGCGAATCAGCGCTCAGCGCGGCGCGGGCAGGCCGCATGTGCTTACCCCGCAATCGCGCAGCTTCTGGGCACCGGCGCAGGAAACGACCGAGAGCGCCTTGCTCACGCGTTGGGAAGGCCAGCTTTATGCCGTGGTTGGCAATCAGGCTGACGATGGCCGCTGGCAGCTGAGGTTGTGGTGGAAGCCGCTAGTCACGCTGATCTGGCTTGGCGGACTGCTGATCTGCCTCGGCGGCGTGCTGGCGATCATCGGGCGGCTGGTCGCTGACCTTCGCCGTCGCCATGCCGACCGGCGCGAAGCCGAAGAACGCGAGGAAATGGCGGCATTGCGGGCCAATGCCAGCAGCCCCACCGCGAACTGGGAGGCTGTGTGATGCGCTGGACGCTTTGGGTTCCGCTGCTTCTGTTCGCTTTCTTCGTCGGGCTGGCGGGCTACCAGCTGAGCCAGCCGAAGGACGAGTTTATCCATTCGACCATGATCGGCAAGCCTTTGCCTGTGTTCGAGTTGAAACCGGCGAGCAGCTCGCTTCCAGGCGTGTCGACAGCCGACTTCCGCGATGGCAAACCGAAGCTGCTCAATATCTGGGCAAGCTGGTGCCTGCCATGCATCGCCGAAGCGCCGCAGCTCGAAGCGCTGCGCGAAGCTGGAGTCGAGATCGTCGGTGTCGCGATCCGCGACAAGCGGGAGGATGTCGACCGGTTTCTTGAAGCGCATGGAAATCCCTATTCGCGCATCGGGGCCGACCACATCTCCGCGATCCAGCTCGAAATCGGTTCCTCGGGCGTGCCCGAAACCTTCGTGATCGACGGACAGGGGATCATCCGCCACCAGCATATCGGCGATCTGCGGGCAGAAAACGTGCCCGAACTTCTCGAGAATCTCCGTGAAGCGGGCCAATGAGGGCGCTGGCGCTGTTCTTGGCTGCCATGCTGGCGATGCCGCTGGCGGCGCAGGATACGCTCCCTCCAGCGCCTTATGCCTACCAGCAGCTTGAGGATCCGGCGCAGGAAGCCAAGGCGATGGAGCTGATGCACACGCTGAGGTGCCTCAAGTGCCAGAGCCAGTCGATCGCCGACAGCGATGCCCCGATGGCCGGTGACATGCGCCACCAGGTCCGCACCCGCATCGCGGCTGGCGAAGATCCGGAGGCGGTCCGCCAGTGGCTGGTCGACCGCTATGGCGATTATGTCAGCTACGAGCCGCGCATGACTGCTTCTACCTGGCCGCTGTTTGCCATCCCGCTTTTGCTGTTGCTGGTTGCAGGCGCAATCTTGTGGAAGCGTATCGGTAGGCGCTCGGAAGGCGGGGCGGGTGAATTATTTGAAGAGGCGGATGTCTGATGGTGTGGGTTCCGATCCTGCTCCTGGGCCTGTTCGCCATGCTCACCTCGGTCTTGGTGCTGCGCCTGCCGCGGCAAGGGTGGATGCTGTTTGGCGCTGTGCTGATGTTCGGCATGGCGGGTTATGGCGTTCAGGGGTCACCGGGCCTTCCCGCTGTTCCCAAGCAGGCTGTGACCAAGGCTGCGCAATCGGGCGAAGCGCTGTTCGCAGCGCGTCGCGGCCTGTTCGACGATGGAACGCCTCCGCCGCACTACCTCGTGATGTCAGACGGTTTCGCACGGCAGGGCCGCTATGCTGAGGCCGCTGCACTGCTGCGGCAGGGGGTCGATGCCAATCCCGGCGATGCTGAGGGCTGGCTGGCTCTGGCGATCGCACTTGTCGAGCATGCGGATGGGCAACTCACTCCGCCGGCGCTCTATGCCTTCGAGCGTGCACAGGAAGCATTCCCGGCACATCCTGGTGCGGGCTATTTCCTGGGCATGGCCTATCTTGGAGGCGGAAAGCCCGAGGAGGCGCGCAAGGTGTGGGCAGACCTCCTCGAGCGATCCCCCGCCGATGCGCCTTGGCGCGAAGACCTGGCTTTTCGCATTGCCAGCCTGGACGAACTGATCACCCAAATGGCGGGCATGCGGCAAATGATGGAAACGCAGCGCGCTGCGCCCGCCGGGTCCGCAACTGAGGACCGACCCTGAGGCGCGACTTGCAGCGGGCATATGGCGGTGCTAAGCGCGCCAGCATTTTGCTGTCGGGACGATTGCGACAGCCATATGGAGCGGCGCTATTCGGGCGCTCGGGCAGTACCGGGGACAATCGGGAAATCCTTTGACTATGAGCGAAGCATCAACCCCTGTGCACCAGCCCCACGGCGTCCCCGGCAAGGGGCATAGCGCCTCAAAGGCTGCATTGGCAGTAGGTGCCTTAGGCATCGTCTTCGGCGATATCGGCACAAGCCCGCTCTATGCGTTTCGCGAAACCTTCCGTGGCGCACACCACCTGCCGATCGACGACTTGCATGTCTTGGGCGTCGTCAGCCTGATCTTCTGGTCGATGACGCTGGTGGTTTCGATCCAGTATGTCACGATCCTGATGCGCGCCGACAACAACGGGCAGGGCGGAAGCCTTGCGCTTGTGGCGCTGCTGTCTCGGAGCATCGGCAACACCAAATACAGCTGGATCGCAGTGTTGCTCGGCGTTTTTGCAACTTCGCTGTTCTACGGTGACAGCATGATCACGCCCGCGATCTCGGTGTTGTCCGCGGTCGAGGGCCTGACGGTAGTCGACCACCGGATGGACCCCTTCGTCATACCGATCGCGCTGGGCCTGCTGGTGTTCCTGTTTGTCCTGCAGAAGCGGGGCACGGCAAAGGTAGGGGCACTTTTTGCTCCGATCATGATCGTCTATTTTACGGTCATCGCCGGTATGGGCATCTGGCAGATAGTCCAGACGCCGGGGATCCTGTGGGCGCTCAACCCCTGGTACGCGATCAATTTCTTCATCCTCGACGGCTGGTTCGCCTTCCTCGCGCTCGGTTCGGTCGTGCTGGCGGTTACCGGCGCAGAGGCGCTTTATTCCGATATGGGGCATTTCGGGCGCGGGCCGATGCGGCTTTCGTGGTTCGGCTTCGTTATGCCGTGTCTCCTGCTCAATTATTTCGGGCAAGGCGCAATGATCATCGGCTTGCCGGAAGCAATCGCTGAAGAAGCCATAAAGAACCCGTTCTTCTTCCTCGCGGCCGAGGAATGGCGCCTGCCGCTGGTGTTCCTTGCCACCGCAGCCACATTCATTGCCAGCCAGGCGGTGATCTCCGGCGCTTTCTCGATCACCCATCAGGCGATCCAGATGGGCTATATTCCGCGGCTTTCGATCCGCCACACGAGCGAGACTGAAGGCGGACAGATTTACATTCCGATCGTCAATTGGGCGCTGATGATCGCGGTCATCGTGCTGGTGCTGACGTTCGAGAACTCGTCCAACCTCGCTTCGGCCTATGGCATCGCGGTGACGGGCGCGGTCACGATCGATACGCTGCTGATGGCGGTGCTGCTGGTCGGCGTATGGAAGTGGAAGTGGTGGTATGCCGCGCCGGTCGTACTGCTGTTCCTGATCGTCGACGGCGCCTATTTCGCGGCCAACCTCACCAAGGTGCCGGATGGCGGCTGGTTCCCGCTGATCGTGGGCCTCGTCGCCTTCACGCTGCTCACCACATGGGCGCGCGGGCGCAAGCTGATGCGCGACCGGATGAGCGAAGTGGCGCTGCCGATGGAGATTTTCGCCAAGTCCGCCAAGAATTCGGCCTTGCGGGTGCCCGGAACGGCGATCTTCATGGCTTCGAGCACGGCCGGGGTGCCCTCGGCGCTGCTGCACAATATCAAGCACAACAAGGTGCTGCACGAACGCGTAGTGATCCTGACGGTCGATATCGCCGAAGTGCCCTATGTCGATCCGGGCGAGCGGTGCGAATATCACGATCTGGGTGACGGCTTCTATCGCGCGATCCTGCATTACGGCTTCATGGAAGCGACCGACGTGCCCGCGGGTCTCAAGCAGATGCAGCACTGCGGCGGCGAATTCGACATGATGCAGACCAGCTTCTTCCTCAGTCGTCAGACGCTGCTTTCCAGCGAGAAGCCCGGCATGCCAATCTGGCGCGAGAAGATCTTTGCCTGGATGTTGCGCAATTCGGCGACCGCGATGGACTTCTTCAAGCTGCCGACCAACCGCGTGGTCGAGCTGGGGAGCCAGGTCGAGATATGATCTCTGCTTGCGGCGCAAAACCGCTCACTCTTGCGCATTGCTTTGCAGTCTGATGCGACAGATGCGACACTGTCTTAGCTAAGAAAAATCCTCCTTCCGCATATGACCGCGAAGGTTGGTTTCGGGATGATACGACGATGGCAAAGAGCTGGGATGCTCTTGCCAGAACGCGGCAATGTAGGAAAACCGGAATAGCCGCATCGTTAGTAATGGCCCTGCGAGGGCTCTTGCAAAACGAAAGGCGGGAAGGTGCACTGCGTCTCAGGAGATATCTGGACCGTTTTGCGCGGCGAAATTGTCCCTGAGGATTGTTGGCCACGATTTTCCACCCTGCAGGGGGTACGCTGACACCCTGATCGACACTGATAATTCATTCGCGGGAACGTCTGCATCCCACCCACGGCCTGACAAAGAAAAAGGGCGCCCCGGTGCCCGGAGCGCCCTCTTTCTTTGGCGCTAGCCGATCCGGGCCGATCAGCCGAGGTTCGCACTCACCATAGCATACATCATCGGGATCGATAGCAGCGTGTTGAGGCGGCTCGCGATCAATGCGCGCGGTGCGGCAGCGGCCTTTTCCTCGGCGCTCGCTTCCACGATGCCCAGCACCTTCTTCTGCGCGGGCCAGATGATGAACCACACGTTGAAGGCCATCACCAGCGCCATCCACATGCCTGCGCCGATCAAATCGACCGCGCCTTCGCCGCGGAAGGTAAGTGCATCGACCATGTAGCCGCTCACCATCGAGATCCACAGGCCGGTCAGCACCGTGAGCAACGCGGCCCAGCGGAAGAAGAAGAGCACCTTGGGTGCGATATGCCCGGTGATCGCCCCTTTCTGTTCCGCCGGGATGGCGGGCATGGTGGGAACCTGGACGAAGTTCAGATAGTAAAGCAGGCCGATCCACAGCACCCCGAAGAAGAGGTGGAGCCAGCGTGCGACTGAGTTGGAATCGACTGACGCATAGGCATCAAAGCCGAACATCAGCGCGAGCGCGGCGACCAGGCCGATCGCCATCACGAGATGAAGATTTCCGAAGAGTTTTGCCATCGTTATCCCCTTTGAGAAGGCTAATGCGGAACGCAAGGCGGTTCGCCCCCGTCCGCTCTGCGCGAACACTGGTCACAATTGAACGGGTTGGCAAGCTCGGATTATTCAGGCCGGTGGCGGATTGCGCGTTTCCTCATCGACGCCTTCGATGGTGAGGCCGTGCTTCAGCAGCATCGGGATCTGGCTGAACGTGAACAGGAAGGTCAGCGGCAGGAACACCCACAGCTTGGCCCACAGCCAGCCTTCGAATGTCATGTTCGCGCGCATCCCCTCGTTGAGCAGCGCAAGCAGCAGGAAGAACACGCCCCAATTGCGCGAGAGCTTGAGCCAGCCTTCCTGCCTCAGCCCCTCGAAAGCCGCTTCGAGCAGGATCTGCAGCAGCGCGCGCTTGCGCCACACGCCGACCAGCAAGGCCACGCCGAACACGGTGTAGATGATGGTGGGCTTGAGCTGGACGAACACCGGGTCGCCAAAGAAAACCGTTAGCGCACCGAAGCCCACGATCAGAGCGGTCGAGAACCACAGCATCGGCGAAACCTTGCCGAGCCGCCATTTGGAGATCGCGAGGGCGACTACAGCAGCGACCATAAAGGCCATCGTACCCTTGATCACTGCAGCAAGATCGCCAATCGGTTCGGCTTGTTCGGGCGCGAACCAACGATAAACGCCTAGGAACACCAGCAGCGGGCCGTAATCGACCGCTACATTGATCCAGCTGCTGCTGGCTTTCTTGCCCTTCTCAGGTTCTGTCATCACGCTACCCCGGCAATCACGCGCGCGACTAGGTCCGGGTCGAACGGGCGCAAGTCGTCAATTTTTTCGCCCACGCCGATGGCATGAATCGGAAGGCCATATTGCTCGGCCGCTGCCACCAGCACGCCGCCGCGCGCCGTACCGTCGAGCTTGGTCATGATCAGGCCGGTGACGCCCGCCACTTCCTTGAACAGGTGGATCTGGCTCAGCGCGTTCTGGCCGTTGGTGGCGTCGAGCACCAGCACCACGTCATGCGGCGCCTCAGGGTTGAGGCGGCCGAGCACGCGGCGGATCTTGGCGAGTTCGTCCATCAGCTCGCGCTTGTTCTGCAGCCTGCCGGCGGTGTCGACGATCAGAGCGTCGATCCCCTTGTCGGTCGCCGCTTTCACCGCATCGAACACGATGCTGGCGGGATCGCCGCCTTCAGGCCCGCGCACGATCGGCGCGTTGATACGCTCGGCCCAGGTCGCCAGCTGGCCGATCGCCGCGGCGCGGAAAGTGTCGCCTGCCGCCAGCATCACTCCGTAATCGTCTTCCTGGAACAGGTGTGCGAGCTTTGCGATGGTAGTAGTCTTGCCGCTGCCATTGACGCCGATCACCAGGATAACCTGCGGGCGCGGGAAGGCGGTGATCTCGAGCGGCTTGGCCACCGGGCGCAGGATTTCGGCGATCTCTTCGGCGACGGCTTCCTTGAGTTCTCGCTCGCTGATTTCGAGCCCGAAGCGCTTTTCCTTCAGCCGCTCGCGAATGCGTGCAGCCGCCGAAGGGCCGAGATCGGACATGATCAGCGCATCTTCGACGCTTTCGAGTGTTGCATCGTCCAGCTTGGCCGTGCTGACTACGCTGGTGAGGTTCTCGCTCAACCGTTCGGAGGTCTTGCGGAACCCGCCGAACAGCCGATCGGCCCAGGATTTCTTGGGCGCATCCGCCTCGCTCATAAGAGCAGTCCTTCCTTGATCTGCGTTGGCCGGATCCGAACGATCCGGCCGGCCGGTGTGCCTTCGGGCACCGCCACACGCGCGAAATCAGGTGCATAGCCGGTCCCGTCGGCTTCCGCGAGCACTGAAAGCTCCAATCCCACATGTGCCTGCACCCATGCGCGCCGCACTTCGCTCACCGCTTCGCGCAGTTCGGCGGCGCGCTGGCGGACTACAGCCACATTGAGTTGGGGCATGCGCGCTGCGGGCGTGCCGGGGCGGGGCGAATAGGGGAAGACATGGCCGTGCACGATATCAAGTTCGCGAATGATCGAGAGGTTCGCCTGGTGGCGATCTTCGTTTTCGGTCGGGAAGCCCGCGATCAAATCAGCGCCCACGGCCAGATCGGGGCGCGTTTGCTTTAAACGCCCGACCAGATCGAGCGCATGATGGCGCAGGTGCCGCCGCTTCATCCGCTTGAGGATCAAGTCATGGCCGTGCTGCAGCGACAGGTGCAAATGCGGCATCAGGCGTTGTTCGCTTGCGAAGAGTTCGACCAGTTCTTCATCGACTTCAATGCCATCGAGCGAAGACATACGAAGTCGTGTAAGCTCTGGGAAGTTCCCCAATATGGCCGCGACTAGGCTTCCCAGCGGCGGTTTACCGGGCAGGTCGTGGCCCCAGCTGGTCACGTCTACGCCGGTCAGCACCACTTCGGATGCGCCCTGCACCAGATGTACTTCGACTTCGTGCAGCACCTGGTCGATGGTGAGCGAGCGGCTCGGCCCGCGCCCTTGTGGGATCACGCAGAAGGTGCAGGCATGGTCGCAGCCGTTCTGCACAGCTATGAAGGCGCGGGTGCGGCTGCGCGCCACCGGCGGGGCCTCGACCGGAAAGTTCCATGCGCGCGGATCGAGCTTGGCGTGATTGGCGATCAGCCCGTCCACTTCGGGCATTCCGGCCAGTTGTTCGCGCTCGATCTCGGCTGCGCAGCCGGTCACCAGCAAGCGCGCGTCTGGCCGCGCGCGCCGCGCCCGACGGATCGCCTGCCGCGTCTGGCGGACGGCTTCGGCAGTGACCGCGCAGCTATTGACCACGACGATCTCGTCGGAATTGCCCAGCATCCCGCGGATGCGTTCGCTTTCGGCAAGGTTGAGCCGACAGCCGAGCGAGATCACTTCGGGCCCGCTCATGCGGCTTCGCCCCCGGCGTAGTCCTCCCACTCGAAGCTGCCGCGAAAGCTTTCGGTGGCGGGGCCGGTCATCAGTATGCTGCCGTCTTCGCTCCACGAAATGTCGAGCGGGCCACCGGGCAGGGCGACCGTCACATCGCGGCTGGTGAGGCCACGGCGGGCTGCGATGACGGCGGTGGCACAAGCGCCGGTGCCGCAGGCACGGGTCAGCCCCGCGCCACGTTCCCAAACGCGCAGGCGGATGCGATCGGGTCCCTCGATCGTCGCGACGTTTACATTGACCCGCTGGGGGAACAGCGGATCAAGCTCGATCTCGGGCCCGAGCCGGTCGAGTTCCACCGCGTCGCAATCGCTGACGAAGAAGATCACATGCGGATTGCCGACATTCACTGCCGAGGGGTTCTCAAGATCTTCCCAGCCGACCGGCATAGCGAGCGTATCCATCGCATAGGCGAGGGGGATTTCGTCCCAGCCGAAGCGGGGCACGCCCAAGTCGACACGGGCACCGCCGATGGCGGGCTCGAGCGTGATCACGCCGCCATCGGTAAGCACTCTGGCGGGCTTTCCATGAAGCAACGCTACGGCGCGGCTGGCATTGCCGCAGGCTTCGACTTCGCCGCCGTCGGCATTGAAGATGCGCATGCGGAAATCGGCCGAAACATCAGGCGCGGGTTCGAGCAGGATCAACTGGTCGCAGCCGATACCCTCCCGGCGATCGGCCAATGCTGCCGCGATACGTCCCGAGATTGCGGGCAGGGAGGGTTCCCGCCCGTCGAGGACGATGAAATCATTGCCGAGGCCGTGCATCTTGGTGAAGGGGACGCGCATGATGTTGCGCGCTCTATGCGCGCGGCGCTTCGGCGTCCAGCATTTCGCAGACCTGAGGGGGTAAGGCCGTGAGCTCAGGCCTATGCGCGCGGTTGGTCGGCAAGCTCGTCAGTGACAGCGCCGCTGTCTTTGGGGCTTTCTCCTGCCTCGCTGAGCCGTCCCTGGCCGCGCAGGCGCTCGATCACCCCGTCGGTAGGCTCAGGATGGCCATAGAGATAGCCCTGGCCCTTGAGCTGGCCCATCTGGCGCAGCGTTTCGAGGATCGCTTCGTTCTCGATCCCTTCGGCTGTGATGGACATTTCGAGCCCGTTGCCAAGCGACACGATTGCGTCAACGATCTTGCCGCTGTCCCTGTAGTTCAACTCGCGAAAGAAGCTGCGGTCGATCTTGATCCGATCTAAGGGCAGGGTGCGCAGCTGCGACAGGCTGGCATAACCTGTGCCGAAATCGTCAAGGCTGACCTTCACGCCCTGGTTACGCAGGCTGGAGATCATCGAGCGCACCATGCCGATATTCTTGTGCAGGCAGGGTCCGATGATTTCGATTTCGAGCCTTTGCGCGGGGCAATTGTGCTCGACCAGCAATTTGAGCAGCCGCTGAGAGAACCAGCGATCACGCATTTGCACGGGCGAGATGTTGACCGATAGCGTCAACTTCGGGTCATTACGGGCTGCCCAATGGATTGCTCACACGATGCCGCTGTCGCCGATCGTGTTAAAGATACCGTTAACCGTGAGCTGCGCGCGATCTCTGGTGCAGTCGCTTCAGGGGCGTTAGGGAGGACTTCCACCGAACCACAGGGAGCAGAAACTTGCCACGCTATTGGCTGATGAAATCGGAACCGTTCAAATACAGCTGGGACGATCTCGTCGCCGAAAAGGAAGGCACGTGGGACGGGGTTCGCAACTATCGCGCGAGGAACAATCTCGCGGCCATGAAACTGAACGAGGAAGCCTTCTTCTATCATTCGCGCGAAGGGCTGGAGATCGTCGGCGTGGTCACGATTTCGGTCGAAGGCATCACCGATCCGACCGATCCCGAAGGCAAATGGGCGGCGGTGAAGATCAAGCCCAAGGCAAAGCTCACGCAGCCAGTCACGCTTCAGCAAATCAAGGCCGATCCGCGCCTGCCAGAGTGCGAGCTGATCCGGCTCGGGCGCCTTTCAGTGGCCGAGATCACGCCCGATGAATGGAAGGTGATCCTCGAACTCGGCGGCGGGCTGGCAAAGGGCTGATCAGCGCGACCTCAGCCCGCTGACGGTTGCGCCGCTGGCGGCAAGCTGTTCGACTTCGATCACACAATGTATCAGGCGCAGCCCGCGCAGGCCCTGCGCTTCGGACAGCGCGTGCTTGAACTGATCCGTCGTTTCCACCCGCGCGCTCCACGCGCCATAGGCCGCGCCCAGCGCCGCGAAGTCAGGATTGGCGAGCTTCGTGCCCGAAACGCGAAAGGGGAATTCGCGCTCCTGATGCATCCGGATCGTGCCGTAGGCGCCATTATCGATCACCAGCACGATCATGTCGCACCCGTGCTGCACGGCTGTTGCCAGTTCCTGCCCGTTCATCAGGAAATCGCCATCGCCTGCCAGCGCCACCACGGTCCGTTCCGGGAAGCGGCGCGCTGCGGCCACTGCTGCTGGAACGCCATATCCCATCGCGCCCGAAGTGGGGGCCAGCTGGGTCGGGAAGCCCTCGTATCTCCAATAGCGGTGCCACCAGCCGGAGAAATTGCCTGCGCCGTTGCAGATGATCGTGTCGGCCGGGAAGGTCTCGCGCATGAAGGCGACGCATTGCCCCAGGTCGAGCGCGAATTGCGCGGGCTTCGGAGTTGCCCAGGTTTCCCATTCTGCATGGGCTTCGGTCCCTGCATTGAAGGAAATGATCGACCGGTCTTCCCACAGCGCCGCCGCTTCGGCGAACTCGTCCATCGCGCAGCACATGGCTAAATCCGTGCGATAGACGCGGTGCAGCTCCTCCGGATCGGGGTGGATGTGCACCAGTAATTGATCCTCGCGGTCGAGCGCGGGGAAGCTGTAGCCATCGGTGGTCGCTTCGCCCAGCCGCGCGCCGATCGCCAGCACGAGATCGGCCTGTTTGACGCGTTCGACCAGCTTGGGGTTGGGGCCGTAGCCGAGATTGCCGGCATAGACCGGCGAAGAAGGCGATATGGCGTCCTGCCTGCGGAATGCGGTCGCGACCGGCAGGCCGATCCGCTCGGCGAAGCGCTGGAAATTCTCGCGCGCCTTGGGGTTCCATCCCGCGCCGCCGATGATCGCGATGGGGCTGGCAGCATCGCAAATCATCGCCATCAGCGCCATCATCGCGTCAGGGCAAGCCGCCTGCGCGGGGCGGCTGACAAAGGGGCGGGGCGTTGCTTGCGTCGCATCGCTGAGCATATCTTCGGGAAGCGCCAGTACCACCGGGCCGGGGCGGCCGGAAATCGCGGTAGCATAGGCGCGTGCCACGAATTCGGGGATGCGGTCGGCATTGTCGATCCGCGCGGCCCATTTGCAAATCGGGCCAAAGAATGCGGGGAAGTCGATTTCCTGGAAGCCTTCGCGTTCGCGCATCGAGCGATCGACGTCGCCCACGAACAGGATCATCGGCTGCGAATCCTGTTGCGCCACATGTACGCCGATGCTGGCATTGGTCGCGCCCGGGCCCCGCGTGACGAAGGCGATACCGGGCCGCCCCGTCATGGTACCGTCGGCACAGGCCATGAAGACGACGCCGCCTTCCTGTCGGCAGGTGACCAGTTCGATTTCGTCGCGGCCATGCAGTGCATCGAGCACTTGCAGGAAGCTCTCGCCGGGAACGGTGAAGATGCGGTCCGCGCCCTGCTCGATCAGGCAGTCGACCAGCAGTTTCGCGGCATCGGGAGTCGGGCGTGCAGTCATGTTTTCGCGCTTAGCTGGGCAAGGATGCGGAGGCAATCTATCCACAGCCCAGCATGAACAGGGATGCTTAATGTCCCGCGCTGCTACAGCGCGGATTTCTGCCGCGCACAATGGTTAGCATTGGGTTAAGAAACAGTATGCGTAGAAACCTAGTTCTGACAGACGAGAGAACACGGCACCCCTTCCGGGCGCTGTTGCAGGCCCATGTCCGCAACAACGAATATGAGGCTCCGGCCGAAGTGTTGTGGAAGCTGACGCGCCAGGATGTGCGGGGCTTTGCCACCGTTTACTTTGCCACTTTCGCGGCAGTGCTCGTCTTCTTTTCCTAAAGCGGTCCCGCTTCAATCTCGGCGCAGTGAAGCCGCTGGCCGAGCCATGCCGAAAACAGGCACATCGCCACGCTCAGCAGCAATTGTTCAACTGATGGAACGTCCAGCGCGCTCAGCGCCATAGCGGCGAGCGATCCGGCAACCATTGCACCGGCATTGATGATGTTGTTGGCAGCTATCGTGCGCGCTGCTGCATCGGGTGAGCAGCGCGTGGTTAGGAATGCGTAAAGCGGCACCACAAACATGCCGCCGGCCACCGCTATACCAAGCAGGCACAGCATGATTACGCTGGCAAGCGGCCATGAGAGGAATTCGCGGACCGTGAGCAGTTCCGTCGGCTGGTCGGCCTGCCACAAGCGGCACACGATGTAGAAGGCTACCACAAACAGCCCCATCGCCATCACCGATGCGGGGGAATAGCGCGCCGAGACGGTGCCCTTGAGCAAGGCATTGACCGAAACCGATCCGATAGCGACCCCGATAGAGAAGATCACCAGGAATAGGCTGGCCACTTCCTTGCTCGCCATCAGCGTATTTTTGGCGAGCGGTGGGAACTGGATGAACAGCACCGCGCCGATGGTCCAGAAGAAGCTGATCGACAGGACCGCATAATAGATCTGGCGATCGTGCATGGTTTTGCGAAGCAGCGCGATAGATGCGCGGATGATGTGCCAGTCGAGCTTCTCCGCCTTCGCGATGGGCGGTGCCGCAGGCACCTGGCGGCTGGTGAGGTAACCGATCACCGAAGTGACGATGATGCCGCCCGCCGCCCATTCGACCGGAATCCACCCGGCTAGGATCGTTCCCGCCAGGATCGCGATATAGGTGCCTGCTTCGACCAGGCCGGTACCTGCAAGCACTTCATCCCTTTCGAGGTGCTGCGGCAGGATCGCGTATTTGATCGGCCCGAGGAAAGTAGATTGCACGCCCGTGAGGAACAGCGCCAGCAGCAGCAGCGGGATTGCCAGCGTGTCGACCGCGATGCCGCGCCACGCCAGGTAGAGACCGCACGCACCGATCAGCATCAGGCCGACCTCGCACAATTTCACCATCCGGATGATGCGCGCCTTGTCGCGCATGTCGGCCAATTGCCCGGCCAATGCCGAAAGCACGAAAAATGGGAAAATAAACAGCGCCGATGCGACCGCGCTAAACATTCCCTCGGCGCTTTCGTCGATATAGACGCTGTACACTACGAACAGCACCATCGCGGTCTTATAGAGATTGTCGTTGAAGGCGTTGAGCAGCTGGGTGCAGAAGAGCGGGAGGAAGCGCCGCTGGCGCAGCAGTTGCGTTGAAGTGGTCATCCAATCGGCCTTGCTGCTGCTCCCGTTTGCCGACACTAGGGCCGCGCGCTGTAGTGAACAAGCCTGCGCGCCATCTTTTGCCCGGTGCGCCGAAGCGCTAGACAGGTCGGCAAGATGCTGACTCTTCCCAATCTCCTCACCCTGTCGCGGATCGCCGCGGTCCCCTTGCTGGCCTTCCTGATATGGTGGCCCAATTGGGAGCTGGGCTATCTGCTCGCATTCGGGCTCTACTGCGTGATGGGGATCACCGATTATTTCGACGGCTATCTTGCCCGTTCGAGCGGCGCGGTGTCGAAGCTAGGCATTTTCCTCGATCCCATCGCGGACAAGATCATGGTGGCTGCGGTGATCCTCGTCCTCACCGCGCAGGGCGTGCTTCGCGGACCATATGTCGGCGACATGCATGTGATTGCAGGCCTGATCATCCTCGTGCGCGAGATCGCGGTTTCTGGCCTGCGCGAATTCCTTGGCAGCCTTCAGGTTTCGGTTCCGGTGACCACGCTGGCCAAGTGGAAAACGACCTTCCAGCTTGTGGCGCTCGGGGCCTTGATCCTCGGCGGTGGGCTTCCAGACTGGAACATGACAATCGGCGGCATCGTCGCCAACGTGCCACACACTGTTGGCCTCACGACGCTATGGGCCGCTGCGATCCTGACGCTAATGACAGGGTGGGATTATCTGCGTGTTGGCCTCAAGCATATGGATTGAGTAGCCACTCTCGGATCGGCCAACGCGCCCAGAAACTTTGGCATTATGCCCGTTTTCCGTTGCCTGCCGCAGCAGCCATCCTCGCGTGCATCAACCACTTCGAAAGTTTTGCGGGGTATTCAGGCCCCATGAGCGCAACACTCTCTACCTTGCTTGCTGCATTTCTGAAGGTCGGCTGGGTAGTGCTTATCTTCAACGAAGTGCGCGATGCTGTGATGGCGGTGCCGGTGCTTTACGCCATGTTTATGGCGGGCGGCTCGTGGATGGCGCTGTGGGTCGGCTTCTGTTCGCTTGCAGGCATTGCGCTGTCAGTGGTGGTGCCGCTGATCGCCGCCGAGAAGATCCAGAAATTCGCCGACGCGAAACTGCTCAAAGCGGCCTAAGGCGCGCGGTCTAGCTCGCTTCGGCGCGCTGGTTCACGATCGCCAGGGCATTGTCCTGAACGTCACCAAGCATAAGTTCGCCCCACCAGGCCAGATACCAATCGAGGTTGCTGCGCATTTCGTAGCTTGTCGCCAGCGTTACGCTCGTCTTGCTGGGGGCGATGGAGCGCAGCTTTTATTGGCCCGCAAAAATCCAGAGGGTTGGCCCGTCAGGGGAAATATGCCTGTCGGTGTAAGGCTGGACGGAATCTTCTGGGTCGGCTAAGCGCCAGCTGAGCTGTGTGGCTGGCTCGATCATCGTTATTACTCTTTAAAGCGGATGTCGGTGCCCCATCTGGCGAGTCTGACCATCTTGCCATCGCGTTCGACCAGCTTCGCCTCGCTTGGTCGGGCCACACCCAACCAATCTTGTGTGAAGTTTGACAAGCCTTCGTCGGCGTGGATTTCCGGAATGCTGACCAGCAATGCCCAAACCTCATCAGCCGCAGCGTCGATGATCACCTGGCGCTCGACCACTTTGGTCGTCCATTGCGGCGGCGAATACATCTCGCCGAAGATGATTGCGATCGGGAAGAGAGCCCATCCGATTGCCTTCAATCGAACACCCAGATCGTCGTCGTCGCGCTCGGCTTCGCCGTAATTGTAGATGATCACAAGGAGGCCACCGCCAAGGCCGGATAAAATCCATAACGGGATCACCATCATGATGCAGACCAACCCTTCGGCTGCCCCGAAGTAAACCGCGAGAAACATGATCGCGAACAGAATGATTGGCGCCAGCAAGCGCCCCAGAGCGAATACTGCATGCCCGATCCGCGCACGATCAGAGCACTCAGCACAAATGGAATGGCGAGTAGCGCACCTATTCCCGCATATACGCTGTCCATGTTTTCTCCGTAAAGGAGCCAGCCGAGCGAAAGGATCAGCAATAAGAGCATTGCCAGCGAAAACGCATCCGCAGCGGGATCGCGCTTTGCTTGCTCAAAGAATGCCATGAATAGAAAGTAATATTCGTGCGACCGATATTTTATAAGTTTCTAGCCCGCTCGCAGTTCTTCCGCCAGCAATTTGAATTCCTCGGAGCGCGGGCTGTTCTTGCGCCAGATAAGCGCGATCTCGCGCTTGGCATTAGCGGATTTTACCGGGCGCGCGACAACGTCGGTGCCGTTGAGGATGCCCGCCTCCAGCGCCATTTCGGGCAGCATTGTCAGCCCCAGGTCATTGTTCACCATTTGCACCAGCGTGTGCAGAGACGTGCCGATCATGGTAGCCGAGGCCCGCAGCTCGGGGCGATTGCAGGCCGCCAGCGCGTGTTCCTTCAGGCAATGCCCGTCTTCCAGCAGCAGGAGCCGCCCTTCATCGATCATCGCCGGGGGGATGCTGGCAGGAGGATCGCGCGGATCGTCCTTGGGGAAGGCGACGAACAGTCGGTCGTCTGCAATATGCTCCATCTCCACCTCGCCGGTGATGAAGGGCAGGGCGAGCAGCACACAATCGACCCGCCCATGCTGGAGCGATTCGACTGCGGCGTGGCTGGTCTCTTCGCGCAGAAGCAGCTTGAGTTCCGGTCGCTCGCGGCGGAGGCGCGGCAAGATGCGCGGAAGCAGGAAGGGCGCGATCGTGGGGATCACGCTCATCTTGACCGTGCCCGCCAAGGGCTTACCGGCGGCCTGCACCAGGTCCGACAGTTCTTCCGCCTCGCGCAGCAGGCGGTGCGCCTTCTCCACCACCTGTTCTCCCAGTGTAGTGAAACGCACCACCCGGCGGCTGCGTTCGACCAGCGTCACGCCCAACAGCGACTCGAGTTCGCGCAGGCCAGCTGAAAGCGTCGATTGTGAAACGAAGCAGCTTTCCGCCGCGCGCCCGAAATGCCCGTGTTCGTGCAGCGCGACAAGATATTGCAGTTGCTTGATTGTCGGGAGGTAGGTGCTCACGGGGCGCAGCTTACTCAGCGGCCTGCGGCTGTTCCATGATGGCCTGCATGTCGTCGATATGCGTCATGGTCAGCTTGCCGTTCCTGACCGCGAAGGCAAGCTTTCCGTCGACCAGCTCGAGCGCCTCGCGACCGAAAATCTCGTAGCGCCAGCCCTGCAGCACCGGCAGGTCGCGCACACCGGCGGCGAGCGCTTCCATTTCCTCGGCGCGGGTCAGCAGGCGGGCGGCCACGTCGATTTCGCGCGCGCGTATCTTGAGCAGAAGCTTGAGCAGATCGGCCACCAGTGCGCCGTCCTTGCCTAGCGGGGCGCCGCGCTTCATCTTTTCCGGGATGTCGTCCTTGTCGAGCGGCTCGGCCTTCTCCAGCACCTTCATCAGGCGCTTGCCGATGTCATTGTCGCGCCATGCGCTCGACAGCCCGCGCACCTTGGCTAGGTCGGCCTGCTGGCGGGGGGGATGGCTGGCGATGTCGGCCAGCGTCTCGTCGCGCATGATGCGGCCGCGCGGGATGTTCTTGTGCTGGGCTTCGCTTTCGCGCCATGCGGCGAGCGCTTTCAGCCGGCCGAGCACTTGCGGATTGCGGCCCGGCTGGCGGATTCGCCGCCAGGCTTCGCCCGGATCGGTGAGGTAATTGGACGGATCGCCGAGCTTTTCCATTTCCGCGTCGAGCCACGCGCCACGCCCGGTCTTGATCAGCCGCTTGAGGATCTTGGGGAAGATCTTTGACAGGTGCGTCACGTCGCCGATGGCATATTCGATCTGCCGGTCGGTCAGCGGGCGTCGGCTCCAGTCGGTGAAGCGCGCGCCCTTGTCGATGGTCAGGCCCAGCCAGCTTTCGACGAGGTTGGCATAGCCGATCTGTTCGGACTGGCTGATCGCCATCATCGCGATCTGCGTGTCGAAGATGGGGTAGGGCGTATTGCCGGTCAGGTTGACGATGATCTCGACATCCTGCCCACCGGCATGGAACACCTTGAGCACGTCTTCATTGGCGGTCAGCAACTCGAGCAGCGGCGCAAGGTCGATCCCGTCGGCCAGCGGATCGATCGCCGCGGCCTCTTCCTCGTTCGCGATCTGTACCAGGCAAAGTTCGGGCCAATAGGTGTTCTCGCGCATGAATTCCGTGTCGACCACGACGAACTCTGAGGTGGCAAGGCGGGTGCACAGCTGTTCCAGCGCCTCGGTCGTAGTAATCAGATCGTGTATTTTCATTCGTCTTTTCTTCGTGTCGGGCGGAGTGCCGCCCTCGGGCCGTGAGGCCCAGATTGGTTCGGGAGCCTTGACAAAAGCACCCTCTTCGCCTGTTAGCGCGCGCTTGATACCGCACACGGGTTCGCGCGCGTTTTGTCGGGCGCGCCCTTAGCGCCATACACCCGAAAATGGAAAGATTTTAGATGCACGCCTATCGTACCCACAATTGCGCACAGCTTGGTGAAGCCCAGGTCGGCGAAACCGTGCGCCTTTCAGGCTGGATTCACCGCAAGCGCAACCACGGCGGGGTGCTGTTTGTCGACCTGCGCGATCATTATGGCATCACCCAGATCGTGACGGACGAGGATTCGCCTGCGCTTGCAGTGCTCGAAGCCACACGGGTCGAATCGGTCGTGACGATCGATGGCGTGGTCAAGGCGCGCAGTGCCGAGACGGTGAATGCCAACCTTTCGACTGGCGAGATCGAAGTGTTTGCGCGCGGCGTGATTGTGCAAAGTGCATCCGAGGAGCTGCCGCTGCCGGTTGCGGGCGAGCAGGAGTATCCCGAGGATATCCGCCTCAAATACCGCTTCCTCGACCTGCGGCGCGAGACGTTGCACAAGAACATCATGACGCGCGTTGCTGTCGTTGCCGACATGCGCGAGCGGATGAAGGCGGCGGGCTTCAACGAATTCTCGACCCCGATCCTCACGGCGTCTTCGCCCGAGGGCGCACGCGACTTCCTGGTGCCGAGCCGAATCCACGCAGGCAAGTTCTATGCGCTGCCTCAGGCCCCGCAGCAGTACAAGCAGCTGTTGATGGTTGCGGGCTTCGACCGCTATTTCCAGATTGCGCCGTGTTTTCGCGACGAAGATCCGCGCGCCGACCGCTTGCCGGGCGAATTCTACCAGCTTGACCTGGAGATGAGCTTCGTCACGCAGGAAGAGGTGTGGGACACGATGGAGCCGGTGATCGCCGGCACATTCGAAGCATTCGCCGAAGGGCGGCATGTCACACCTTCGGGCAGCTTCCCGCGCATTCCCTATGCCGAAGCGATGCTGAAATACGGCAGCGACAAGCCGGACCTGCGCAACCCG
Source organism: Altererythrobacter sp. (assembly GCA_023260985.1). Taxonomy (GTDB): domain Bacteria; phylum Pseudomonadota; class Alphaproteobacteria; order Sphingomonadales; family Sphingomonadaceae; genus Erythrobacter. Next base: position 28,247 of record JALRKY010000060.1, on the reverse strand, counting down.
CTGGTCATCACCGACGTATCGAAGCATTTCGAGCAGTCGGGATTCGGCCTTTTCGAGAAGATCGTCGGTTCAGGCGGCGTCGTCCGCGTGATCCCCGCGCCGGGCACGCATGATAAGAGCCGCAAGTTCTTCGACGACATGAACGACTGGGCGCGCAAGGAAGGCTTTGCCGGCCTAGGCTACGTCACCCGCAAGGGCGGCGAATACGGTGGCCCGATCGCCAAGAATCACGGATCCGAGCGCATGGAGGATATCTATGCCGAGCTGGGGCTGGGCGAGAATGACGGCCTGTTCTTCGCAGCGGGCAAGGAAGCCGAAGCGGCCAAGCTGGCCGGCGCTGCGCGCATCCGCGTGGGCGAACAGCTCGAACTGATCGACAAGGATCGCTTCGAACTGGCCTGGATCGTCGATTTCCCCTTCTATGAATATGACAAAGAAGAGAAGAAGGTCGATTTCAGCCACAACCCGTTCTCTATGCCGCAGGGCGGGATAGAAGCGCTGGAAACGCAGGATCCGCTTACGATCAACGCCTATCAGTACGACCTGGTCTGCAACGGCTATGAAATCGCATCGGGTTCGATCCGCAACCACAAGCCTGACGCGATGGTGAAAGCGTTCGAGATCGTTGGCCTGTCGAAGGCTGATGTGGAAGAACGATTCGGCGGCATGTACCGCGCGTTCCAGTATGGCGCACCGCCGCATGGCGGCATGGCTGCCGGTGTCGACCGCATCGTGATGCTGCTGTGCGGCGCAGAGAACCTGCGCGAAATCACCCTCTTCCCAATGAACCAGAAGGCGGAAGACCTGCTGATGGGGGCGCCAAGCTTAGCAGAGCCGAAGCAGCTGCGCGAATTGCATTTGCGCGTGGTCGAGCCGCCGAAAGAGCAAAAATAATCGTAGACGGTTGGTCTGTTCAGCTTAGGTTGGGTTTATCTGAATAGAGATGTCGCCTCATCCTTATGTGGGGGAAGCGATATGGCGTTTCGAAAGATAGCGACACTGCTGGCAGCGGCTTGTGTTTTGCCGAGCCTATCGGCGCAGGCAGAGCAAGTGGCCGTAGAAGGCGTCTACGCTGCGAATACCGATGGCGCGCGCGGGATCAGCGCAATTGCCATTGAGCCGATCCGCGGGCGTGAAGGCATTGTGCTGGAAAATGCGCTCGCCAACCAGCTTGGTTCGGCGCAAATTTATGGCGAGCCGTTCTTCCGACTTGTCCCAGCTGCTTTCGGCGATGAGGCTGCGGATTTCGACCGCGCGATATTACGCGGATACGCTGGTTCCAATGTCCATCATGCTCCGGATGGCATGATCGAGCGCACCACATGTTTGCGCCAAGAAATTGTGGGTGAAAAGAAGCACAAGAAATGCGTCGAAAGTCTGACAGAGACTTTCGAATGTCGACGATTGCACGTGAACTTCAACCCCGAAGTCGCGCTGGCTGCAGAGGAGGGCATCCTTTACCGGCGGCAGGATAGTTTCGTGAATTCAGAGCGTTATTGTACTGATAGCTCTTACGTTCCTTTGCCTGATACTATGCTCGATGCGATGGTTTCTCGCTTTGCCCGGCTGGTCCGGCTCGATTTGGCGCCGGAGCAACGCTTCAATCGCTTTCGCATCCTGGAGAGCCGCAAGGGATTGAAGGGAGCAGACCGCAAGGCGTTCAAGCAGGCGATCAAGCTGACCAAAAGCGATCCGGTTGGCGCGTGCATGCTCTTCGAGGAGGTGCTTTCGCGGAATCCCTTGCAGCCTTCGGCGCTTTACAATGCGGCCTTGTGCAGGGAGGCTGATGCACAGCTCGACATAGCGGCTGACGCCTATAATCAGCTGGTATTGGTGTCTGACAGCGCTCGCTTCAGTTCCGGGCATGCGCGGGTAACAAGCCGCTTCAGGGCGAGGCAGCAGCTGGCAATGATGGGCCAGAACCGGGCGGTGCTTGCCTCGGTAGCGTCGCGAGGAGTGCCTGCCCAATAGCTATGCTTGTTTGACAGCTCGCTGCTGCGATACCATCTATTGCGAAGAGCCCTTGCGCTAACCAGCGCCGTTCATTAGGGCGAAAGCCGAAATTCAAAACCCTAGGAACAGAGGGATCATTATGAGCGATACTGCCGACCGCGTGCAGAAGATTGTTGTCGAGCACCTTGGTGTAGAGGCCGACAAGGTCACTCAAGAAGCCAGCTTCATCGACGATCTGGGAGCAGACAGCCTCGACATCGTCGAACTGGTGATGGCGTTCGAAGAAGAATTCGGCGTGGAAATCCCCGACGATGCGGCTGAGAAGATCACCACCGTCGGCGACGCCACCAAGTATATCGAAGAGAACAAGGGCTAACACCCTTGTGGCTAGGGACCGCCGCCCTGTGCGGCGGTAACTGAACAGGCCCGACCCGTCAGCGGGCCGGGCCTGTGTCATTTTTCGGAGAGTAGCGAATGCGTCGCGTTGTCGTAACTGGTCTTGGCCTCGTCACCCCTTTGGGCGGCGATGTGGAAACGACCTGGCAGAACCTGATCGCGGGCAAGAGCGGCGCGGGACCAATCACGCGTTTCGACGCGTCGGACCAGAAGTGCCAGATCGCCTGCGAAGTGAAGCCGGCCGACCACGAGTATGGTTTCGACGCCAACAAGCGCGTCGACCACAAGGTCCAGCGCCAGGTCGATCCGTTCATCGTCTATGGCATCGACGCCGCCGGGCAGGCGCTTGAAGACGCCGGCTTGGTCGACATGGATGACGATCGCAAGCTGCGTACCGGCTGCTCGATCGGTTCGGGCATCGGCGGCCTGCCGGGTATCGAACTCGAATCGGTCAATCTGCACGAGCGGGGCCCGGGCCGCGTGTCGCCGCACTTCGTACACGGGCGTCTGATCAACCTGATCAGCGGCCAGGTTTCGATCAAATACGGGCTGATGGGGCCGAACCATGCGGTCGTGACCGCCTGTTCGACCGGCGCGCACTCTATTGGCGATGCCGCACGCATGATCAAGGACGGCGATGCCGATGTAATGCTGGCGGGCGGTTCCGAATCGACCATCAACCCGCTCGGTGTGGCGGGCTTCGCTCAGGCGAAGGCGCTCAACATGAGCATGAACGACCGCCCGACCGAAGCCAGCCGCCCCTATGACAAGGATCGCGACGGCTTCGTGATGGGCGAGGGCGCAGGCGTTGTCGTGCTCGAAGAATACCAGCAGGCCAAGGCGCGCGGCGCGAAGATCTATGCCGAAGTAGTCGGCTATGGCCTGTCGGGCGACGCCTACCACGTCACCGCGCCGCACCCAGAGGGCAAGGGCGCGCAGCTGGCCATGGAAATGGCGCTGCGCAAGGCGGGTCTCGGCCGCGGCGACATCGACTATGTCAATGCGCACGGGACTTCGACCATGGCCGACACGATCGAGCTAGCTGCCGTGAAGCGCGTGCTGGGTGACGATCTGTCGGGCGCGTCGATGAGCTCGACCAAATCCGCAATCGGCCACCTGCTGGGCGGCGCCGGTGCGGTTGAGGCGATCTTCTGCATCCTCGCGATGCGCGACCAGATCGTCCCGCCGACGCTCAATTTGCATACTCCGGACGAAGGCACCGAAGGCGTCGACCTGGTCCCGCTGGTGGCAAAGAAGCGCCAGGTGCGCGCTGTGCTCAACAACAGCTTCGGCTTCGGCGGCACCAATGCTTCGTTGGTGATGAAGCAGGTCGACTGACGTGAGGAGGCTCGGCTGCTTCGTTGCGGCCATTGCAGCTCTGCTGATCGCCGGGGCGCTGGCGGTTTCGGTCCTCTTCGGCTCTGCCAGCGTCGAAGAGGAAACCTCTTTTGTCATCCCCTCGGGTTCTTCGCTCACTTCGGTTGCGGAGAAGCTGGAGGACGAAGGGCTGATTAGCTCGGCCGACGGTTTCGTGCTGCGCGCGAGGCTGCTGGGAAGGAGCACCCCGATCCAGGCGGGCGAGTTCCAGCTCGAGCCGGGCATGAGCCAGGCCGATATTCTGCGCGCATTCCAGCAAGGCGACGTGATCCGCCGGTTCGTCACGGTGCCCGAAGGCATGCCCTCGATTCTCGTGCACGAGCGGCTCATGGCCGAGGATTTGCTTACCGGTGACGTGGCCGTGCCTGCCGAGGGCTCAGTGCTTCCCGACACCTATGACTTCGAGCGCGGCGAAAGTCGGCAGGCAGTGCTCGACCGGATGCAGGCCGCTATGGCCGCCTATCTCGCCGAAGCATGGGAGAAGCGCCGTGCGGACATCGCGGTAAGCACTCCGCGCGAAGCATTGACCCTGGCATCGGTGGTCGAGAAGGAGACCGGCGTCCCCTCCGAACGGCGCATGGTGGCGGGGCTCTATTCGAACCGGCTGAAGATCGGGATGCGGCTGCAGGCCGACCCGACAATCATTTACCCGATCACCAAGGGCAAGCCGCTGGGGCGCCGCATCCGCCGGTCGGAAATCGACGCGGTCAATGATTACAACACCTATTCGATGGCGGGCTTGCCCAAGGGGCCGATCACCAATCCGGGGCGCGAGAGCATCGCCGCCGTGCTCGATCCCGAGCGCACTAGCGCGATCTACATGGTCGCCGACGGCAGCGGGGGCCACGCCTTCGCCGATACCTATGCCGAGCATGAAGCTAATGTTTCCAAGTGGCGCCAGATCCGGCGCGAACGCGGCGAGATATAGTGCGCCGTCCCTGGCTTAAGGCTTCACGATATCGAATGCCCCCGGCACAGGGTCGAGCGCATCGAGCAGCGCTTGCATAGCTGCAGCATCTCCTTCCACCTTCAACCCTGCGGCCTGCATCTGCGCCAGTGGCAGCTTCAGGAAAAATAGCCCCAGCATGAGCTGGCGAGGGCCGGTCAGCGTGATATCGGGTGCCCTGGCAGTCTCGCCTATGCGCCCGATCATCACATTGCCGTTGGCCTCGATCACCGCGGTTTCGCCGCGGCCGGTCAGATTAAGCTGGACCGTCAGCAGTTTGCGCCCAAACCTGCCCGGATCGAACCGCGTCGCCGCCGAATCGAGCAGCAGGTCGGTCGGGACTGCGGCGATCATGTCGGGGCTTTGCGTTGCGAAGCTATCGGGCCTGCCGTTGCGCAGCTCGCTGGCGGCGACCAGGAACTGGTTGCGCCAGATCGCGCTTTCGGACTGGTAGCCTTGCTGCTCATAACTGTCTGCTAGCAGCGATGCGGCCTCAGTGCTGTCGGGTGCGGCAAACACTAGTTGCTGCAGCAGGTCCGAAGACCAGCGATAGTCGCCGCTCGCCATGGCATTGTGCGCCAGCGCAATCACCCGGTCCGCGCCGCCCATCGCGTCGATTATGCGCTGCGCCCGCGCAACCGGCGGATGCGCATGGAGGTTGGCGGGCACAGCATCGTACCAGCCGAGGTAATATTGGTAGATCGCCTTTGAATTGTGGCTGTAGGTTCCATAATAGCCATGCGTGGACCAATCCTGCCCCAGTTGCGGTGGCAGATCGACGGTTTCGGCGATTTCGGCCATGGTTGCGCCCTGGTTCATCAGCCGCACCGTCTGGTCATGCAGGAACCGATAGTTATCGCGCTGCGCGGTGAGCCAGCTTGCCCCTTCTTCCTTGCCGAAATGCGGCCAGCAATGGCTTGAGATAATGACATCACTTTTTGGCGTGAAGCGCTGCACCGCTTCATCCAGGTATTGCGCCCAGGCGCGCGCATCGCGCACCTTCGCCCCGCGCGGGGTCAGGATGTTGTGGAGCGTACAAGTGGCGATTTCGGCGGTCAGGAAGGTGCGTGCGGGCGCAACATAGACGTTGAGTTCCGAAGGCGCCTCGCTGCCGGAAACGATCTGGAATTCGAGGTCCACACCGTCGATGGTGCGCATTTCACCAGTGTGGGTGATGGTGTCGGTCGGCGCCAGAAGCGTTATCGTGCCGCGCGAAACTGCCGACCCGATCCCGCTGCCCATCTGCCCGCTGTTGCCCGGCATAAGCCCGGCGCCGAACTGGAAGCTGGCGCGGCGCTGCATGGCACTGCCCGCCATTACGTTTTCGGATGCGGCTTCCTCCATGAAATGTTCCGGCGCGATAATCGCGACTTTGCCCGACACTACATCCGCTTCGCTGGCAACGCCGCGCACTCCGCCGAAATGATCGGCATGGCTGTGGCTGTAGATCACCGCGCTCACAGGCCGCTCGCCCAGTGTCTCATTGACCAGTTCCAGCGCCGCTGCAGCGACTTCCTGCGCCGTGAGCGGATCGATCAGGATCCACCCGGTCTTGCCGCGCACCACGGTCATGTTTGAAAGGTCGAACCCGCGCACCTGCCACACGCCTTCAGCCACTTCGAAAAGGCCATGCCGCTTGAGGTAGCGCATGTGGCGCCATAGGCTGGGGTGGACCGTAGGCGGGGCATCGCCATCGACGAAGGCATAGGCGTCAAGGTCCCACACCGGATCGCCTTTCGCATCGCGGATCACCGGATCGACGCGCGTGGCCAGGAAGCCGCGCGTGGCGAAATCGGCATCGCGCGTGCCATCGGGCGGCAATTCGGCGGCGGCGGCGCGCAGGGCCTCGATCGTCGCGGGTGAGGCGGGCTTGGCCCCTTCCTGCGCTGCAGTCGTTGCCGCAAGCAACGCACCAGTCAGCAGGCCGCAAAGCATGGCGATTCTCATGTCCCTCTCCCTTGTCTCGCGCGCAGAATGCTCGATAAGTAAAGCCACGACAAGTGAGCAGCCGGGAGTCGCGGGCAATGGGAAGTTCGCCCTTTATCGTGACAGCCTCATTGCCCGATGACATTTTCGTCTGGGCCGATGCGCTGCGACGCGCGCATTTCCCGCCCGAGCGCAATCACCTGCACGCGCATGTAACGCTGTTCCATGCATTCGCACCGTCGCTGTTTGAGGAATTGCGCGATTTCTTGCCGCGCGTTGGGAAGGACTGCCCACCGCCCGAAGGCCGGATCGCTGGCCTGATGGATCTGGGCAAGGGAACCGCCATTGCGCTGCAAAGCCCGCAATTGCTCGAAGTGCGGGCGCGGATCGCAGAGCATTTCCATGGCTCGCTGACCGAGCAGGACCTGCATGAGCCGCGCTTGCACATCACGATCCAGAACAAAGTGAGCAAGGACGAGGCGAGGGCGCTGCAGGCCGATCTGCGCGACAGGATCGAGCCGCGCAGCTTCGCCTTTCCGGCGCTGGAACTGCACATCTATCGCGGCGGGCCGTGGGAGTTTGTGAAACGCTGCGCCTTTCGGCGGCAATAGCGGTTGACCGGGGCGAAGCTCGGCCCTAAATGCGCCGCCTGCTGAGCGGGCGTTTGCCCCGGCATGCCCTTTGGGGCGGAGTAGCTCAGGTGGTTAGAGCAGCGGAATCATAATCCGCGTGTCGGGGGTTCGAGTCCCTCCTCCGCTACCATTCTCGAATCCGCATGGGTTCGCTTGGGGCCGCATGCATCCGCAAAATTCAATTAAAACAGAATGATGTGAGCGATTCGCGTCCGCTTGCGTGCGCTTGCATTCGCTTGAAGCCGGATTTGGTGTGGGGGTATTTTGGGGGTATTTTCCGGGGGTAGCGAAAAGGAGCGATACCCCCAATGGCCTTGAGTGAGATTCAGATCAAAAAAGCGAAGGCGGCAGAGCGCCCATACAAGCTTGCGGATGGGGAGGGTCTATTCCTCCTTGTTCAAAAGAACGGCTCGAAGCTCTGGCGGCTGAAATACCGTTACCACGGTAAGGAGAAGCTGCTTTCTTTCGGCGCCTATCCCGAAGTAGGAATAGCGGCAGCAAGAGAACTCAAGAAAGTTGCCAAAGGTGTGCTGGCTGAGGGCAGGGACCCGATGGTCCACAAACCGGGTCGGGACTTCGAAGAGGCCAAAACCTTCAGGGCGATCGCCACCATGTGGCATCAGAACAGAGCAAGTAGTCTCGATCCCGCGCATGCGAAGCGTGTCTGGTCACGCATGGACCAGGATGTGTTTCCTGACTTGGGCGAGCTCATGATGCATGAGATCACTCCACCAGAAGTGCTGAAGGTCATTCGGAAAATCGAAGAGCGCGGCGCGCTCGACATCAGTCGGCGGGCAAAGCAATGTATTGGACAGGTGTTCCAGTTCGCTATTGCCAGCGGCCTTTGTGATTCCGACCCTACTGCGCATCTTCGCGGGGCACTGAAGCCACGGCCTCGGGTCAAGCATATGGCGAAGCTACCTCTCGCGCAGCTACCCGAGCTGATGATTAAGATCGGGCAATATCAAGAAGAGGGTGAGAGACGCTCCGAGATTACCCGGGCAGCATTGAATTTCGCTCTTCTTACATGGGTGCGGACGAAGGAGCTTCGATTCGCCAAGAAGCACGAGTTCGAAGATATGGGTGGACCTTCACCAGTATGGCGCATTGGCGCTGACCGGATGAAAATGGGCCGCGAGCATATCGTGCCACTGTCGCGACAAGCCGCTTCTCTTGCTCAGGATTTGATCAGCAAGTCCGAAGGTAAATACGTCTTTCCAGGCCAGAAGCCCAAGATGCCGCTCTCAGAGAATACGATGATCTATGGCCTCTATCGGCTCGGTTACCACGGGCGGCAAACTGTTCACGGCTTCAGGGGTCTGGCGAGCACCTGGGCGAATGAGCAGCTTGTCGAGGTCGGCGATCCCCCGATGTGGATCCGTCGATATCATGAAGACTGGGTCGAACTGCAATTGGCACACAGCGAAGAAAACGAAGTTCGCGGAGCATACAATGCTGCCGAATATCTCGCTCCTCGGCGTGCAATGTTGCAGGATTGGGCAGACTTCCTCGACTCCATCGGCGGCAAGCCGCAAAACATTGCGGTCTTGAGGGCTGCTTGACCTGCTCCTAAGCGAACACCTGACCAAGCCATTCGACGCGAAGCCGGTCGAACCCGACGACAATACCCTCTGCGGTAACTTCAAATCCGAAGTCATCGTTTGAGGGTTCATAGTCTTCAAGAACCCAGTGATCACCGGCATCGGTTACAATTGCAGCTCCCCGAGGAAGATGCTCGAGCCGTCCGCTGATCCTTTTCCGATTCGTAGTCATATCGAGCTGTATGCCATCCATCGGTCGATAACGCTCTTCACATATCCAGGCGTTTCCCGATTTTTCGGTATCCCGCCGGCTCGCGACACGGCGCCGGGTCCAGCGTTGTAGGCGGCCAGCGCGAGATGGATCGCACCAAAGCGCTCTAGCATCTGCTTCAGATACCGCGCGCCACCGTCGATGTTCTGAGCCGGATCGTGGCGATTGCTGACACCGAGTTCTCTTGCCGTTCCCGGCATCAGTTGAGCGAGACCAGCGGCGCCAGCCGGACTGATCGCCATCGGGTTGAACCGCGATTCCTGCCAAATCAGGGCCTGAAGCAGTCGAGGCGGTAATTGGTATCGCGCTTCAGCTTGCCGGATGAGTGGCTCGTACAAAGCTTCCTTGAAGCTTCTATCGATATAAGCCTTGCCGCCTTCTGGTTTGGCCAAGTCGATTGCAGTCGGGTTAAAGCCAAGACCTTTGTCGGTTGTAACCTCAACTTTGCTGAGGTCATGGTCGAAGACTTGAAACTCCCGCGCCCGCGCAGACCCCGAGATCGGTATCGCTATCGCAATCGCAATCGCTAGCGCACCGCAACCGCAGGCCACCAGATACATTCGCATCGCATAACCTTTCACCTTGCCTCGATCTGTAAGAGAACATAAATAGAACAAATAGGTGTAGGAAAACGCTTTTTTGCGTGCTTATCCGAGAGGAGAGAGGGTCGGTTGGAGGGGCAATTGTGAGGCGATGGAGCCGGTATGCCCGTTTCGAATTCAACCCTGTCACGTACCTCGCTTGAGGACACCGCCCGCAAGATCTGCGAAAGCCGGGGCGGCAAGTGGTCCGGCACCAAGGGCATGGCCTGCTGCCCTGCGCATGATGATCGCACGCCGTCACTCGGTGTGTCGCTCGGCCGACAGGCCATCCTCTTCCATTGCTTTGCGGGATGCGATCAGCAGAGCGTGTTGTCTGCATTGGCGCGTGAAGGATTCGAGGCACCGGCGCTTTTTTCAGCTTCTGCGACCACCAACGGCCCCGAACCGACCAGCACCCGCAAACCCTCGGCGGCAGCGCTGAGGATCTGGCGCGATGCACAGCCACTGCGTGCCAGTCCGGCAAAGGAATATCTTGAGAGCCGCGGCATCCTCGCCGCATCTCCAGCGCTCCGCTTCCATCCACGAACGCCGCTTGGTCCAAAAGGACGGACCCGCTTTTTGCCCGCCCTGATCGCGGCAGTCAGCCTCGACGAGGGGCCGGTCGCCGTCCATCGCACGTTCCTTTCGGGCAATACCAAGGCCGCTTTCGACAAGCCGAAACGCGCGCTTGGCGCGCTCGGTGAATCTGCTGTCCGCCTCTTCGCTCCGGCCTCTGGCAAGCTCGGCCTTGCTGAGGGAATCGAGAGCGCGATGTCGGCTTATGCTCTCACCGGCATTCCCGTCTGGGCGACCCTGGGGAATGAGCGTTTCGGCCTCGTTAGTGTGCCCGAAAGCGTGACCGAGCTTCATCTCTTCGTCGATCACGATGCTGGCGGCGAGCTGGCTGCCTCGCGTGGCCTGTCCGCCTATGCCTGCGATGAACGGACGATCCACGTTCGCAAACCATCCTCACGCGACACCGACTGGAACGATGAACTGACAGCATGGCTGAGCCGCAAGGCGGCGCCGTAGAGGAGAGAGGGCTTCTCGAATTCCTGATCCGGCAGAGGGCGTGCCCCGATGCCTTCATTAGGAGGACGAATTGCCATGTTTCAATCAGACCTGTTTCCCGCCGGCGAGCAGTTGCCGTCCAAGCCCTTGGCCTATGCCATTGGCACCCGAGTTGCCGCGCTTCTTGCTTCGGGACGTCATCTTACCCGTACCGACATTTCCGGGCTGTTCGCCGAAGAGACCGGTGTTCTGGATTGGGGAGGTGCCTGGACGATCGACGACTACAACAGCGCGGTCGAGATCGGCGCACTACTCTGGCTTCGAGAGTCCTCACGGATCGATCTGGCGACGAATGTACACGAAGCCGAAGCGCGGTTCGACTGGCTCGAAGCAGCCTTGCCGCCGCGGCACGTTCGCAGCGAAGCACAGGTCGAGCTCCAGCAGTTCTCGACCCCGCCAATGCTGGCCTGGCTGATGGCGAAGGCCGCAGCTGTCTGCGCGCAAGACACGCTGCTCGAACCGTCCGCAGGCAATGGTGCCCTTGCTCTCGGGGGGTGCCTCCAGAACGCTTCGCTGCTCCTCAACGAGATCGATCCGGCAAGACGAGACGGTCTGGCCCACGTCTTCCCCACGGCCACCATCACTGCGCATGACGGGGAACTGATCGCCGACTTGCTTCGCGGCCCTGTTCCGTCTGCCGTGCTGATGAACCCGCCGTTCGCTCACAGCCTGGAACGCGGCAAGGACGGTAAGACCGCTATGCGTCACCTACGCGGTGCAATCCGGGCCGCTGCTAATCGGGCGAGGATCGTCGCCATTATGCCTGAAGGCTTCGACGCCTCCGCCTTCGCCAAGGAACAGGACGAAGCATCGCTGCTCCTCGATGTTCGCCTGCAGCAGATGTTTCGCCGCACCGGGACGGGTATCGCCGTTCGCCTGGTCGTGATCGACAAGGTGCAGACTGCGTCCTCGCCCGCGATCACCGGAGATACCTGCGACCTGATCGCGCTCCACGAGCTTGTCTCCGAGCTTCCGCCAAGGGCGAAGATACCCGCCAGCCTCCATCACCTGCCAGTCGGCAAGCCAGTGCGCCTCCTTGGCAAGACTTCGACCCAACGCACGCCGATCCGGCCGGTGGCGCCTTTCGCAGCGAGACCAGCAGCCACAGCAAAAGCGACCACGCTTGCCTATTCGGTATTGGCCGACTCCGCGCCTGTGCCCGAACAGAAAGGCATCTACCTACCTTACCGGCCAAGCCGCATCGCTTTCGAAGGCGCGCCGGTTCATCCCACCCCGCTCGTGGAATCGGTCGCCATGGGTTCGGTCGCGGCGCCTCAGCCGGACGTTAGCCCGCGCCTTCCCGCAGGTTGGCAGGCCGACGGCCTTCTGTCCGAAGCGCAGTGCGAGACACTGGTCTACGCTGCGCAGGCATTCGCGCGCAACCTGCCGGACCAGTTCAAAGTCAGTCAGGAAGGCACCGCGCTGGAACTATCCGAAGATGGTCACGAATACCGCCAAGGCTTCTTCCTTGGCGACGGGACCGGAGCGGGCAAGGGACGGCAGATCGCCGCGGTCATCATGGATCGCTGGCTCGCAGGCGAGCGCCGACATGTCTGGATCACCAAGAACGAGGCGCTCCTTGAAGATGCACGCCGCGACTGGGAAGCGCTGGGCGGGCTGCCGCTCGATCTCCAGCCGCTCTCGCGCTGGAAACTCGGCCAGCCCGTAACGATGTCCGAAGGCATTCTCTTCGTCACCTATCCGACGCTGCGCTCGGGCCGCGCCGAGGATACGCGGCTCGACCAGATCCTTGCCTGGGCAGGCGAGGATTTCGACGGCGTGATCGCTTTCGACGAAGCCCATGCGATGGCTAATGCGCTCGGGGGATCTTCAATCCGCGGCAAGGCCAAGGGCTCCGAACAAGGGATGGCGGGCCTCAGGCTGCAGAACCATCTCCCGCGCGCCCGCGTGCTCTATGCTTCTGCCACTGGCGCTTCGGATATTGCCAACCTCGGTTACACTTCCCGCCTCGGCCTTTGGGGACCCGAGACCGCTTTTCCGACCCACGAGGCATTCATGACCGAGATCCGCGCTGGCGGCGTCGCGGCGATGGAGCTCGTCGCCCGTGATCTCAAGGCCCAGGGCCTCTATCTTGCCCGTGCGCTGTCCTTCGCCGGGGTCGAGTACGACATCCTCGAACATAGCCTGACCGAAGCACAGGTACGGATCTACGATGCCTATGCTGATGCCTGGGCGATCATCCACCGCAACCTCGAAGCGGCGCTCGAAGCAACCCGCGTGGTCGACGAGGACAGCGGCGACACGCTCAACCGCAATGCCAAGACTGCGGCGCTATCGATCTTTGAAGGCACCAAGCAGCGCTTCTTTGCCCAGCTCCTGCTTTCGATGAAATTGCCGAGCCTGATCCCCGCGATGGAAGTAGCGCTTGGCGAAGAGCATTCGGTTGTCGTGCAGCTGGTCTCGACCGCCGAGGCCATGCTCGACCGGCGCCTTGCCGACCTTACCGTGGAAGAACGCGAAGCTCTCGATATCGATCTGTCCCCGCGTGAATACGTCATCGACTACCTTACGAAGAGCTTCCCGATACGATTGATGGAGGTCTTCGCCGACGAGGACGGCAATCTTCGCTCCGAGGCGATGAGCGACGGAGAGGGCAATCCCGTTTTCTGCCCGCGCGCAATTGCTGCGCGCGATGCGCTGATCGAACAGCTTTGCGCACTGCCGCCCATCGCCACTGCGCTCGATGCGATTATCGAACATTTCGGAACCGACGCCGTGGCCGAAGTCACGGGCCGGACCCGCAGGCTTGTCCTGGGCCGCGATGGTGAGCAGCGCCTCGAACGGCGTAGCCCCAGCGCCAATGTCGCCGAAGCCCAAAGCTTCATGGAAGGGACCAAGCGCATCCTGGTCTTCTCGGATGCGGGCGGTACGGGGCGTTCCTACCATGCCGACCTCGGCTGCCGGAACCAGCAACGCCGGGTCCATTTCCTGCTCGAGCCGGGCTGGCGCGCCGACAACGCTATCCAGGGTCTCGGTCGTACCAACCGCACCAACCAGGCCTCGGCTCCGCTGTTCCGGCCGGTAACCACCGACGTGAAGGGCGAGCGCCGGTTCATATCGACCATTGCGCGAAGGCTCGACGCATTAGGCGCGCTGACGCGCGGCCAGCGCCAGACCGGCGGACAAAACCTGTTCGACCCGGCAGACAATCTCGAAAGCGACTATGCGCGCGACGCGCTCACCCGATGGTTCCAGCTGCTTTATGACGGCAGGCTCGAAGCCACCACATTCGGCAACTTCGTCGAGCGAACGGGCCTCCGGCTCGAAAGTCCAGATGGTGGACTGACCGACAATCTCCCCACGATCCAACGCTGGCTCAACCGCATTCTTGCGCTGCCGATCGCGCTCCAGAACGCGATCTTCGAGGAGTATCTCGGACTTGTCGAAGCGCGGATCGAAGCTGCGCGCGAGGCCGGAACGCTCGACCAGGGACTGGAAACCGTGAGGGTCGATCATTTTACGGTCCTGGCAGATGAACTCCTGCGCACCGATCCCGTGACCCGAGCCGAGACCCGCCTCGTCTCGCTCGAAGTGACGAGGCACCTTCGGCCTCTGCAATTGCAGCGCCTGGTGCGGATGCACGAGATCGGCAGCCGGCACGCGATCCCGATGCGCAATATGCGGTCAGGCAAGGTCGCGCTGTCGGTTCCAGCCCGTCGCCTCATCGCCGACGACGGGGCCGTGATTGAACGCAGGCGCCTGCTGCGCCCGCTCAAGTCCGCGAACTGGACCCTTGAGGCACTCGCTGAGAGCCACTGGGAGGAAATTGGCGTCTCTGCGTTCACCAGCGCCTGGCGGGCCGAGGAAGAAGAGGCGGCCAAATCACCGGTCACTGAGCGAGTCCATTTCGCTACCGGACTTCTGCTTCCGGTCTGGAAGCGCCTCCCAGGCGATCATGTTCGGGTCACCCGGCTCGTTGCCGAAGATGGTCAGTCGATCATCGGTCGCGAAGTGCTCGATATCGATCTCGCTGCGATCGCCGATACCTTTGGTCTATCCGGGGTTACCGGACCATCGGCAGAACAGATCGGCGCGCTTGTGATTGCCAGCGGCAAACCGCTGGGCCTTGCTAGCCATGATCCACTCACCGTGAAACGCTCGCTGGTCGGCGGCGAACAGCGCCTTGAACTGATCGGCTTCTCCCCCGATCGGCTCGACTGGTACAAGAACAAGGGCTGCTTCACCGAGATCATCCGCTACCGCACGCGGCTGTTCGTCCCGGTGTCGAGAGCCTCGTCGGTCCTCCCCGCGCTTGCCGCCTGATCCTTAGGGCAGACCCCAATCTCAGAATGAGAGTGGAGGGAGCCCTTTGGGCTTGTGGGCCTCGTGATCCTCACCTGCGCCTTCATTCCATCAGGAGAACACCCATGATCCATTCGATTCCCTTGAAGAAGCTCGTCCCGAGCCCGCGCAACGTTCGCAAGTCGAGCGACGTGCTGGCCGACCTCCAGCTGCGGGCAGACATTGCTGCGCGCGGCCTGCTGCAGAACCTCGTCGTGCGCAAAGGAAAGCGCGGCAAATTCGAAGTCGAGGCCGGCGGTCGCCGTCTCGCCGCACTGCAGGCGCTGGCCGAAGAGGGCACCTTGCCTGACACGCACGAAGTCACCTGCCTCGTGATCGAAGGCGAGGAAAGCGAAGTGCGCGAAGCCAGCCTCGCCGAGAACTTCCAGCGACTCGCGATGAACCCGGCCGACGAGGCGCAGGCCTTCACCTCCATCATCGAAGCAGGAGCTACGACGGAAGACGTAGCGCGACGCTTCGGCCTCACCGTCCGGTTCGTCGAAGGGCGCCTGCGTTTGGCAAGTCTGGCACCCTGCGTCTTCGAAGCGCTCGCCGAAGGCACGATCACGCTCGACATGGCCAAGGCCTACGGCGCGATCTCCGACGTCGAGCGCCAGGCGCATGTCTATGCCGAGCTGCAGGATGCCTGGTACCAGATCACGCCTGACGCGATCCGCCGCATGGTGCTTGATGCCACGGTGCGTGGTTCCGATCCGCGGGCCGTGCTTGTCGGACGCGATGCCTATCTCGCCGCAGGCGGCCGGATTGAGCGCGAACTGTTCGACGATGACGCCAGCGAGAGCTGGATCGATGTCGCGCTGCTCGAAGACCTCGCGCACAAGGCCATGGACGAAGCCGCAGAAAAGACCGCGCTCGAATTTGGCCTTGCCTGGGTGCGGCCGACGCTTGGCAACTACGTCAGCCACGACCTTGTTGAAGGTCTCGGTCGCTTGCCCTGCGAGCCTGCGCCAATGACCGAGCAGGAAGCGCAGGAGCTCGGTGAGCTCGAGGCCGACTACGACCGCGTCGCCGCCGTGCTCGAAGACGAAGACAGCGACGAGGACGAGGTCGCCAAGGCCGAACAGGAACTCGTCGTCATCGACCGCGCCATGCGCGCGCTCAATGACCGGCCGCCGGTCCTCGCTGACGAACTGAAATCCGAGGCTGGTGCCTTCCTAGTCCTCTCGCGCAATGGCGAGCCGACCTTGGTCCCGCAGTTCTACACCGAGACCGAAGTCATCGCTGACGAAGGCGTGATCGAGGCCATTGAAGAGAGCGGTGCGGCGAAGCCCAAGGGCAGCTCGCTGTCCCAGCGCCTGCTCGACGAACTGGCCATGCAGCGCCGCGACATCCTTGCGATCCATCTCGCCAACGATCCGGCACTGGCGCTCGACTTCATGGTCTTCACGCTTGCCGATGTCGATGGACATGACTGGCGCGCCAAGAAAGCGTCGACGCTGGTCGGCTCTGTCGCTTCCGGCCCGGTCACCGGGTTTGAGGCCAAGGATGCGCCGGCGAGCGCTGCCCTGGCCGAGTTTGCCGGGTCGCTCGATGAAAGCTGGCGTGCTGGTGAATGCGACGTGAAGCGGTTTGCGAGGTTCCGGGCGCTTTCCGATGAGGCGCGTTCGGCCTGGCTCGGCCATGTCGTCTCGCGCACTCTAGTTGCAAGCCTTGCGTGCGAAGGCGAACGTTCGGTGCCGCTGCACGAGGCGCTTGGCTCGTTACTTGAAATCGAGACCGCGCATTGGTGGCGTCCCACGGCGGCCAACTACTTCGACCGCGTGGCCAAGGCTCGCACGCTCGAAGCGCTCGATGGCGCCGGCGGTCCCGAACTCGTCAGTCGCTATGCCGCATCGAAGAAGGCCGAACTGGCGAGCGCTGCCGAGCGCATCTTCTCCGGCAACTTCATTGGCGAGCCCGAGGTCAAGGAACGGGCGCAGGCCTGGGTTCCACCTATAATGCGTTTCGCCGGTTCTGAAGAAGCCGAACTGGCGGACCACGGAGGCGACGAGGCGGCCAACGTGGAAGCAACTGACGAAATTGCCGAGCAGGCTGCCTGACCCCTCCTGACAGGTCCAGGTCACTCGGCGGGCGGTCCGTCCCAATCGGGACGGGCCGCCTTTTCCATGTCAAATTTTGGGCCGTTTTCGGTCCGTCTGGTTCTAACAAATGAGATCAGAAAGCGGACGTTCTGCTAACGACCCAGTTTCGGTCATCCAGGACGATGATGGGATGTTAGTGAAGTTGAAGATCGACGCATTGCACACTGCTGTCCGCCCTCAATTTATGCAATTACATCCTTTATCGGCTTATGTTGGTAGCCCAACTCTTCCGCGACGGCTTCGTAACACACAGTGCCTCCATGGACATTTAGGCCCGCAGCAAGGTGTGGGTCAGAACGCAGAGCTTCCTTCCAGCCCTTGTCTGCAATCCGCAGTGCATGGGGAAGGGTGACATTGTTGAGCGCATATGTGCTCGTCCGCGCAACTGCACCCGGCATATTCGCAACACAGTAGTGCACTACGTCGTCGACAACATAAGTCGGCTCTGCATGAGTGGTTGCCTTCGAGGTCTCAAAGCATCCGCCTTGGTCGATCGCAACATCGACCAGGACTGCACCCGCCTGCATCTCTTTGAGCATTCGTCGTGAAACCAGTTTTGGTGCAGCAGCTCCCGGGATCAGAACTGCGCCAATGACGAGGTCAGCTTCGCACACCGCTTCGTGAAGGTTTGCCAGATTTGAGAATCGGGTCTTGGCGCGGCTTTCGAAGTGGACACCAACCCGTTCAAGCACTTCGGGATCGCGATCCAAAATTGTGACGTCGGCACCAAGGCCGGCGGCCATCTGCGCCGCATTGAAGCCCACTACGCCGCCTCCAATGACGGTGACTTTGCCAGGCAATACTCCCGGAACACCGCCCAGCAAAACGCCGCGGCCGCCATGGGCTTTCTCGAGTGCGCTTGCACCAGCCTGAACACTCATGCGGCCTGCGACCTGGCTCATGGGCTTAAGCAAAGGCAACGTGCCCCCCGGCCCTGTCACGGTTTCGTAGGCAATTGCGGTAACGCCGGATTTGACGAGATCGGCTGTCTGCTCTGGATCTGGAGCAAGATGGAGATAAGTATACACCACCTGCCCTTCGCGCAGTTTAGAGCGCTCGATCGCTTGGGGTTCTTTTACCTTCACGACCATTTCACACTGATCAAAGATTGGATCAGGCCCGTCAACGATCTTGGCTCCTGCGGCGACGTAGTTCCTGTCGAAAGCACCGATACCAATGCCAGCACCGGTCTCGATCAAGACTTCGTGGCCGTGGTTCGCCAATTCTCGTGCGCTCTCGGGTGTTAGACCAACACGATACTCATGATTCTTGATCTCTTTGGGGCAGCCGACGCGCATTCTATCCTCCCGGAGTAAGGTGCGGGATTTCTATCATACAAGTTCTGAATAATGTTCTCTGATATCTCGACATTTGCTGATTTATCGGTAAAATATCCCGACTAGACCCACATTACGGGATTTTAATGCAGGCCCAAGATCAGAAAATTTTGCGCGAATTGCAGGTCGATTCCAGTCGCTCCATTGCTGAGCTGGCCGAAATCCTTGGGATGTCAAATTCATCCTTGCATCGCCGAATGCGCTCGCTTGAGACGAGCGGTGTTATCGCAGGGTACTCTGCCCGGTTGGATCCCAGGGCAATAGGGCTAAGGCTTCAAGCTTTTGTTGAGATCAGCCTGGGCAACCAAAGCCAGGAGGCGATGGATCTCTTCGAAAGCGCCGCGATGCAATTTGAAGAAATTCTGTCCTGCCACCTGCTATCGGGCGACGCAGACTATTTGCTCCGCGTTGCGGCAACCGACCTTGATCATTTCGATCGCATTCATCGAAATTGTCTCGCTAAGCTGCCAGGAGTCGCCTCGATGAAAAGTAGCTTCTCCATCCGCGAGGTAAAACCATGGTCAGGTTATCCCGCGTGGAGCGACTAATGGACCGCTAAAGTGGCTAAGCCCCCCGGACAAGCGAACAATCGTTCCATTGGTGACAACAGCTTTCCCCGAAATCAGATACGCGACATAACTGCATCAGTTCTAGGTGCGCCAAGTCAGAACAATCCTAGACAGCCAATTCGGCTGGCCTTGTCAAAGTAAAGGTAGCTGGCCGGCCCGGCTGCTAGCCAATGCGAGCAGCAATACTGAGCGCCCGAACACCTATAGGATCACCTGAACAGTTCTCCGAATGACACTTCCATGCGCAGCATCAGCGCGACCGCATCAGGCGTCCCTGGCGTAGCGGAAGGATTCATCACGTAGTGCAATCCAGGCTGGACAGTCAGCCAGTCATTGACTTTCTTACGGTAAGTCAGCTCGAGAGCTGTTTCGTGCTTTAGGGACGGACCAAATTGCCGGAATTGCTTGCTGGTGAAGGCCGTAGCAATAGCTACACCTATCTGATCATCATCGTGGTTTGGGAACAGTCCGGTGTAGGTCAGTCCGCCTGAAAGGAACGTGTCGAAGGGATTGAAACGTCCCTCGGGAATACCATAGCGCGCGAAACCATCGAGACCCTGCGCCCCGTCTTCGCGTTCGGACAAGAGCCGTGCTTCACCGCGTACGTACCAACCATCATTGCCATCGCGGATGTCGCCCGACCATGTTTCAAAATCCGAAGTGTAGCGCCAATGACCGAACAGAATCTTCGCAGATTCGATTGACGCTTCTGCTTCTGCAATGAGAAGCGCCCCATCCCCGTTGCCCAGATTGATGGCCGTGCGTTTCGGCCGATCTGGGTTGCCGGGAACACCATCAAGGATAGCAGCCCTGATCTTCAGGTTATTGGCAGGTTCGACTTCAATTCTCGCGGCCAAGCTCGTTATCGGAAGATAGAAGGGCCAGCCTCGCCCGACTGAGCGATATCGGTGCCGATTCCATGAGCGCTGCCGACAAACAGTCCGCTGGATTCAAGTACATCGAATTCTGAATTCAGATCGTACAGACCGACTTTCAATGACGCAGTGTCGCCTAACTCTTGGTTGATCCACATCTCATAGAGACGGAGAGCCTTGACACCGGTTTCAATGTTACTGGTAATCTGAGCATCGCCCGCCAGATCATTGAATGATTTTCCATTGTTATAAAGGCCGTAAACCTGCATGGTCGCCCCTTCCCAGCCGATCAGGCGACCAAGGTCTGCTTCAGCGACCAAGTCAAAATTGTCAAGGTATCGGGAGCCATCAGCTACGCCCCCCGCGGCCATCGTCCAAACATCAAAGGTATAGCCTGCTTCAACCAGTATGGCAGAGTCTGATTCTTTGCTTTCGCTGCCAGCGTGCATGTGACTGATGGTTTGGTCATTGTCGGAGACGACAGTGGAGACCGCTGCTTCGCTATTGCTAGTCGAACGTGGTTCGGCGTGATCGATTGTCAGGACTGTCTCCCGTACCCCCCGGTGCTTGGGCTCTGCTGCAGTTGAGCGCAGGCGATAGCTCTGGGTGGGATCGTGAGGCAGGGCGTTCGCAAGAGTCTCGGTACCAGCCGTGTGCTTTGCATATGCAGGCTCAAGTGAGATTAACCCCGAACACAAGAGCAGCAACAAAAGCGTAGATCTGTGGGTGCGGGTCATCCTATGTGGATCACCTTGGGGACCAAATAGGCATGGAGCCCCTCTGGACCGTCCTCCATTCCTTGGCCAGATTCCTTTATCCCGCCAAAGGGCGCGTCCCCTGTCGAAAGTGTGACTGAGTTGACTGCTACCATGCCAGCTTCAAGCGCATCCGATGCCCGCAAGGCGCGGTTCAAGCTTTGCGTGAAGACATATGCTGCAAGGCCGTAAGGTAGCCGGTTGCCCATCTCGATAGCCTCGTCGAATGTTCTAAACCTCGAAATGGCTGCTACCGGACCGAACGGCTCGTCATTCATTATTCGTGCTGTTGATGGAACATCTGCGATAACGGTTGGCTGGAAGAAATGGCCTCGCCCATCGATCGCCTCACCACCCGCAAGAATCTTCGCGCCGCTGCCTCTCGCATCGTTGACCAGTTGCGCCATGGCCGATGTGCGCCGATTATTCGCCAGCGGGCCCATAACCGTCTTCTCGGCAAAGGGATCGCCCACGCAAACCCGTCTTTCGGTTCGCTCAACAAAGCCGGCTGCGAACCGATCGTAGATGCCTTCCTGAATGTAAAATCGCGTAGGTGAAACGCATACTTGGCCAGCGTTGCGGAATTTGGCAGTTACGAGCATATCAAGACTGCGATCAAGGTCTGCATCATCAAAAATGATGACTGGCGCATGCCCGCCCAGCTCTAGTGTGGTGCGTTTGACCCCGTCCGCGGCCAGCTTGGCAATTTGCTTACCCACTGGAACCGAGCCGGTGAAGCTCACTTTGCGAATTATTGGCGAGGCCAGAAGGTGGTCGCTGACTTGCGCAGGGTTGCCGTAAACGAGCTGGCTGGCACTTCCTGGTACTCCAGCATCCAAAAGCGCTTGTTGCAGCGCCGCTGCCGACGCTGGCGTTTCCTCAGCCGGCTTGACGATTATCGCGCAACCAGCTGCAAGGGCGGGTGCGACCTTGCGCGCGACGTTGAAGAAGGGAAAGTTCCACGGAGCAAATCCGGCAGCGGGACCGACTGGCTCGTATGTAACGCTGGCTCTTTGGCCGGGCTGCCGCACCAAGGTTCTGCCGTAAGTTCGCTTTGCTTCTTCGGCATGAAGCCTCAACAGGGCGATCCCACCTGCAACGTCGCCTCGAGCCTGGACCAAAGGTTTACCCTGCTCGCGTGACAACATGGCGGCAATCTGATCGGCCTTCTTGTCGAGTATCCCGGCGGCTTCGTGCAAGATGGCAGAACGTTCATCGACCGCCCTTGCTGACCAGTTGCGCCAGCCACAGTCAGCGGCGTCAAGCGCTTGATCGAGATCAGATGGTCCAACGTGCGCGAGTTCGCCCAACACTTGGCCCGTCGCAGGATTCAAGACCTGCTCACCACCGAATCCTGTGTCACCGATCCAATGTCCGTTGATCGAGGAGGAGATTTCAATTGGGTACTGTTCTTCTTGCATGGCCTGCCTGCATCAGTTCGGTGCCATCGAAGCGCAAATGCCCGATTCCAATAAGCGGCGATTTCGGAAGCAGATGGTGCGCTTAGAGCACCACCGCGAAGAATATTCGCAGGAGACGCAGAGGCGCAGATTGGCCATCCAATGGCCCTGATGGCACGTCGGATTCACAAATATCTCGCGCTCACATTCGCGCTGTTCTGGATCTTTCAGATTTTGACCGGTCTCGTCCTGCATTTTCGATATGACATCGAAGATCGATTGCTGGGCGCCCTACCACACGAGGTTGATGGCGCAGCAATCGACCGGGCCCTTCAGGTCGTATCGGACAGAGGTTATACGGTTGATTCGATTTGGATATCAGGTGGGATCGAAGGACAGCTCGATGTATATGCAAGTAAGGGCGATCAGACCTTTACCGCCCGTGTCGATCACGACGGAGAACTGCTGCAGATCCGCAATGATGCGCAACGGATCGGGGATGGCGCGCTTTGGGAAACGCTAAAGTCGCTACACGAAGACTTGCTTGCTGGAACGACCGGCCAAATCCTGATCGGGGCTAGCGGAATTCTGCTTGTGACAACTCTATCGCTTGGTCTCGTTGCGGGATGGCGGAGACCTGGCCAATGGCGCAGCATAACGTCAGCACCCAAGTTCAAATTGACCAGTCGCGCCTCGATCTTGGCCTGGCACCGGCTTATCGGTTTTTGGCTATCTCTCCTGCTCTTGCCAATCGTTGCAGCCGGGGTACTCCTAGCGTTCTCGAGCCAAGTGGAGCAATTGCTGATAGCCCCTGAAGTGGAAATCGAACGAGATAAGGCCCTAGGAGAGGTAGTGCCTGCGGGCCAGGCAGTCGATAGAGCTCTCGCGCGTTTTCCAGGCTCTCGTTTCACTTCGATCGATATCGATCGAGAGAGCGCTTCAAGCTATTTTGTCACTGTTCACGCCCCCGGCGAGATTCCACGAAGTTATGGCAAGACCTCGATTGCGGTGGGCATCGATGGCGTCATTCTCAAAGCTCGCCATGCCACCGATGTTCCTTTCGGCGAGGCGATGGTCGAAGCGCTCTATCCGTTCCACACGGGTCAAATCGGTTGGTGGCCAGGTCGAATTCTTGCATTCCTCGCAGGCTGTGCGGCATTGGTGCTTATCGCACTAGCGCTGGTAAGTTGGTCAAGAACTCGCAGACGATCCGCGCGACGGAGTTGACCAGCTGTCCAACGCTATGCCAGAATCTTAAGAGATATTGCTTTCTGGTCGCGAGTTAGGACGCATATGGCGACAGATGCCTCGAAATTGCCGCCAGAACGCAAGGCTTTGCCCCCTTTTGAGGCATTGCGCTTTCGATGCGATTGCCCGCCTGGGTGGGATTCGCAAGGCAGCCGAATGGCTTAGCCGAGACCATGCCGTCGTCAGCCGTCATCTCAGGGTACTAGAGAAGTGGAGCGGACTGAAGCTCGTCGAGCGAACGCCCAGCGGTGTCATCCTGACCGACGTCGGAAAGGTCTATCATGACGCGGTATCGCTGGCCTTGGACGATATCTCTCATGCCACACTCGATCTTCTCAATACCGGCCAACACAACCGCTTGATCGTCTGGAGTAGTCCAGGCTTTGCACTGCACTGGCTTTCGCGCCACCTAACTGAATTCGAGCGCAAGGTTCCTGGGGTGGACATCGAAGTCCGGCCAGCTGACGGCAACCCCGATTTTGCAAGCCATCAGGCTGATCTCCAGATTCGCTTCATCGGGACCTATCAAGATGAACTCGAGGAAAATCCAAATCTGGTCCACGAGACTATGGCTCAAACGGCTATTATCGCGATAGCGGGACCTGACTATTTCGAGTCGCGATCGGAGATCGAAGAGCCTGCCGACCTTCTAGAACATCAACTGTTGCACGAAAGCGGGTTCGACAATTGGGACGCCTGGCTTCAGTCCTACGGTGTCGAAACCGAAGGAAAGATCGGCGGGCCGCGCCTTTGGCAAGGCCATCTAACGATGCATGCAGCCCAGCACGGCAATGGCATCGCGCTGGCAAATACATTGGTCGCACGCGACGAGCTGCAAAGCGGAAAGCTGATTGACGTAGGTGAAGGCAAGCCTGCCTTCGAGCCTCGCATTGGCCAATACGTCTTGATTGCGCGTAAAGATCGCTGGAACGATAGCCTTGTTCGGCGCTTTCGCGGGTGGCTCAAGCGCCAGGTCGCCAAGGATCTTCCCGAGTTAGCGATTTGATCATGTGCGTCTAACCCAAATACTCGACAACCGAATTGAAGAAGTCATTGTCAAGGATTGCTTCGGCGAACTTCGGCTTGGCGCGTGCACTCAACGTTGTGATGATGAGGCGTCTCGCCGGGTTGACGTAGATGTATTGCCCAAAGATCCCGCGCGCGCTGAATGCGGCATCGGAAAAGTCTCCTTCGCGGTCTGGTACGGGCCACCACATATAGCCATAAGCGAGCTGCTCTCCGTCGAGATCGCGGACTTGCGTGGCGCGTTCGAACCAATCGTTGGGCACTACGCGCTCTCCATCCGCGATTCCTCCAGATAGCGCGAACAGTCCAAATCGGGTGTAGTCGCGCATTGTTGCGCAGATTCCACTTCCGGCGACCTCAAGACCGCCGGGCGCTTCCAGCCACCACTCGGCATCTTGCTCGCATCCGATGCGAGACCAAATTCGTTCGCTACAATAGTCCGCTAGCCATTTGCCTGTGGCGGCATGGACGAGTGCCCCGACGACATGGGTTTCGCCCGTACTGTAGTTCCAGCGCGTACCCGGTTCGGCAATGCGCGGAAGGCCCGCCATGAACTCGAGAATGGCGCCAGGTGCCTGAGCCACTTGCAATGCAAGCATATGGCGCCGTTCGGATTCAGCGTCGGTGTGAGTATCATCCCACCGCACGCCTGAGGTCATCTGCAATAGATGCCGGATCGACACTCCATCATAGCCGCCATCAGCCAGAATCGGCAGGTAATCTATCAATTGATCGTCAACGCCACTGATGTAACCGTCTCGAATCGCGCAGCCGACCAAAGTGGTGGAAACCGACTTCGCCATCGACATCGACATCCAGCGGGTTTCGGGGCCGAGCCCAGTCTCGTAGCGTTCGAAGAGCGTCTCGCCGTCTTTGACAATAGTCAGTCCAGTGAGTCGATTTCGAGATATATAGTCGAACAGATCGTATGATTCATTGCCAGCCACGACAGGTAGATCATCGATCGACTGGACCGCCCGAGGTATGGCCGCCGTTGGGACGCTACCTTTAGAAATTGTGCGTGTAGGAAAAATCTGATCTGTCGACGCGAAGGTCGATAATTGGTCGCTGGGAAAGAGCTTGCCTGCGTAAGCAAGTGTTATGTCTGATGGTTTCGCTGTATCTTGCGTCACGAGCGGGCCTCCCTTGCCAAGCCGACCTTAGCGCTCGCGCTGCCTTGGTGACGGTGCGAAGAAGAATTTTGGCGGTGCATTCACCGCAACGCCGACATTGCCTTTCGCATCTCGAATCAAGGCCTAAACTTCATCATGCAAGCCTGGAAGGAGATTGGCGATGGCAAGAAGGAGATCAGATTGGCGGCTATACGCCCCTCCAGCCTATGCAGCAGAGTTGCCGCGCGATATAGTGAGGCGGTATCCCTTTGCTACGCTTGTATCTTCCGACCCGAGCGGGCGGCCTTTCCTCACCCAAACGCCGATCTACTTCGCGTCGGACGCAGATGACGAACCTTGTCTTGTCGGGCATCTGGCTCGGAACAATCCCCACGCTGATCAGCTGACCGACAATGGTCTTGCCGTTGCGCATTTCACTGGTCCGCATGCTTACGTATCGGCCTCATGGTATGTCGAGAGACCTACGGTGCCGACGTGGAATTACGTTTCTGCACAGGTCCGTGGCCGTATTTCGGTTATTGATGACCGCGAAGGTCAGCGCGGGGTGCTCGAGCGGGTCATTGCTCTTTCTGAAGAGTTCAGCGGCTCGAACTGGACAATGAATGATGCACCAGATGGCAGAGTCGAGGCGCTCTTGCCCCACATTAGGTCATTCAGGTTAGAGATCGAATCGATCGCAGGCGTGACCAAGCTAAGTCAGACACACCCAGTGTCGGACCGCTTGCGGGTCGCCGATGCACTCGAAACGAGAAATTCCGACGACGATGCAGCCATTGCTGCCATGATACGATCGATTCGTTCGTAGCGGCACCGGCTGGTGACATGAAAACACCAGTCAGCGCCTTTTACACATCTCCTGCCGTCTCCGATGTTCGTCAAATGTAGGCGAAAGGGATTCATTGTGACGAGGAAGATATTCGCAATGCTTGACACGAGAACCGAGACCTCCGAGCTGCGGCGCCTCGACGAGCTGCACAACATTCATCCATTCTGCGACGGACGGCAACTCTACGAGCGCGGATCGACGATCATCTCTCGGGGTGAAGGGTGTTACGTCTGGGATAGCGAAGGCAACCGAATACTGGACGGTATGGCGGGCCTATGGTGCGTGAACGTCGGCTATGGGCGCGACGAAATTGCCAATGTCGCCAGCAAGCAAATGCGCGAACTCCCCTTCTACAACATGTTCTTTCAATCTACGACTCCGCCGCAGATCGCGTTGGCAGAGAAACTGAGCCAGATAACACCCGAAGGGCTCGACCATTTCTTTTTTGCAAATTCGGGATCGGAAGCGAACGATTCGATTGTCCGCATGGTGACGCACTTCTGGAAATTGTCCGGAAAGCCGACGAAGCGGAACTTCATCGGTCGCAATCTGGGTTACCACGGTTCGACACTCGCCGCGGTAAATTTGGGCGGCATGAAGCCTATGCAGTCGATGGGGCACGAGTTGTTGCCCGGCTTCCATCATATCGGTGAACCTCATTGGTACGCCCGTGGCGATGGGCTCAGCAAGCCCGACTTTGCCAAGAAAGCGGCAGCTGAGCTTGAGGATAAGATTCTCGAGCTTGGTGCTGAAAGCGTTGCCGCATTCATAGCAGAACCGATCCAGGGCGCCGGGGGAGTTATAGAGCCGCCCGCCGGGTATTGGCGGGAGATCGAACGGATCTGCCGGAAGCACGATGTGCTGCTCATTGTAGACGAAGTGATCTGCGGATTCGGCCGTCTAGGTGAATGGTTCGGTTCGCAGTTCTATGATGTTACGCCTGACATCATGCCAATGGCTAAAGGACTGTCTTCAGGATATTTGCCGATATCGGCGGTTGCCTTCAACGGACGGATCGCCAGCACGCTGAAGGACGGCGGTGTGCTCTCGCATGGCTTCACCTATTCGGGGCACCCAGTGGCCTGTGCGGTTGCGAGTGAGAATATCGATATCATCGAGCGAGAAGGGCTGGTTGACCGAATACGCGACGACATCGGTCCCCATTTCCGGAACACCCTGCGCCAGGTGACCGATCAACATCCTCTCGTAGGAGAGCTGCGGGGCGAGGGGTTGATTGCCGCAATCCAGCTGATGCAGGATCGAGAATCCAAGACATTCTTCCCAGGCGACAGCGGTGTCGCCGTCGAATGTCGTGAGACTGCGCTATCGAATGGGCTCATTATGCGGGCTGTCGGCAGTGCCTTGGTATTGTGTCCGCCGCTGGTGATCACCCGCGGCGAAATTGACGAGATTGCGGAAAAAACAAGCCTAGCACTCGACGCGACCGCCAAGTCTGTCGGCATGATTTGACGTCAGTCGGCGTCGCCCAGCCGAGGCGAAGCCGTCATAAAGCTTAATTCAGCATCTGAAAATACAATCGGAGTTCGAACACCCGGGATGCAAGTTCCGTCGCTGGCAACGACCTCGATAACCATTCCGCGCGAGTCAATTTGCGGATCGCTCAGCGCCTGCATGACCGAATTGATTGGGCCGCCGGGGATGCATTCGGTTTCAAGAGCTTCCAGCAGATTGTCGCGGGTCCAATCTACCATCAAGGCCGCGACTGCATTGGTCAACCGCTCCCGGTCAGCAACCCGTCCCTCATTCGTCGACCATGTAGGGTCGTCTTCCAAGCCAATCAGCCCGGCAAATCGAGCAAATTGCGCGTCATTTCCAACTGCTACGATCGCCCAACCGTCGCTGCAGGCAAAAGCCTGATATGGCACAATGTTAGGATGCGCATTCCCGATCCTTTCAGAGTCTTCGCCCGAAACAAGTGTATTCATCGCCTGGTTGGCAAGGGTTCCGACCATTACATCG
>JALRKY010000043.1 GCA_023260985.1 Altererythrobacter sp. | reverse complement strand
CAATGGCATACAAATATTCGATCGGTCAGCCTTTCGTCTATCCGCGCAACGATCTCGACTATGCTGCGAATTTCTTGCACATGTGCTTCGCAGTCCCGGCGGAAAAATATAATGTTGATCCGATCCTCGCGCGTGCGATGGACCGCATCTTCATTCTCCACGCCGATCACGAGCAGAACGCCTCGACTTCGACCGTTCGCCTGGCCTCTTCCTCTGGCGCAAACCCCTTCGCCTGCATCGCGGCGGGTATTGCTTGCCTCTGGGGTCCGGCACACGGCGGTGCAAACCAAGCCTGCCTTGAGATGCTGAAGGAAATCGGTTCGGTAGATCGCATCCCTGAGTTCATCGCCCGCGCGAAAGACAAGAACGACCCGTTCCGCCTGATGGGCTTTGGGCATCGGGTTTACAAGAACTATGACCCACGCGCGACCGTGATGCAGAAGACTGTACGCGAAGTTTTCGACGCGCTGCAGGTCAAGGATCCGCTCTTCGAGACTGCGCTTCGGCTTGAGGAGCTTGCGCTCAACGACGACTATTTCATCGAGAAGAAGCTGTTCCCGAATGTCGACTTCTACTCGGGCATCATCCTGTCAGCGATCGGCTTCCCCACCACCATGTTCACCGCGCTCTTCGCGCTGGCCCGCACGGTTGGCTGGGTCGCCCAGTGGAACGAGATGATCTCGGATCCAGGTCAGGTGATAGGTCGCCCGCGCCAGCTTTACACCGGCCCGGCGCAGCGCGACTACGTACCCGTAGACAGGCGCTAAGCCATGGCGAAACGCATCCTCAAGCTCGTCCTGCAGGTTTTCGGCGTTGCGCTGATCCTGTCGGGCGGGCTGTGGACGCTCCAAGGGCTCGGAATTGTGATGTGGCCGGCTGAAAGCTTCATGCTGGCCGACCGCAGCTGGGCCCTTTATGGCGGCATCACCGTGCTAGTGGGCGCGATACTGATCTGGGCATCAGGCCGCATGCGCAACTGACATTGCGCGTGTCAGCCCTGTCGCCTCAGTCCTTCGGAGGCAGCGACAGGATGAAGCAGGCGCCCTTCCCGGCTTCGCTTTCGACCAGCAACTCGCCGCCCATGGCCTGCGCAAGGCGCCGAGAGATGTAGAGCCCCAGCCCCGAGCCGCCATCCCCGGATCGGCCGAGCCGTTCGAACTTCCCGAAAACGCGCTCTTGTTGTTCGCGGGTCAGGCCCGGCCCTTGATCCCGCACAGTCACACTCGCAGCGCCCCCGCCCCACGGCCCCACGGCAATCTCTACCTGGGTGCCTTCGGGTGAATAATTGATCGCATTTCCCAGCAGGTTGAGCAGCACCTGCAAAACTCGGCGCGCTTCGCCAGTGGCAGCAAACGAGCCTCCTTTATCGGGCGCAACAAGAGAAATGTTCTTGGCCTGCGCCCGCGTCGCGAGCATGCCCGCCGCTTCGCGCGCCAGCTTAGCCAGATCAATCGCCTGCCTGGTCGTCGAGAAACCCGGTGCCTCAACCACCTCGAGATCGCCTAGATCGTAAAGCAAGGTCGACAGATGCTTGCCGGCCGCAACAATGTCCCCGGCGTACCCCGCGTACTCCTCGCGCAATGGACCAGCGAGGCGTGAGCGAATTGTCTCTGCATTGGCAATGATCCGAGCCACGGGCTTGCGCAAAGCCGGGGTCAGTGCATCGCCGATCAGTCGGCTGTCGGCATCATCGCCTGACCCATAATCGTCTTGCGTTTGCGGAACCGGCTGTTCGGCCACGAGCAGAAGCTCGAAACCGCGGGGCAAAATTTGGTCAGTCCCGATCGGGATCAGGCGCGCGCGCCAGTCGCGCAGCGACCCGGCGATGCGGCATTTGACCCCATCGAGCAGTCGCCAGTGCAACGGCTGACGGTGCGAAATTCCGATCAGTTCGACATACTCTACCCACGGCTTTCCGGCTTGGGTCCGAGTCAGGCCGATCAGTTCGGCGAGGTCTGGAGCAGTCCCTTCGCCAGCCAGAAGCCGCTGATTGCCATCAAGCCTTGCCAAGAATTCCGCAGTCGCGCGATCGATCGCATCCTGCCGCTCGGCAGCTTCGCGATCGTTTTCCGTGGACGAAGCCTCGCGGCGCCAGTTTTCGATTAGTATCTCGCATTCATTATTGCCCTCACCCGCTTGCGGATGGATGCGGACAAAACCGGATACGCGCGCATCGCCGTCTTGCGCCGAGAACTCGCGCGCGATCCGCAAGCCCATGCGGCGGCCTTGCTGCACCAGTTGGAGCAGTTCGGGCACAGCCAGCTTGCCGGGTATGCGCCCGCCACAGCGTTGCTGCAGCTCGGCCAGTGGCTGATCCGCAGTTAGCAACCGGTCCTCGCTGTCGGTCAGCCCGCGCGCGGCCAGAAGGGAATCGGGCGCAACCATCGCTTCAGCTCCAGCGTCCGGCAGCAGCACCCTTTAGCAGTGCCACGGCCTCTTCGGGGGCAACGTCTTTGATGCCATGCGGCACCGCCAGATCGCGGTGAATTACCACGAACTGTCGTGCAATTTCCTCCGGCTTCAGTCCACCGCTGCGCAGAGCAAGCGCAAGGCGAACCAGCTGGCGCTCGT
Source organism: Altererythrobacter sp. (assembly GCA_023260985.1). Taxonomy (GTDB): domain Bacteria; phylum Pseudomonadota; class Alphaproteobacteria; order Sphingomonadales; family Sphingomonadaceae; genus Erythrobacter. The sequence goes on along the minus strand of JALRKY010000043.1, from coordinate 17,971 downwards.
GACATGATAGGATCGCCTGTTCGCGCGACTGGCGCGACCTGCGAGCCAGCGCCGTGGCGAACAAAGCGAGCCCTGCGTGTTCAAGGTCGAGCGCGGCGCGAATCCCGCCCGAAAGCCCCCCAACGAGCCGCGTAAGCAGGCCAAGGCGGCTCACGCTTTCGTCATAACTGGCGCGCAAAGCCTTTTCCGCCCTTTCATAGGTTCCGGGCTCCGAAGCGGCGCAGACCTTCCGGCCAAGCGCCAGAACTTCCGGGAACAATTCGGATGGCAACTCACCCAGCGACATGTCCATCCGCCGCTGCGCCTGCACGAAGCGTGCCTGTGCGCTCATCGTCGCCATCGCCAGCTCCGCAGTCGATTCCTCTGGAGATGCGATCAACTCCTGTAAAAGCGGAGTCAGGACCTGGTCGATTGAGCCACTCTGCTCGAGCCGGTCGCCCAGCTGGCTTTCCATCGCGATGGCATAGCAGTGGCTCACGACTATGCTGCTTGAGGCAAGCCGCATCGCCAGATCGGACTGCATCCCAGCCCTAGTTGGGCTGCCCTTCTCCCCAAATTCGGCATGCGCCGCAATCACTTGGCGAGCAAGATCTCCCAGCATGCCCTGCATACGGGCCAACACATCTTCGCTCACCAGCGCCTGTCCGGGACAGGCCAGCAAATGGCTCAACACGGGTACGACGCCGGACAACGCAACATCGCCTCGCGCCAGCTCCTGGCGCAAGGCGTCGCACGCCCGCATCTGATCCTGTGGGTCCATCACAGCCTCTTTCATCGCCTGCTTATAGCGCGGCATGGTTAATCCAGCGTTATCTGCGATTTCCGACGGAAAAACAGACAGAAGCCAAGCGTAGCCACGCACAGGACAGCCATTGTCTGCTCAAGCGAACCGAACCAGGCGGCAACCAGAAAGACAAACGCCACGCTCGTTCGGTCGCGCCAGGCATTCTCCCAGCGGGCCGGAGCCAATGTCGCAGCTAGCCGTAGCAGGCCGAGCAGCATCAGCGGCATGAACACACGATCCAATACGTTGTAGGCCGTGGCAGGAAAGGTAATCACCACCAGCAGCGCGAGGTCGAGCAAATTATGCAGGAGCCGCTCCCTGCTCACCGCATCGCCGGTGCCGCGCAAGCGGGATTTCAGCCCGGCAAGCGCCTCTCCGGATGCAAAGGCAAAGCTACCTGCAAGGAAGCTCGCGACGGCAGGGAAAGCATAGTCGTAGCTAGCAGATGCAATCGCGCCGACAAGGCAGAGCGCACCCAACACCGTGGCGATCGCACCCCCTCGCTCCAAACCATCGGGCGCAAGCGCGCGCGCTAGCCTCCGACTTAGCGCAAAGCCGGGTGCGCTCCATAAAACCTGCTCAACGCTGCGATCGAGCAAGGTCTCTTCTCGCTGGGCCAGTGCCGCGCGTTCTCGCACCAGCAACCAATCCCCGCTCTCAAGTGCCTCCTCATTGAGGGGAATGAGCCGCGTGCCTGCCTGCAATGCCAGGCGAAGAAGCAAGGAGATTGTATCGCTATCTGGCGGCATATCAGCCAGTTGCTGGGCGATATTGGCACGGGTCACGATAATGCCACCCCATGCATGGCTGGCATCTATGCGCTCAAATCCAGCCTCGATTCCCACGTCGTCAGGCAAGGCAACCACCCCGCGCCCCTGCCCCATGAGTTCACGAACAAGTTCGCGATCCGCGACCAGCCCATCGGCAATCACAACCAGTTCCTGGTCTGCCGTCAGCAAGCCAACCAGTGGCAGCGGGCCGCGAACCATCTGGAAATCGAGCCCGAAACCCTCGACCTGTTCGCGAACTTCGTCGAGTTGCTCGCTCTCCCCATCGGCCAGGCACACGATCCGCGAGCATCCAAGGTCGCGCGCAAGATCTACCTGCCATGAGAGGAGGAAGCGTCCGCCGAGGCGCTGGAAGGCGCGCGGCCGCCCGCCCTGGGTCAATTCGAGTGTCGATAGCAATGCGGTGCGCAAAGCAGCTGATCCCCCAATTCCGGTTGATCATCCATAGGCGGAGCGCAACCGCGCTGCCAAGCCGCAGTTTTTCGTTGGATCAGGCCTGCGCTGGCGCGCGCCAACCGAGCCGTGCGATCGCCTGCTCTATTTCCCGCACGGCTCCGGGTTCACCGGGCACAGCATTCAACGCGGCTTCTGCCGCCTCCAGCAGTTCCTCTGCATGAAAGCTCGCGGCAAGCCCCTTCAGGCGCATGGCCGCAACTTGCCAATTCCCGTCGCAGCGCGCGCGCCGCAGCAAGTCGAGCTGGCGTTCGGCACTATCGACAAGTGCCGAGTGTAGCTCCGCCATCAGGGCAAGGTCCTGCCCCGCAGCCGCTGCCAATGTGGCATCAAGAGAACCGCTTTCATAAGCCATGGGATCGGGGATAGGTCATCAAGGGTTAAAGCGGGGTTTATCCTTTCGCAGAATCGGCTAGATTCCCCGCATGACCGGGGGATCCCATATCCGGGCCATTGGCCCAGAAGCGGCGCAGAACGCGCCTGAGCAAGCAATCGAGCATGCCTCGGATGAACCGATCATCCTGCAGGAGGAGTGGGTCGAAGAAGAGCCTGAACCCACCATGCGTCGGCGCTGGTACGACTGGATCGTGCCCGTTTTCGCCGTCCTTGCGATAACCGGCTGGACTGGCTTCTACGGTTGGGCGTTCCAAGATCAGTTGCTCGCCCTGCCTAGTCCGCAAGGCTGGGTTCCCCTGATCGTTGACTGGTCGGTTCCGGTCTTGCTCATCGCCACCCTCTGGCTGCTCTCGATGCGACTGAGCCGCCGCGAAGCGGCGCGGTTTGGGGATGCAGCCAACCTTCTTCGGCAGGAATCGCGCGAACTCGAAGATCGCCTTTCCGTGGTAAACCGCGAGCTCTCTCTCGCTCGCGAATTCCTTGGGAGCCAGTCGCGCGAACTCGAATCGCTCGGCAGGATTGCATCCGAACGGCTATCCACCCACGCCAGCACCCTGCAATCGCTCATCAAGAACAACAGCGCTCAGGTAGAAGTGATCGCAAGTGTTAGCGATAAAGCCTTGATAAACATGGGGAAATTACGCGAAGACTTGCCTGTAATTGCCAATTCTGCACGCGACGTATCGAACCAGATCGGCCAGACCGGTCGCGCTGCGCAAGAGCAGCTGGAAAAGCTGGTTGTCGGGTTTGAGCGGCTCAATGACTTCGGCAAGGCAAGTGGGCAGCAGGTCAACGCGCTGAGCGAACAAATCGAAGCAACCATCGAGCGCTTCGAAGGCCAGCTCACCCAGATCGAGCAGGTAACTGAAAGCCGCTTCGCGCTGATGGCCGAAAAGAGCGAGGAATTCAGAGTCGAACTGGATGGTCGCGAGGTCGATGCGTTGGCTGCCATGCAGCACCGGGCGGACGAGTTGCGCACATCGATCGGTGCGCTTGGCGAGCAATTGGCGTTGAATGCCGAGAACGGGCTGTCAGCACTTAGGGCCCAGGTTCAGACCCTGGCCGATCAAGCTGCAAAGGTTACCGCATCGCTCAATGACGCGCAGGAAAATGCCATTGCGGGCCTCGATGAGCACAAGCAGCGCCTATACAAGGATATTGCCGAGGTCGTCGCGCGGATCGACCAGCTTGACCTGCATGCTGTTGCAGCCGGAAGACGTCGCCTGGAAACATTCGCGCAGGAAACCGAACGGCTCGATATCCAGATCGCGGCGCGCGATTCCAGGTTTGCAGAAGCTGTCGCGCGTCGTCAGGACGAGTTCGATACGCGGGAGGCGCAGGCAAGCGAAGTGCTGGCCCAGCGCCTGACCGAACTCGACGAGATGCTGGCCGAGCGTAACGAAGCGCAGGCTGCCCAGCTGGAACAGCTTGTGGCGCATAGTTCGCAAGTTGCGGCCAGAATACAGGAACTCAGTGGCTTGCTCACCGCCATTGCCGAGCAATCGCAACGGACGGAAACCTCGCTCGGCGTAGGCATGGGCGATCTTGCAGAGCGGCTTGGCCAGAGCCGCAGCGACCTGACCGAGACCGCGAGTACTCTCGCCGAACTCACTGAAAGCGGCATCCGGCTACTTGAGATTATCCAATCGGGCGCTCGTGAATCCCGCGAAGCCCTGCCCAAGGCAATCGACCAGGTTGCCGCTCGCCTCGGCGAAGTCGAGCAGCGTGCGCTTCTCTTGAAGGAGAATGTCGATGCCGCTCACGAGCGAGGCAGCGGGCTAAACGACTACTTTATCGCCGCAAGAGAAAGCCTCGCCCAGACCGCTGAGGATGTCGGCGCATTGCACGAGCGCGTTTCAAAGCAATCCGACGAGAGCATGGCGAGGATCTCAGCGTTGCGCGGTGCACTGGGCGAGCTTGAGCAAGATAGTGAGCGGGTGTCTGCCCGCACCGGCGAAGACCTGCGCACGGCCATAGTCCAGCTGGAAGAGGCCGCGCGGCATGCATTTGCCGCACTAGAAAGCGGTTCTGACGAAAAGCTGGCGGAAGTTGCGGAGCAGATCGGTGCTCGGGCCTCTGCCGCGATCGAGCGTTCGCTTCAGGCGGAAGGCGCCGCCGCGGTCGAGAGACTTGAGGAAGCATCCGCCCGCGCCTCCAGCGCCGGGAAGGACATTGCGGCAAATCTGCGCGACCAGCTCGCCAAGGTGAACGAACTGGCGGCCAACCTTGAACAGCGTGTGGTGCGCGCACGCGAAATTGCGCAGGAACAGGTCGACAATGATTTCGCCCGGCGAATGGCGCTCATCACCGAGAGCCTCAATTCCAATGCGATCGATATCGCCAAGGCGCTTTCAGCCGATGTGGCGGACACCGCATGGGCGTCTTACCTCAAGGGTGATCGCGGTATCTTCACGCGCCGTGCTGTGCGGCTGGTCGACAATAGCGAAGCGCGCGAGATCATGGAGCTTTACGAGTCCGACCAAGCCTTCCGCGAACACGTCAGCCGCTACATCCATGATTTCGAGAGTATGCTGCGCAGCGTCCTCTCGACGCGGGACGGCAATGCGCTGGGCGTCACCTTGCTCAGCTCCGACATGGGCAAGCTCTATGTCGCACTGGCGCAAGCGATCGAACGACTGCGCGACTGAGGGTAAAGGCCCGGGACCGAAGGTTAAGGCTTGCTCTGCTCCGCGCTGGGTGGTGCCGGGAAGAAATCGATGTCTTCGGCTGTGATCCAGCCATACTGGTAATTGAGCACGTAAAGCCCGGTCAGCAGGGCAGCAACAAAGGTGGCGCGCATCGCGTGCCGCCCCGGCCGGAAGTTAGCTGGTGCACTGTCGGCCTGTCCCGGGATCTTCTCCAACCCGGCTTCATCATGCGTCTTCACGCCAAAAGGCAGCATGACAAAGGCCGTCATCACCCAGAACAGGGCGTAAATGGCGAGGATCGACGTCCACGTCATCATTGTTCGATCCCCAGCATGATCACCCTCACCTGTGGTCGCTTGCCGGACCAGCGCTGCGCCGCACGCCGCGCGGCAAGCCGCGCAGTCTCGTGCACCGTCGCCGTATCGCGCGCCACCTTGCCGCGGAGAGCGCTGATTGCCTTGCGGATATCTTCTGCGGCTTCATCGAGGAAAGACGGCATATCTTCATCGAGGGGGAGACCGACAGCCTCCACCGTCGGCTCAAGCGCGCTATCCAGCACAACGATCACCAGCCCGTCACGCGCGATCCGGCGGCGCATGGTGACTGCCTCGCCATCGGCCGGCGCGATGATATCGCCGTCGAGGACTAGCCGCCCTGCCCGCACCTCGGCCAGCTTGCCCGGCGCCCCCGGCGCGAGGCGCACGATGTCGCCATTGCCTTGCACGACCGCCGCGGGGATGCCGCATTTTCGACCAAGCCGCGCCTGCTCGTGCATATGCCGCATCTCGCCATGCACCGGCACAAGCAATTGCGGCCGCAGCCAGCCATAGAGCGCTTCGAGTTCGGGGCGCCCGGGATGGCCAGATACGTGGATTGCACTCTGCCGGTCAGTCACCATCACGATCCCGCGCTGGGCCAGCTGGTTCTGTACTCGCCCGATGGCAAGCTCATTTCCGGGGATCTGGCGGCTTGAGAACAGCACCACGTCGCCTGACACCAGTTCGATTGGATGGCTCTCGTCTGCAATCCGTGCAAGTGCAGCGCGCGGCTCGCCCTGCCCGCCAGTGGCGAGGATCAGCACTTCCCCGCGCGGCAGGCTCATCGCAGCGTCGAAATCGACCGTTTCGGGGAAGTCCTGCAAATAGCCGGTTGCTTGCGCGACTTCGATGATGCGATCAAGCGAACGCCCGGCCACGCAAAGCTGGCGCCCCGTCTCGCGCGCGACATCTCCCAAGGTCTGAAGGCGAGCTACGTTGGAGGCGAAGGTTGTCACCAGCACGCGCTTTCCGGCGTGTCGCGCAACCTCTTCCATCAACCCGCGATACACTGCACCTTCGGAGCCGCTGGGGTTGGGATTGAAGACATTGGTCGAATCGCACACGAGCGCGAGGATCCCATGGTCACCCATGGCGACCAGTTCTTCCTCCGTGGTCGGCTCCCCGATGATCGGCTCCTCGTCGAGCTTCCAGTCGCCTGTGTGGAACACGCGCCCGTAAGGCGTCTCGATCAGCAGCGCATTCCCTTCCGCGATCGAATGCGCGAGCGGAACATAGGTGACTGTGAACGGGCCGAGGTTGAGGGTGCCATGGTCGTCCTCGATCACATACAGGTCGACGCTTTCGGCCAGCCCTGCCTCTTCCAGCTTGCGCTGGACGAGGTCGGCGGTGAACGGCGTGGCGTAAAGCGGAACGCCCAATTCGGCCGCGAAATACGGCACTGCGCCGATATGATCCTCATGCGCATGCGTCAGCACGATGCCGAGCAGGTCCTTGGCGCGCTCCTCGATGAACTCGAGATCGGCGAAGACCAGCTCGATCCCGGGATATTGGTCGCCCGAGAACGTCATCCCCAGATCGACCATCATCCACTTGCCCTGGCAACCGTAGAGATTGACGTTCATGCCAATCTCGCCCGATCCACCGAGGGCAAGGAAAAGCAATTCGTCCTCGGGACTGAAATCTTTCTTCATCGAATGGTCCGGCTCAGGCCCCTGCCCGCGCGGCAAGGATCGCGAGCCCTTCGAGCGTCAAATCGGCGTCGACCGCGTCGAAAATGCCGGTGTGCTCGTCAAAAAGGATTGCGAGGCCGCCGGTTGCGACAACCTTTGCAGGGCGTCCGATTTGCTCGCGCATGCGGGCGATAAGGCCCTCCATCATGGCGACATAGCCCCAGAACACTCCGATCAGCATCTGGTCTTCGGTGTTGCGGCCGATCACGTTGTTGTTGCCCGGGTTCCTGATGGCGATGCGCGGCAACTTGGCCGTGTTGTTCACCAATGCATCGAGCGACAGGTTGATTCCAGGGGCGATGCTCCCACCCTTGTAGGCCCCCTTGGAATCGATAGCGTCAAAGGTTGTTGCGGTGCCGAAATCTACCACGATCAGGTCGCCGCCATACTTCTCATGCGCGGCAATGGCGTTGAGCGCGCGGTCTGCGCCAAGCGAACGGGGCTCATCGACATCCACCAGGATTCCCCAATCTGCGGCGCCCTGGCCGGCGATCAATGGCGTAACACCGAAATATTTCTCGCTGAGTACGGTAAGATTGTGGATCGCGCGCGGTACGACGGAGCCAATGATGATCTGCTTGACCTGGGTCCGATCAATGCTTTCGATTGCCATCAACTGGAGCAACCAAACGGCATATTCATCACCAGTGCGACGCGGGTCTGTCGCAATGCGCCAGCGCGCCTTAATCTCGCCGCCGTCAAACAGGGCGAAGACCACATTTGTGTTTCCGACATCGACTGCGAGCAGCATCCTGCTTCCCCTATTCGATTACCACATCACCGGCGTGGACGGCCTGCGTCTTGCCATCGGCACGGCGCAACAGCAAGGCGCCGCTCGCGTCGAGCCCGGCAAATTCACCCGCCAGCGCTTCTCCGCTCGCATCGTGAACCTTCAGCGGTGTTCCGGGCCGGTGTGCAGCGGCCTGCCAGCGGCGCAACAGCAATTCGAGCCCGTGGCTGCGCCAGCGGATGATTTCAGCCTCGAATGCCGCAGCAAGCCGCTCAGCAAAGTCGGCGGGCGCCGGAGGGGTCGTGACGTCAGCCAGGGCGATTGTCCTGCGATCGGGCAATTGCGGCGCAGCGCGCAAATTCACTCCTATGCCCACGACGACCGCCCCCCCCGTAGCTTCGAGCAGAATGCCCGCGAGCTTGGCTCCACCAAGCAGCACGTCATTGGGCCATTTGAGCATCAATGCAGAGGGATCAGGGCAAAGCGGCAGAACGGCCTCATAGACCGCGAGACCGGTCGCCAGCGCCAGCGAATGCGCAGGCGGGTCGCCCAGTCCCGGCCTGACGACGGTCGAGCCCATGAAATTGCCCGCCCCGTCAAACCACTGGCGGCCTTGCCGTCCGCGTCCCGCGACTTGCCGCTGTGCAACAAGCCAATCGCCTTCCCGCACATGCTCTCCTGCGCCGAGGCGCGAAAGCAAGTCAGCATTGGTGGAGCCGGTCTGCTCTACGAAGGTGATCACACGCCGAGGAACAGTGCGCTGGCAGCCTTGTCAGCAAGATCGCCCAGCGAAGGCGTGAGCAGGTAGCCGAGCGGCGAAATGATCAACGAGGTGATGCCAAGCACCGCCCAATGGCTGGCATTGCTCTTGCCCGTTACGACGCCCTTGGATTCGTCGAACATGATCACCTTGCACACCTTGAGGTAGTAGAAGGCGCCGATCACGCTGGCGGCAATGCCGAGCGCGGCGAGCACGATCATGTCGGCTTCCACCGCGGCCTGGAACACCACGAACTTGCCCCAGAAGCCGAACAGCGGCGGGATACCAGCCAGGCTCAGCATCAGGAAGAACAGGCACCATGACAGCAGCGGCTGTTCGCGCACCATGCCCGCCATGCTGGAAATGCTTTCCACCGGTGCGCCCTCTGCATCCTTGAGCATCAGCACCGCTACGAAGCTGCCGAGCGACATCGCCATGTAGATCCACAGGTAGACCAGCATCGCGCTGGCACCCTGCGCGGTTGCCGCGGCAAGCCCGATGAGGATGAAGCCAACATTGTTGATCGAGGAGAAGGCGAGCAGGCGCTTGATGTTGTCCTGCCCGATCGCGCCGAGTGCACCCACAACGATCGAAGCGAGCGCAAGGAAGATCACGATCTGGCGCCAGGCATCGACCTGGCTGCCAAACACCTCCAGCGCGACCCGCGCGATCAGCGCAACTGCGGCCACCTTGGGAGCCGTGGCGAAGAAGGCGCTCACCGGAGTTGGCGCGCCTTCGTAAACGTCCGGGGTCCACATGTGGAACGGGACGGCAGAGATCTTGAATGCCAGCCCTGCCAACACGAAGACGATGCCGAACAGGGCCCCGGTCGAAAGTTCACCCGAGATTGCCGCTGCCACGCCAACGAAACTGGTGCTGCCGGTGAAGCCGTAAAGCAGGCTCATACCGTAAAGCAGGATGCCGCTGGCGAGCGCGCCAAGCACGAAATACTTCAGGCCCGCTTCGGCTGATTTGTCGTCATTGCGCAGGATCGACGCCAGGACATAGGCCGCGAGGCTGTTAAGCTCGAGACCGACGTAGAGCGTGATCAGGTCGCCTGCGGAGACCATGATGCTCATGCCCAGCGACGCAAAGACCACCAGCACCGGATATTCGGCGCGCATCGCCTTGAGCCGGTCGAAATAGGCGGGCGCAACGAGCAGGCAGCCGATTGCGCCGAGATAGATCAGCGCCTTGGCGAAGCCGGCATAGGCATCGGCGCGGAACAAATCACCAAAGGCCGAAGTGGCCGGGCCAACCAGCCCGTCATGGAGCGTCGGGACCAACAGTACGCCCGCACCAAACAGACCGAAGCATGCAAGGTAAGTGATCAGCTGCGTACGCCTGTCACCACACCACGCGGCAACGAGCAGCAGAACCAGGCCTGTGCCTGTGAGGACGAGTTCAGGCGCGATCAGCGCAAAGGAGGTTGCAAAGTCCATTAGTGGGCTCCCTCCCCAGCTTCCCCGCCTTCATGCGGCATCTCATTGGCAATGTGGCCGGTCGGCTCGCCAACAACCAGCTGGCTGTCCCCCACCGGCGCGGCGCGCGCGATCCGCGCTTCGAGCGATGCCATGTCCTGCCGCATCGGGGCGAGGAAGCTTTCGGGGTACACACCCATCCAGAGCACTGCGGCCGCAATCGGAGCGAGCATCACCCATTCGCGCTTGTCGAGATCGAGCATGGCGGCAGCATCCGCGTTCTTCTGTTCGCCAAAGGCCACACGCCGATAAAGATAGAGCATATAAGCCGCGCCCAGAATGATGCCGGTCGTGCAGGCCAAGGCCACCCAGGTAGACACTTGGTAGATGCCCGCCAGCGCAAGGAATTCGCCGATGAAGTTGCTGGTACCCGGCAAGCCCACGCTCGCCATGGTGAACAGCATGAAGAACAGCGCGTAATAGGGCATGTTGATCGAGAGGCCGCCGTAGCGGTCGATCTCGCGCGTATGCAACCGGTCGTAAATCACGCCCACGCACAGGAACAACGCGCCCGAAACGAGCCCGTGGCCCAGCATCACCATCATTGCGCCTTCAAGGCCCTGCACGTTGAAGGCGAACAGGCCGGCGGTGACGATCGCCATGTGGGCGACCGACGAATAGGCGATCAGCTTCTTCATATCGTGCTGAACCAGCGCGACGAGCGAAGTGTAGATCACGGCGACGATCGAGAGGCCGAACACCAGCCAGGCCAGCTGCGCGCTCGCTTCTGGGAACATCGGCAGGCTGAAGCGGATGAAGCCGTAGCCCCCGAGCTTCAACAGCACGCCTGCCAGGATTACCGAACCGGCGGTGGGCGCCTGCACGTGAGCATCGGGCAGCCAGGTATGAACCGGCCACATAGGCATCTTCACCGCGAAGCTGGCGAAGAACGCAAGCCACAGCCAGGTTTGCGCCCCGGCCGGGAAATCATACTGCATCAGCGTCGGAATGTCCGAAGTACCCGCGGTGTTGACCATCCAGAACATTGCGATGAGCATCAGGACCGAGCCGAGCAGCGTGTAGAGGAAGAACTTGTAGCTCGCGTAAATGCGGTTGTCCCCGCCCCACACGCCGATGATCAGGTACATCGGAATGAGGCCGGCCTCGAAGAAGATGTAGAACATGAACAGGTCCTGCGCGGCGAACACGCCGATCATCAGCACTTCCATGATCAGGAAGGCTGCCATGTATTCGCCGACGCGCTTCGTGATCGCCTCCCAGCTGGCGAGGATGCAGATCGGCATCAGGAACACGCTGAGCATGATCAGCATCAGCGCGATCCCGTCGATCCCCAGTGCATAGCTGAAGCCCGCGAACAGCGGTGCCGTTTCGACGAACTGCCACTGCGCGCCGCCGATCTCGTAATTGACCCACAGCAGCACGCCCAATGCGAGATTGGCAAGCGTTGCCACCAGCGCGGTCATCCGCGCCGCCTGCGCTTCAAGGAAGAAGCAGGCGATACCCGCAACCAGCGGGACCAGCAGCATCAAGGAAAGGATCGGAAACCCGTCCATCAGAAGAGAACCCACGTAATCGCGGCGACCAAGCCCAACAGCATGATCAGCGCGTAGCTATAGAGATATCCGGACTGCACCTTCTTCGCGACAACGGCACCCTGCTGCACAAGCCAGGCAGCGCCGTTCGGTCCGAACCGGTCGATCGTGCGGACATCGCCCTTCTGCCAGAAGATGCGGCCCAGCCAGAAGGCCGGTTTGACGAAGAGGAAGTTGTAGAGCTCGTCGAAGTACCACTTGTTGTACACGAACTGGTGCACGACGCGGAATTGCTCGACGAACTTGCCCGGGATCGACGTGTTCCTGATGTAGGCCCACCAGGCCGTGACGAAGCCCAGCAACATCACGATGGTGGCCGTCAGCTTCACCCACAGCGGCACGCCATGAAGCGCATGGATCAAGTTCGCGTTGTAATAGATCGACCCGGCCCAGAAGTCCTCGCCGTCGATGAACGCCCCCTTGAAGACGAAACCGGCGAAGATCGCGCCTACAGTCAACGCTCCCAGCGGCACCAGCATCGACAGCGGGCTTTCATGCGGATGGTAGCCACCTGTGGTGTCTTCGCCCGCCTGCTCCGGAGTCTTGTGGACGGTGTGCTGGATGTGTTCGCTCTCGATCCAGCGCGGCTTGCCGTAGAATGTGAGGAACACCAGTCGCCAGCTATAGAAGCTGGTGAGCAGCGCCGCACCCGCACCGGCCCAGAATGCGAAGTTGGCCATGCCGGTGCCGCGCGCAAATGCCGCCTCGAGGATTGCGTCCTTCGAATAGAAGCCCGCGAAACCGAACACGCCAAGAACGCCTACACCGGTGATTGCCAGCGTGCCTGCCATCATCGCCCAGAAGGTGAACGGGATGTGCTTACGCAGGCCGCCGTAATAGCGCATGTCCTGCTCGTGATGCATCGCATGGATCACCGATCCGGCACCAAGGAACAGCAGAGCCTTGAAGAAGGCATGCGTGAACAGGTGAAACATCGCCGCGCCATAAGCGCCGACGCCCGCCGCAAAGAACATGTAGCCCAACTGCGAGCAGGTCGAATAGGCGATCACCTGCTTGATATCCCACTGCGTGGTGCCGATCGTCGCAGCGAAGAAACAGGTTGCGGCGCCTACGAAGAGCACCATGGTCAGCGCGAAAGGCGCAGCTTCGAACATGGGCGACAGCCGGCAAACCATGAACACGCCCGCGGTCACCATGGTCGCGGCATGGATCAGCGCGGAAACCGGGGTCGGGCCTTCCATCGCATCGGGCAACCAGGTGTGGAGGCCCAGCTGCGCCGATTTGCCCATCGCGCCGATGAACAGCAGGATGCACAAAATATCCATTGTGTGCATGCGGTAGCCAAGGAAACCGATGGTCGATCCGGTCATGCCCGGCGCCGCGGCAAGGATTTCCGGGATCGAAGTCGTCTGGAACACCAGATAGGTGCCGAAAATGCCCAGCATGAAGCCAAGGTCGCCCACGCGGTTGACCACGAAAGCCTTGATCGCAGCGGCATTGGCGCTGGGTTTCTTGAACCAGAAACCGATCAGCAAATAGCTGGCCAGGCCCACGCCTTCCCATCCGAAGAACATCTGGACGAGATTGTCCGCCGTCACCAGCATGAGCATGGCGAAGGTGAACAGCGAGAGGTAGGCGAAGAAGCGCGGCTGGTCCGGGTCTTCTTCCATGTACCCCCAAGAATAGAGGTGCACGAGAGCGGATACGCTGGTGATCACCACCAGCATTACCGCCGTAAGCGTGTCGACGCGCAGCGTCCAATCGAATGTCAGCGTGCCGCTAGCAACCCATTTGAGGACCGGAACTACGTTTGCTTCGGCACTTCCGGTGAGGAAACCGATGAAGATCGGCCAGCTCAGCGCACAGGAAACAAACAGCGCACCAGTCGTGATCGACTTGCTGACGGTATTGCCAAGCATGCGGTTGCCCAGCCCGGCGACGATTGCCGCGAGCAAAGGCAGGAAAACGATGAGAAGGATCGATTGCACCTGCGATTATCCCTTCATCTGCGTGGCGTCGTCGACGGCAATGGTGCCGCGATTACGGAAATAGATCACGAGAATCGCCAACCCGATCGCGGCCTCTGCCGCAGCGACGGTCAGCACGAACATCGCGAACACCTGGCCCACGAGGTCGTTCATGTCGGCACTGAAGGCGACGAGATTGATGTTCACCGACAGCAGGATCAGTTCGACCGCCATCAGGATCACGATCACGTTCTTGCGGTTGAGGAAGATCCCCAGCACGCCCAGCACGAACAGGATCGTGCTGACGGTGATATAATGTTCCACGCCGATCACAGCTCGACCCCCTGCCCCACTTCGGGCTGTTTCATGATGGTAGCGTCTTCCGGACGGCGGCGGATTTGCTTGCCGATATCCTGACGCGCGCGCGTGCCATCGGGGCGCTGGCGGTGAGTCAGTGCAATTGCACCGATCATCGCCACCAGCAGGATGATACCGGCCACTTCGAACAGGAAAATATAACGGCCATAGAGCAGCGCGCCGATCGCTTCGATATTGCTCGCGCCCAGCGGCTGCGCGGCGCTGCTGTCGGGCTTGCCCAGATCGATCCCGCCGGCATTCGTTGCGACGAGGCCCACGAAGAGTTCGAGGAACAGGATCAAAGCGATCAGCAGCCCGAGCGGGAAGTTCTTGACGAAACCGGCGCGCATTGCGGCGAAATCGATGTTGAGCATCATCACCACGAACAGGAACAGCACCGCGACGGCGCCGACATAGACGATCACCAGCAGCATCGCGATGAATTCGGCGCCCGCCAGCACCATCAGGCCAGCGGCGTTAAAAAAGGCCAGGATCAGCCACAGCACCGAGTGCACCGGGTTGCGTGCCGTGATCACCAGCAACGCGCTGGCGATCATCAGACCTGCAAACAGGTAGAAGGATAAGGTTTGGATCATGATCCCTGTTTCCCGTTCCGGCGCCGCCTAGCGATAGGGCGCATCGGCCTCAAGATTGGCGGCAATCGCGCGTTCCCACTTGTCCCCGTTGGCGAGCAGTTTCGCCTTGTCGTAGAGAAGCTCTTCGCGCGTTTCGGTGGCGTATTCGAAGTTCGGACCTTCGACGATCGCATCCACCGGGCAGGCTTCCTGGCAGAAGCCGCAATAGATGCACTTCGTCATGTCGATGTCGTAACGCGTGGTGCGGCGGCTGCCGTCCTCGCGCGGTTCGGCCTCGATCGTGATCGCCTGGGCCGGGCAAATCGCTTCGCACAGCTTGCAGGCAATGCAGCGCTCTTCGCCATTCGGATAGCGGCGCAACGCATGCTCGCCCCGGAAGCGCGGGCTCAGCGGGTTCTTTTCGAAGGGATAATTGATCGTCGCCTTCGGCTTGAAGAAGTACTTCAGCGTCAGCGCATGGGCCTTCAGGAATTCCCACAGCGTGAACGACTTGATGAGATGCGCAACGGTGCTCATGCAAAATGCCCTGTGGCCATGAGATAGCCCGAAATAACAGCGACGAAGATCAGGCTCATCGGCAGGAACACCTTCCAGCCAAGCCGCATTAGCTGGTCATAGCGAAAACGCGGAACCGTCGCCCAGATCCAGCTGAACATGAAGAAGAACACAAAGGTCTTGAGCAACAGCCAGACGATCCCTGGCACCGCGTATAAGGGCGCCCAGTCTACCGGCGGTAGCCATCCGCCGAAGAACAACACCGCATTGAGCATGCACATCAGCAGGATGTTGGCGTATTCACCCAGCCAGAAAAGCGCGAAACTCATCGAGGAATATTCGGTCTGGAAACCCGCGACGAGTTCAGATTCCGCTTCGGTCAGGTCGAACGGCGCGCGCGCGGTTTCCGCGAGGCAGCTGATGAAGAACACCACCCACATCGGGAACAGCAGCGGGTTGAAAAAGAACCCGTTTACGAAGCCGAGCCCGTGGCCCTGCTGCGCTCTGATAATGCCGTTGAGGTTGAACGTGCCCGCCCAGAGCACCACGCAGACAAGGATGAAGCCGATCGAGACTTCATAGCTGATCATCTGCGCGGCGGCGCGCATCGCGGAGAAGAATGGGTATTTCGAGTTGGAAGCCCAACCCGCCATTACCACGCCGTAAACGCCTAGCGAGCTGATCGCGAGGATGTAGAGCAGGCCGACATTGATATCCGCCAGCACCATCTGCGCGTCGAACGGCATCACCGCCCAGGCCGCCAGCGCGACGGTGAAGGTCACGATCGGTGCGAGCAGGAAGATGCCCTTGTTGGACGCAGCCGGGACAATCGTTTCCTGGAGGAACACCTTCAACCCGTCGGCAAAGCTTTGAAGCAGACCAAATGGGCCGACCACATTGGGCCCGCGCCGCAGCATTACTGCAGCCAGCACCTTGCGGTCGACGTAAATTATCATCGCCACCGCCAGCAACAAGGGCAGTGTAATCAGCAGGATGCCGCTGATCGTGGCGACGAACCACGCCCATTCGTAGGGCATCCACTGTTGGAAGAATTCGGTCATTTCTTCTTCCTGCCCTTCAGCTTTTCTTCCTTTTCGGCGAAAGCCTGGTTGCGCCAGCCATTGTCGGCGCTCGACCTGTGGCTACGATCTTCGCGGAAGGCGCGCCACACGGCGTAACCGCCGAAACCTGCCAGCGCCAAGGGGATCACAGGAACAGCCATTACTCTGCGGCCTCCTTCAACTCGTCGCCATCGAGCAGCTCGGCCGAGCACTGCTGCATCACCGCGCTGGCGCGGGCGATCGGATTTGTCAGGTAGAAGTCCTTGATCGGGTAGAACTCGATCACGCCTTCCGCCTTGGCCCTGGGATCGGCCTTGGGCAGCGGGCCATAATCGGCCAGCCCTTCCACGCCCAACGCGGGCACTTCCTTGGCCATCGCGGCCCGCAATTCGGCGAAGCTGTCGAAACCGACCGAAACGCCCAGCGCATCGGCCAGCGCGCGCAGGATGGTCCAGTCTTCTCGCGCGTCGCCGGGCGCGAAGACAGCCTTCTCGGCGAACTGCACCCGTCCTTCAGCATTGACATAGGTGCCATGCTTTTCGGCATAGCTGGCCGCAGGCAGCACGATGTCCGCAGCATGTGCGCCCTTGTCGCCGTGATGGCCGATGTAGACCTTCAGCGCATCGGCATAGGGTTCGAAATCCATTTCGTCCGCGCCCAGTGCCAGCAGCACCTTGGGCTTGGCGGCCGCAATGTCCTTCATCCCGCCCTTCTGCGTGAAGCCGAGCATGAGCGATCCCATGCGTGCAGCGGAGAAGTGGAGGACGTTGAAACCGTTCCAGCCATCCTTGACGCAGCCGAGCTTCTCGGACGCTGCAAGCCCTGCCTGCAGCGCGCCCTTGGCCACCGCCATGCCGCCCAGGATGATCGCCGGGCGCTCAGCCGCCTTGAAATGGTCGACCAGATCCTTCGGCAGGTTCGACAGCAGCGACAGGTCGCTGCCGAGGAAGGTTGCGTGGTAAGTCGTGTCCCAGGCCGGACCGATGATGTAGATCTTCGCACCGCGCTTTGCCGCCTTGCGAAGGCGAACATTGAGCAGCGGGGCTTCCCAGCGGACATGGCTGCCCACGATCAGGATCGCATCGGCAGTTTCGATCCCGGCAAAGGTCGAATTGAAGTTCATCGCCGCCAAATTCGACACATCATAGTCCATGCCGGTCTGGCGCGCTTCGATCAGGTTCGATCCGCAGGCCTTGAGCAGCGCTTTCGCCGCGAACATGGTCTCGCAATCGAGTATGTCGCCGGCAACAGCCGCGATCGAAGACTTCCTGCCTTTCAATTGCTTGGCAATCGCAGCGAAGACTTCGTCCCAGCTGGCGGGTTTCAGCCCGCCACGCTTGCGCATGAACACCTTGTCGAGCCGGCGCTTGGTCAGGCCGTCGACCTGGTAACGCGCTTTGTCGCTGATCCACTCTTCATTGACGTCGTCATTGATGCGCGGCAGCGCACGCATCACTTCACGCCCGCGGCTGTCGAGCCGGATATTGGCGCCGACCGCGTCGGAAACGTCGATGCTCAGCGTCTTTTTGAGTTCCCACGGACGGGCCTCAAAGGCGTAAGGGCGGCTGGTCAGCGCCCCCACCGGGCACAGGTCGATCACATTGGCCGAAAGCTCATGCTTCGCCGCCTGCTCGAGGTAGGTGGTGATCTGCATGTCTTCGCCGCGATAGAGCGCGCCGATCTCATCCACGCCCGCCACTTCCTCACTGAAGCGAACGCAGCGGGTGCAGTGGATGCAGCGGGTCATGATCGTCTTGATCAGCGGGCCCATATACTTCTCTGTAACCGCGCGCTTGTTCTCGTGATAGCGCGAACCGCCACGGCCATAGGCCACGGCCTGGTCCTGCAAATCGCATTCGCCGCCCTGGTCGCAGATCGGGCAATCGAGCGGGTGGTTGATCAGGAGAAACTCCATCACCCCTTCGCGCGCCTT
>JALRKY010000015.1 GCA_023260985.1 Altererythrobacter sp. | reverse complement strand
GGAACCGAGGTCAGAACCCGCCTCGAGCACGCGGCTGAGCGAGGGACGCAGGGACAGCGCGGCCTCCTGAAGATCGTTGTGGAGACAGCGGCCAAGCGCCCGCGCGTCTCCCCCGCGCAGTGCGCGCAACAGGTCATCGGCCCCTCGGGCTCGGGCAAGACCGTGGTGATGAACTTCCTCGCCGCGCAGGCGCAAAAGTTCAATCCGCGCACGATCCTGTTCGACAAGGATCGCGGCGCCGAACTGTTCATTCGCGGGATTGGCGGGCGGTACGACCGGATCACCGCGGGCGAGCCAACCGGTTTCAATCCGCTCGCCTTGCCAGACAGCGCGGCCAACCGCGCTTTCCTGCGCGAGTGGCTGGGTGTGCTGCTCAACGCAGAGGGCCCGGAGGAACTGGCGACGGTAGCCGCGGCGGTCGACGCGGCTTACGAGAATGACGCCAGCCTGCGCCGGCTGCGACATTTCAGGGAATTGCTGGCCGGGGCCCGGCGGCCCGAAAGTGGCGATCTGGCAGACCGCCTTTCGGCCTGGATTAACTCCGGCGAGCACGCATGGTTGTTCGACAATGAGCGCGATGAGCTCGACCTCGAGAACCGCGTGCTCGGCTTCGACATGACTGCGTTGCTCGAGAATCCCCGCCTGCGCACGCCGGTGATGATGTACCTTTTCCACCGGATCGACGAGCGTCTCGACGGCAAGCCCACGATGATCCTGATCGACGAGGGCTGGAAAGCGCTCGACGATGCAGTCTTTGCTGCGCGCATTCGCGATTGGCTCAAGACGCTGCGCAAACGCAACGCGTTGGTCGGTTTCGCCACTCAGAGCGCGCGCGATGCGCTTGAAAGCCGCATTTCGGCAGCTCTGGTCGAACAGACCGCGACGATGATCTTCATGCCCAATTCGCGCGCCCGGCCAGAGGATTATTGCGATGGCTTCGGGCTGACCGGGCATGAATTCGCGCTTATCCGTTCGCTACCCGCGCACAGTCACTGTTTCCTTGTTCGTCAGCCGGATGCCAGCGTGGTGGTACGGCTCGATCTGTCGGGTGCGCCCGAAGTGCTCACTATCCTGTCGGGCCGCGAAGCTTCGGTTCGCCGGCTCGACCTGCTGCGCGCTGCAGTCGGTGACGATCCGGCCGACTGGTTTCCGCCGCTTACCGGTCGCGTCTGGCCAGGCCATTCGGATTGCGATGCGCTGGGCGAATTGCCCGTCTGGCGGGCAGCAGAATGAACCCCGCTTGCGACAGCGCGCTTGAGCAAATGGGCGGCGGGATCGCCGCCGCGCTGCAAGCGGTCGATTGCGTGGCTACAGGCGGAACTGCGAGCGCTTTCGGCCAGCTGTTCGCGCCCGGTGGCACGCTTGAGACCGCGCTCGTCATCATGCTCACGCTTTACGTTGGCTTCTTCGCGATCGGCCTCATGCTTGGCCGGTCAAACCTGTCGATCCGCGCGCTGCTGCCACGCATGATCCTGGTCGGCATGGTGCTAGCATTTTCGACCAGCTGGGTCGCTTTCCGCAGCTTCATCTGGCCGCTGTTCGTCGAGACGCCCGACTACCTCGCTACGATCCTGACCGGCAGCGACGGTTCGGCCACGCAGGTCTTCGCCGAAAAGCTCGACGTTGTGTTCGCCGCCGTGGAGCAAGCGAGCCAGGGGCAGCAGAATTTCGAGGCCTTCTCGCCTGTCGGGCTGATGTGGCTTGGCGCGGTGATGCTGCTGCTGGGCACGGTTGGCGTTTTGGTCACTTCGCGTATCGCGCTGGCTTTGCTGGTCGCGCTTGGCCCGATTTTCGTCGTGATGGCATTGTTTAACGGGACGCGTGGCCTGTTCACGGGCTGGCTCAAGGGGCTGGTGATGCTGGCGCTAACGCCCCTTTTCGCTGTGCTGGGCGGCACGATCATGCTCGAACTCGCAGTGCCGGTGCTTTCGGCACTGGTGCAGGCGCCGGGCCAGATCGATCCGCGCGCGGCGATGGCGTTCTTCCTCGTCGGGGCGGTGCATGTTGCGCTGATGCTGATGGTGCTCAAGGTGGCGGGAACGATGGTCGCCGGCTGGCAAGTGTTCGGCAAGGCACTCGATGCCGGTGAAGCGGCGGGCGGTGCGGGCGTTTATGGCGCGAACTCGATCACCCTGCGCCAAGCCGATCCGCGTTATACGGCCGATGGTGGCGCTTCGGCCCGCCGGGTCGACGTCGTTTCCGGCGGCTCGACAGCTCCGACCAATGACCCGGGGGCTGCCGGTGCCAGCTCACGCGTACGAGAGACGCGCGTCTATGCAACCAGCGCCGCCAAACCCGCTGGAGGAAATACCACCGCACCCTCGCGCACGCGCGGAATCGGCAACCGCTTCCGGCCGGTGAAATCGCGCGCGCTGTCGCGCTCAATGGAGACATCGTCATGATCCGCGCCGCCTTGCCCGCGCTTGCGCTTGCGCTCTCTACCGTTGCCGCCGGTCCCGCCTGCGCCGACGATCCGCGCCTTGTCGAACGCCTCTACGATCCCGGCGAAGTTGTCCGGATCGATGGCAAGGCGCGTGTGCAGGCCACGATCATGTTCGGCGAGGACGAAGTTATTGAGAACGTCGCGATCGGCGATTCTCAAGCGTGGCAGGTCACGCCCAACAAGCGCGCCAATCTGCTCTTCGTGAAGCCACTCGAGCCAACCGCCGTCACGAATATGACGATTGTGACGAGCAAGCGCACCTATCTGTTCGACCTCGTCGCAAACCCGCGCAGCCGCCCGGTCTATGTGCTTAGCTTTACCTATCCAGCGCCGCCCGCGCCAAACGAAGCGGAAGCTAAGATGGCCGCCCAAGAGGCCGCCAATGCCGATGAGATGGCGGCAGCGACCGACCCTTATGCGGTGGTCGATCCGGCGGCGCTGAACTTCGCTTGGAGCAAGAGCGGCGATGCTGGGCTGCATCCTGCGCGCGCCTATGACGATGGCCGCGCGACTTTCCTTGCCTGGCCGGCCGATCGCGCGGTGCCCGCAATCCTGATCAAGGATCCGGAAGGGACGGAAGGCCCGGTCAATTTCACCGTCCGCGGCGACACGATCGTGGTGCAGGGCGTGCCGCGCGAAATCGTGCTGCGTTCCGGCGATGAAAAGGCGGTGCTGGTCAACAACGGGCCAGAGCGCCCCGCCAGGTCGCTCCGCGACGATCCTGCCCTGGCGCAGGGCCGCGCACAGACGGTGGAGGCAGACTGATGAACCTTGCTATGCGACTTCCCGGCAAACGCGACGGCCACATCCCCGATGGGGGCGACCCGCGCGAGCAGGAATCCGCCGAGATGATCGATCTCGCCAGCCGCACCGCTTACCCCGCCGTCGCGCAACAGGCAGGCAAGTCTGACGCTTTGGGGCTTGCGGCAGGCGTCGCGATCGTTGCGGGGCTTGGCGCGGTCGCCTTCTGGGCGATGAATTCTGCACGGCTTGAGGATCGCTCGCCGCCGCTCGCAGCCGACCCAACTCCGGTCGAGGTAGTGGCACCGGCGGATTCGGCGGTCGTGCTCGGACCTGCGCCGGAGGGCCTTGAGGAAGTGCCTTTCATTGTGCCTGAGCCGATCGACGAAACCTTGCCGGTTGGCTCGGTTGCGTCCGCAATCAACCCCTATGCCAGCCCGACCATGGTGTTCGATGCCAGCGCTTCGAGCCAGCAGTTCGAGGCGCCTGCAGGACCAGGCGCCGGTGCCGAAGTGGCGGCACCCGGCGCCACGGGCAATTCCGCGTCCGATTTTGCCAGTCGCATCGGCGGCGTAGGCGGAGCCCCGGCACAAGCGCGAGCGATGAGCAATCCTTCGACCACTGTCACTCAGGGCACGTTGATCCCGGCCGTGCTTGAAACCGCGATCGACACCGACGTGCCCGGCTTCGTGCGCGCGGTGGTGAGCGAGGACGTGCGCAGCTTCGACGGCACGCGCATTCTCGTGCCGCGTTCGTCACGGCTGGTCGGGCAGTATCAGTCGGGGCTGCAGGGCGGTCAGAAGCGCGCCTATGTGATCTGGACGCGGCTGATCCGGCCCGATGGTGCCTCGGTCAATCTCGCTTCGCCGGCAGTCAGTTTCGACGGCACGACCGGGCTCGAGGGCGAAGTCAAATCGCACTTCTTCCAGCGCTTCGGTTCGGCTTTGCTACTTTCCGTGGTGGGCGGGCTTTCCGCGATAGCCTCGGGCGGCACATCAGTGGTGCTTGGCGGCGGGCAGTCGGCTGCTGCTGCTGCAGTAGAGCAGGACGGCAAGGTCGGCCCCACTGTGCGCGTGCGCCAGGGTGAGCCGATCCGCGTGTTTACCGCGCGCGATCTCGACTTCTCGCAGGTCAGCGGCTGAGCGCGCAATTGATGAACGCGGAAATCCACACCTTGCCTTCCGACGGCCCCGGCCTTGGAGAGCGCAGCGTCTATCTCGATGCCTATCTCGCGCCCTTCCGCCGCTGGCTCGACCAGGACACAATTACCGAGATCATGGTCAACCGGCCGGGCGAAGTGTGGATCGAGGATGCCGCCGATCCTGGCATGAAGCGGATCGAAACGCCAGAAATCGATGATGCGCTGGTGCAGCGCCTGGCCGAGCAGGTGGCTCGGGTCAGCCACCAGGGGATCAACCGCGAACATCCCTTGCTCGGCGCGACCTTGCCCGATGGCGCCCGCGTGCAGTTTTGTGGGCCCCCTGCGGCGCGCATGCATTGGGCCATGGCGATTCGCCGCCACCGTCGGCTCGACTTGCCACTCGATGCGTATGACGCCGGCCCACTGTCCAAGCCCGCGCCGCCTGCAATGCCCGACTCCGAGGCTGAGCCGATCGCTTACCTGCGAGAAGCGATCTGGGAACGCCGTACGATCCTGATCTCGGGTGGCACCAGCACCGGCAAGACGACCTTCCTCAACGCTATGCTGCAAGAGATCCCGCGCAGCGAACGTGTCGTCCTCGTCGAGGATACACCTGAGCTCAAGCTGCCGGGCGCGAATGGTGTGAGCCTGGTGGCGGTGAAGAGTGAACTGGGCGAAGCGAAGGTTTCCGCCAATGAACTATTGCAGGCGGCTTTGCGCCTCAGGCCGGATCGAATCGTGCTGGGCGAATTGCGCGGCGCCGAAAGCGTCAGCTTCCTGCGCGCGATCAATACCGGCCATCCTGGCAGCTTTTCGACTATCCACGCCAACAGCCTGCGCGGTGCGCTGGAACAGCTTTCGCTGATGGTGATGCAGACCGGGATCGGCCTCTCGCGCAGCGACACGATCGCCTATGCCGCCTCGGTAATCGATGTGATCGTCCAGCTTGGCCGCGATGGAGCGGGCAAGCGCGGGATCACCGCAATCGCCGACAGCCGCGACCTGGTTTAGATCACACATAAACCCACAGATGAAACCGGCTTCGACGCTGGCGCGGGCACAAGTTACACTGGCAAACCGATCATCGAACTGCCGCAGGCGGCACCTCGTGAAGCGAGCGAGCTCTATTTCAATCGCGAGCTGAGTTGGCTTGACCTTGCTCGCCGAGAGGGTGGAGCTTGAGCCGGCGGTGGAGATCGTGCCTGACGATACCGTTTGGGGACTTACCGAGACAGGCGAGATTTTCGAACCGGTCAAATAGCGCAGGTCAGCCAGCGCGGGTCGTGGTGGCAAAGGGCGAGAAGTCGGTCTCGGTGTCGTAGAGATCGATCCCTTCACGCCGCTTGAGCGCAACCACCACCACATAGGTTACCGGCGTGAGCAATGCCTCCCATGCGGTCTTGATTAGCCATTGCGATATCACCACCTGCACCAGCGTTTCAGGCGGCCAGCCGGCCAGCCCCCAAAAGGCGAGCGGGTAGAAGATCAGGCTGTCGAGCCCTTGCCCGACCACGGTGGAGCTGATCGTACGCATCCAGAGAAAGCGCCCCTTGGTCCAGAGCTTCATCCTAGCAAGCACGTAGGAATTGGCGAATTCGCCGACCCAGAACGCGGTCATCGACGCCAGCACGATGCGCCAGCTGTTGCCGAACACGTTTTCGTAATCGCTCTGGAACGGCCAGCCATCGGCGGGCGGTAGCGCCACCACAACCCAGGCCATGAAGGCCATGAAAAGCAGTGCGGCAAAGCCGGTCCAGATCACGCGCCGTGCGCGGGCATAGCCATAGACCTCGGTCAGCACGTCGCCGATGATGTAACTGATCGGGAAGAACAATACGCCCGCGCCAAAAATCCATGTTTCGCCGCCGGGCAGCGAGATATAGCTTGGCTTGCTCGCGCCAATCAGGTTCGATAGCAGCAGAATCGCAACGAAAGCCGCCATGACTAGGTCGTAATAGCGGAAGCTCGCAGGAGCGCGGCTCGTCGCCTGGATTCCATCGTTCGGGTCGGTATCAAATGCGGCGGCGAGATCTGGTTTTTCCATCGCTGAGGGCTTTAGCTCGATTTGATTGCGCGGCAAAGCACGCTAATGCGGGCATAGGCGCGCGCCCGTAGCTCATCTGGATAGAGCGCGAGACTTCTAATCTTGAGGCAGCAGGTTCGAGTCCTGCCGGGCGCGCCAGCCACCAGGCATCCCGCAGGGGTGCATGGTGGCTGATGCGGTCGCGGGCTCGAACAGAGTTCGGAATCGAAGCGCCGCAGGCGCGTAAATGAACGAGCCGCGCAGCGGCGAGGACATTCCTGCCGGGCGCGCCAGCTATCTCTTCGCTGCTGCGCTAAAATGGCCGGGCGGGGCTATCGCCGCGCGACGCTTTCGAGCGGTTCGCCGACGACCGGATAGCCAAGGTCTTCGCCGATATAGAGCCAGGGCTTGCCATCGCTCTCGCCAAGGAAAGGTGTGATGGTGCGTACCGGGATCGCTTCGGCTTGCGCCCGCGCTTCTTCGAAAGTCGCGAATTGCGCCAGCCGCTCGAGATTGCGGCGAGTGGGGAAGATGATCTTGATGTCGCCGCTTTCGGCCGCATCCAGTGCGCCCTGCGCCGTGGTCCAGAACAGGTGCGTGTTCTCGGACAAATCGGCTTCGATTTCGACTGCACCGGTGCCCAGATTGGCAAGGTAGAAGCGCGTGTCATAGACGCGGGGGATGCGCTCGTTCTTGGGGAACCAGCGCGCGAAGGGGGTGAGCTGGGCAAGGTCGAGCGACCATCCGAACTGATCGAGTACCGGTGCCAGCGCGCCCGCTTCGAGCAGGAGTTCGCGCGCGGTGCGGGCGCGATCGGCATCGATCTCGCCGATGAGCGCGATCGCAAGGCCCGTTTCCTCGAGAGTTTCGCGCACAACCGCAATCTGGTGTGCTGCCTCGTTAGGGTCGAGCGTGCCGGCAAATTGCAGGCCCAGCTCGTAATCTGCGGCGTCCACCCGCCCGCCCGGGAATACCGCCATGCCGCCTGCGAAGACCATGTTGCGCGAACGGATCGTCATCAGGATTTCGGGGTGACCACCCGCCGGTCCGTTGCGGAAGATCACGACAGTGGCGGCCGGTATGCCGTCGGGCGATTGCGGGGTCGGTTCAGTCATCATCGGTCTTATGCGGGGAGTTGGCGGCGCTTGCCAACCGGCAAATGAGCGAGGTGTCGGGATTCTTGACAAGGTTAGCGAGACCTTGCTGGGCATTAACCATCGTGTTCTGCGGCAATCCTGGCTTCACCGATTCTGGCACGCTTGGTACAAAGAGAAATGTACCCGAACAGTCTTCCATGAAAGAGGCAGCGCCCCCAGTCTCCTGGCAACGCCTCCCCGAAACAGAAAGCCGCCCCACAGGTACCCCCGGGGCGGCTTTTTTGTGCATGAGCCAAAAACTGGCGAGGTCGGCGAGCCAATAGCGAGCCGCAAGGGCGACCGCCTGTACGCAGCGATGCGGCCTTCAGGCCGTATGAGCGAAGAGATCGCGCGCCCGGGCGGACGTGCGAAAATTATGAAGCTTTGGCGACCTGCTGCTCGTCAAGCATTTGTTGGAGTTCGCCCGCTTCGAACATTTCCATCATGATGTCGCTGCCGCCTACGAATTCGCCCTTCACATAGAGCTGGGGGATAGTCGGCCAATCGGAATATGCCTTGATGCCCTGGCGGATCTCCATGTCTTGCAGCACGTCCACGCTTTCATAGGCGACGCCGCAATGATCGAGGATCGCTACTGCGCGGCTCGAAAAGCCGCACTGCGGAAACAGCGGAGTGCCCTTCATGAACAGCAAGACATCATTGTCGTTCACGAGGGAAGAGATGCGCGAGTTGACGTCGGACATGATAGTCGGGACCTGCTGCTGGTGGGTTTCGTCAGTCGAAAGTGGGTATGGCGGTGGTGAGTTGCAAGGCATGCAGCACACCGCCCATGCGCCCGCCGAGCGCTTCATAGACCATTTTGTGCTGCTGAACCCGGTTCTTGCCCGCAAATTGCGGGGCGACGACCTGGGCCGCCCAATGGTCGTTATCGCCGGCGAGATCAGTCATTTCGACTTTGGCGCCGGGCAGGGCGGCCTTGATCATGGTTTCGATTTCGGCAGCCGACATCGGCATCGGATCAGGCTCCGCCCATCAGTTGGCGGCGCGCCTCGACCGTCTTTTCCTCATGCTTTGCGCGGATATCGGCTTCGCTGACGTCGCAGCCGGCAGCCGTGAGATCGCCCAGCAGCTTGCGAACGACGTCCTCGTCGCCAGCCTCTTCGAAATCGGCCTGCACCACGGCCTTCTTGTAGGCGTCGGTTTCTTCCTCGGTCAGCCCCATCAGCGCTGCGGCCCATTCGCCCACAAGGCGATTGCGCCGCGCAGCAATCTTGAAGGCGGTTTCCTCGTCGAATGCGAATTTGGCTTCTTCGCCGCGTTCACGATCGTTGAAATTGGTCATCTTGAGATCCTTGTTTTATGCAAAGTTTCAGCCTGATGGTTTTGCACGGAAAGCGTTGTGGCACGCTTGGCATGCGGCCTTCGTGCTCGCAAGGGCTGTGTTGAAGGCTTCGCGATTATCGCTGCGTGCGGCATCCGCCAGCGCAGCGGTTGCCGCCTGATAGTCGGCAATCCGAGCTGCGAAAGTCTCCTCGTCCTGCCACACCGCCGGCAAGGCTTCCGTGCCTTCAATCCCGGCCGTCTCCGGCGCAAAGAGAGTTGGAAGCGCCTGCGCGAACCGCGCAAGGCCTTTGGTTGGCAGGGCAGCCTGCGCCAATGGAGCCTCGGCCGTCGCTGTGGAGCTCAGCCGCGCCAGCGTGAAGACCGACATTGCCATGCCGCCTAGGCGGGCGGCCACCAGGTCATCGGGCGAAACGCTGGCCGGTTCGCTTGCTCGCGACTGTGGCGCCATCGCCGCCGCCATCAGCGCGGCGCATGCGCTGCCTCGGAAAACTGCCTTGCCCAGAATCGCCAACTCCCTTCGTTGCAGTCCTCAGCCCATCGTCACTACGAGCTTGCCCACCGCCCGGCGGCTTTCGAGCTTGGCGATCGCTTCGCCGCCGTGTTCGAGCGGGAAAGTCTCCGACACCAGCGGGTCGATCTTGCTGTCCTTCATGAGCTGGAACAGCTCTTCGACCTGTTGGCGGAACTTGACGGGCTCGCGCGCGGTGAACGCGCCCCAGAATACGCCTGCGATGTCGCAGCTTTTCAGCAGCGTGAGGTTGAGCGGCATCTTGGCGATCCCGGCCGGGAAGCCGACCACCAGGAATTTGCCTTCCCATGCGATCGACCGCAGCGCGGGTTCGGAATACTGCCCGCCGACGATGTCATAGACGATGTTTGCGCCTTCGGGCCCGCAAGCAGCCTTGAAGGCGTTGGCGAGTTCCTTGGACGCATCCTTGTCCATCTCACCCTTGGGATAGATCACCACTTCATCGGCGCCTGCCTGGCGCGCGATCTCGCCCTTTTCCTCGGACGAAACCGCAGCGACAACGCGTGCGCCAAACGCCTTGGCCAGTTCGACCGCCGAAAGGCCGACGCCGCCTGCCGCGCCCAGCACCAGAACCGTGTCGCCAGCCTTGATATGTCCGCGATCCTTCAGTCCATGGATGGTCGTGCCATAGGTCATCAGCAGGCTCGCCGCTTTCTCGAAAGGCACTCCTTCGGGAACGGGGAACATGCGCCCGGAATTTACCACGACCTTCTCAGCCAGGCCACCATTGCCGATCCCGGCCATGACCTTGTCGCCAACCTTGTAGCCTTCAACGCCTTCGCCAAGCGCTTCGATCACGCCGGCGATCTCGCCGCCCGGCGCAAAGGGACGCGGGGGCTTGAACTGGTAGAGGTCGCGGATGATCAGCGTATCGGGAAAGTTGATCGCACATGCCTTCACGTCCACCAGAACTTCGCCCTTGCCGGGGACGGGCGCATCAATCTCATCCAGAGTGAGCGTTTCGGGTCCGCCGACTGCGTGCGTTCTCAGGGCCTTCATGCCTGTTTCTCCATTGCCATGTTTTCCGTACCTCTTTCGATCCAGGGCATAGCCTCGCCCCGGCGTTGTTCGAATGCGCCGATCGCCTCGTCGCGCGCCAGCGTCAGGCCAATTTCGTCGAGACCGTTCAGCAGGCAATGCTTGCGGAACGGGTCGATCTCGAAAGTGAAGCGATCCTGGAACGGCGTTGTCACGGTCTGGCTTTCGAGGTCGATCGTGATCTCATCCGTCTGCGCGACTTCCAACAGCCGATCGACTGCCTCTTGCGGAAGCACCACGGTGAGGATGCCGTTCTTGAAAGCATTGCCTGAGAAGATGTCTGAGAAACTGGGAGCGATGACCGCTTGCACGCCAAGGTCGCCCAGCGCCCATGCGGCATGCTCGCGGCTCGATCCGCAGCCGAAATTGTCGCCCGCGATCAGGATTGGGGAGCCCTCGTAGTGCGGGTCGTCGAACACATTGCCTTCCTGCGCGCGCAGGCTTTCGAATGCGCCGCGGCCCAACCCTTCGCGGGTGATCGTCTTAAGCCATGCGGCCGGGATGATCACGTCGGTGTCGACGTTTTTCGCCCCGAACGGATAGGCCCGACCTTCGATAATGCGGACCTTGTCCATTACTTCGCAGACTCCGGGAGGGCGGGCAGGCGATCCAGGTGACGTGGATCGTACTGGATGATCACAGTCGCGTCGAGCGCTTTCGGCATCGCGTTGAACCGTTCGAAAGAGGCAAGCGTATCGGCGCGGCTGGTGTTGAATTCCGGTACGCCGCAGTGCGTCACCTGCTCTTCGAAATGGTAGAGATCGCCGGTCAGCAGAACATCGCCCTTTTCGGGCAGGCGCACCAACAGGCTCGAATGGCCAGGCGTATAGCCCGGCATGGCTTTGATCAGAACGGCGCCGTCGCCAAATACTTCATGGTCGTGAGCAATGGGGGTGACTGCTGCAGGCTCCGCTCTCAGCCAGAGCGCGAAGGGGCGCGGATCGACCAGCTGATTGGGTTCGGCTGTCGCATTGACCACGTCCCAGTCGGCGGCTCCAATCAGCAAGTTTGCCGCAGGAAAGTCTGCCAGCTGGCCGGTATGGTCGAGGTGGTAATGGCTGGCCGCAACATGCGTCACGTCGGCAGGGCTGATTTCCAGCTGCGCCAAATGATCGATGATTGTTCGTTCCAGCGAAACGGTGAACGGGCCATCGCTAACACTCGTGCCCAAAAGCGGCGATGACAGCCCCGTATCCCAAAGCAGGTATTTGTTTCCATCGCGGATGAGATAGCAGCTGACTGCCAAAGTGCGCGGTTCGCCATCATAAAGGTGCGCATCTGAGAAAGAGGCGGCGTCGCTCAGGTCGATCTTGCCGCAATCGAGCCGCCACATTTCGAGATCGGGAGAGTCTTTCGCCGCCAGCGGCGCTGCGAACAGAACGGCCGCAATTGCTGGTATCATGGCTCTCATTCAACTCTCACCTGCTTCAATTCCCGGTCAGTCGGTTTCCGGTTGCTCGCCCGAAGGAACGGTCGGCTTGGGCTCGTCCTTCTTCTTGCGCTTGTTGGCATAGAGCAGCGCCGCAGCAATCGCGGCGGAGCCGATGGCGGCAGCACCGATAGCTGCCTTGGTCTTGGACTTCTTGTTCATGCTTTCTCTATGGTGCCGCCCGGCCGCGGGGGCAAGGGATCATGCAGTGAACTGGCGCACATCGACGAGATGCCCGGCCACTGCCGCTGCGGCTGCCATTGCGGGCGAAACCAGGTGTGTGCGCGCACCGGGGCCCTGACGGCCCACGAAGTTGCGGTTGCTGGTAGAAGCGCAGCGTTCGCCCGGCGGCACCTTGTCCGGGTTCATGCCTAGGCAGGCCGAACAGCCCGGCTCGCGCCATTCGAAGCCCGCGTCGAGGAAAATCCGGTCCAGCCCTTCTTCTTCGGCCTGAGCCTTCACCAGGCCCGAGCCCGGTACAACGATCGCCCACTTTACGTTCTGAGCCTTGGTGCGACCTTTCAGCACGGCGGCGGCCGCGCGCAAATCTTCGATCCGGCTGTTGGTGCAGCTGCCGATGAAAATGTTCTCGACCGGTATGTCCTGTACGCGCTGGCCGGGCGTAAGGCCCATGTAATCGAGGCTCTTCTCTGCCGCGACCTGCTTCGACGGGTCGGCAAAGCTGACAGGATCGGGCACTACGCCGCCTATCGCGACCGTGTCCTCGGGGCTGGTGCCCCAGGTTACGGTCGGCTCGACTTCCCTGGCATCGATCGTCACCGACTTGTCGAAGCTGGCGCCTTCGTCGCTGCGCAAGGTCTTCCAATAGGCGATCGCTGCATCCCATTCCGCACCTTTGGGGGCGAGCGGGCGGGCCTTGAGATAGCGGAACACCGTTTCGTCGGGCGCGATCAGACCGGCGCGCGCACCTGCCTCAATGCTCATGTTGCAGACCGTGAGCCGTTCCTCGACGCTCATCGCTTCGAACACGGGTCCGCGATATTCGATCACATAGCCGGTGCCGCCCGCTGCCCCGATCCGCCCGATGATGTGCAGGATCAGGTCTTTGGCGGTCACGCCCGGACCAAGGCTGGCTATGACCTTGATCTCAAGCGTCTTCGATTTCTTCAGCTGCAGCGTCTGCGTTGCCAGCACATGCTCGACTTCGCTGGTGCCGATGCCGAATGCGAGTGCTCCGACCCCGCCATGGCTTGCAGTGTGCGAATCCCCGCAGACGATGGTGGTGCCGGGCAGAGAGAAGCCCTGTTCCGGCCCGACGACATGCACGATCCCCTGCGCAGGCGCGGCGGCATCGATATAGCGGATGCCGAAAGCCGGGGCATTTGCTTCTAGCGCGGCAAGCTGCTGCGCGCTTTCGGGATCGGCGATCGGGATGCGCTTGCCTGCGGCATCGACGCGCGGCGTGGTCGGCAAATTGTGGTCGGGCACCGCCAGTGTCAGGTCAGGGCGGCGCACCTGGCGTCCGGCGAGGCGGAGCGCTTCGAAGGCTTGCGGGCTGGTCACTTCATGGACCAGGTGCCGATCGATATAGATCAGTGAAGTGCCATCATCGCGGGTTTCGACGACATGCGCGTCCCAGATTTTTTCATACAGTGTGCGCGGTTTGCTGGCCATGGCGTTTGATTCCCTTGCGAGGGGCGATTAGCGACACACAAGCAACACTGGCAAGCCGAATAGGCTCCACGAAATCGATAGTCATGGAAAGGAGAGCTTTGCATGCCCAACTGACACACATGGCAGCAACGCCATTTGCGTTTCCGATCAAGGTCCTTCCAGAAGATATCGACTTCATGGGGGATGTGAAAAATGCTCGCTATCTCAACTCGGTGCAGGATGCGGTGCTGGCGCATTTGCGCAAGCTGGTTCCGGCCGAGGAAGTCGCCAGCAAGGCGTGGGTCACGCTGAAACACGAGATTACCTATCGCAAGTCCGCCTTTCTCGAGTACGACGTGATCGCGCAGACGGTGCTTGAGCAATTCCAGGCCGCGCGCGCATTCTACCTCACGGTGATCCGGCGCGGCGAGGAAGTACTGGCCGAAGTTAAATCGAGCTGGTGTTGTATCGACGCGCAGACCCTGTGTCCGGCGCGGATCGATAAACATATGCGCGAGTTCTTTTTCCCCGAAGCCTGATCGACTATATATCGACCATGCCTGACTGGATTACTCCCACGCTGATCGTTCTTGCCACCGTCGTCGCGATGGAATGGATCGCATGGTCGAGCCATAAATATATAATGCACGGCTGGGGATGGGGCTGGCACCGCGACCATCACGAGCCGCATAACAAGACTTTCGAGAAGAACGACCTCTACGCCGTAGTCGGTGCGGGGGTGAGCATTTCGATGTTCGCGCTCGGATCGCCAATGGTGATGGGCGCCAGCGCGTGGTGGCCAGCCACATGGATCGGGCTGGGCATCCTTTTCTATGGGGTCACCTACACGCTGGTCCACGACGGGCTGGTCCACCAACGCTATTTCCGCTGGGTGCCGAAACGCGGCTATGCCAAGCGGTTGGTCCAGGCGCACAAGCTCCACCATGCCACGATTGGCAAGGAAGGCGGTGTCAGCTTCGGCTTCGTCTTTGCGCGCGACCCTGTGCGGTTAAAGGCCGAACTCAAGGCTCAACGCGAGGCAGGAATTGCCAAAGTTCGCGAAGCCGAGATCGGCTGAATCAGGGGCCGACCGCGCGCCGATACAGGTGCCAGTTTGCGTGGCCGAGCACCGGCAGCACGACGAGCAGTCCCAGTAGTAAAGGGATCATCGCGATAAACAGCGCCACTGCGATCCACGCCGCCCAAGCCAGCATAACGAAGGTGTTAGAGCGCACTGTGGCGAGGCTCATGATGATCGCGGTGAGGAAGTCGACTTCGCGGTCGACCAGCATCGGGAGGCTGATCACGGTGATCGAATAGAAGGCCAGTGCCATGAGCGCGCCTAACGTGCTCCCGCCCACCAGCATCATCATTCCCGCTTGCGTCTGGAACAGCTCGAGCGATTCAGAGCCGAGCCCGGATTCCGCCAGGAAAATCGCAAAAATGCCGTGCGCCACCATCAGCCAGAAGCCGAAGGCCACGAACACGATCGCGCCCATGCTCAGGATCTGTTCGTCGTCGCGCCCGTGCAACGCACCAAGCACGGCGCTCCAATTCATCGGCAGCCCCGCCTCGCGGCGCTTGCTGACTTCATAGAGCCCGACTGCGACGAATGGCGCGATCAGCGGGAAACCGGCGGCCGCCGGGATCAGCCAGGCGGCCTCGACCCTAGTGAAGAGCGCGTAACAGACGAACAGGCCAGCCACGGCATATATGCCCGCGAAGAACAGGCCGAAGGCGGGCTGCGCTATAAAATCGCGCCAGCCGGCGGCGAGCTCGGCCCGAAGGTCGGCGAGTTCGAGATTGCTTGCCACGATCGCGGGTACGACAGGGGTCTGGCCCGTCATGCTTATGCGAGTTTCCTCCCTACCCTGCATGAATGCGTGAGCGGGAAGGTGCATCAACTTTCCGGAACCATTAAGTCCTTGCGATTCAGTGGGCTGGACGGCGGCCTCCCTATTCGTTGCGGGTCGCTATCCAGCCGCCCGCGACCACCAGGATCGCGATAGAAATCAAGTACCACGGGTGGCCTAGCGTGGCCCAGGTGAAGACCACGCCCGCCGACATTGCGGTGATTGCTGCCAGCTTGGCCGACCGCGCGATCGCACGGCGTTCTTGCCAGTCCTTAACCTGCGGGCCCCAATAGGAGTGGTCGAGGATCCTCTGTTCCCACGCCGGGTTGCTCCGCGCGAAGCAGAACACTGCGACCAGCAGGAAAGGGACGGTGGGCATTATCGGCAGGAACGCACCCAGCGCTGCCAGCCCTACTGCGATGATGCCCGCCGCCGCATAAAGCGGGCGCATGTTAGCCCGCCCGCCTATGCATTGGCTAGCCGTGCGGCATGTTCGTGGACCAGCGCGATCATGTTGGGCACGCCCTGTGTCCGGTTGGACGACAGCTGGTTGCGCAGGTCGAAAGGCTCAAGCGCGGCGGTTACATCCATTGCGGCGATTTCGCGGGCAGGCTTGTCCTGGACCGCGGAAATCACCAGCGCAACGATCCCCTTTGTGATCGCGGCATTGCTGTCAGCCAGGAAATGCAGGCGGCCTTCGCCTTCGGTAGGGTATACCCACACGCTTGCCGAGCAGCCGCGCACCAGCGTGGCATCGGTCTTGAGCGCATCGGGCATGGGATCGAGCGTGCGGCCGAGTTCGATCAAAAGGCGATAACGTTCGTCGCTCTCAAGAAACTCGTATTCATCGTAAATGTCGGAGAGGCTGCGCATGCAGGGGCATTTAGGCGCTTTGGCTCACAAATCCACCCCGCTTGCGATCGCTTCCAACTTCTTGATGCGTTCCTTAAGGTCGGCAATTTCGATCCTGGCGGCGCCGTTGCCTACGCCGGCCTCGATTTCGCGCCGCATGTGCATCGCCAGCTCGACGAATACCAATGGCCGGGAAATGTGCGCGAGTTGCGCAATGTGATCGAACGGGCAGTCTATCGCTGGGACGACCCTTCCGAACCAATCGCGCATGTCCAGTTCGATCCGTTCGATTCCCCATGGAAGCCGTTCACTCCGAAACATCGCAAAGCGGATGCAGGAGCGGCTCCCGCCAGCCCTGCCAGTTCCAATGGATCGGGCGGCGTCACCGCGGCAGCACCGACCGAACTTGACGCCATCGACGATCTTCGTGCGGCGGTCGATGCGCATGAGCGCGCAATCCTGGAACACGCATTAGGCAAGCACCGCTGGAACCAGCGGCAGACCGCGAAGGCGCTGGGTCTGAGTTACGACCAGTTGCGCCACGAAATCAAGAAGCATGGCCTGATGCAGGAAGCAGACGACACTTCCGGCTAGAATTGGTTATGTGTCAATTTTGATTTCTGACTGCTCCGACAGCAGACCCAAGTGCGAAGGGCTCGGCACAATTGCCGGGCCCTTTGCTTTGGTGCTTGCGTTTTCCCCTTCGCGCTCCTATCTGACCGTCATCTCGACATTGTCAAACAAGGTTTGGATGCTGGCGCCGCGAGGGGCCGGCCCGAAACGCCTTTTCAGTCAATGTCATGCAGGAATGGAGACCACGTGGCGGATATTGCGCACCTTACAGAGATCATCGAGCCCGAAGTGAAAGCTCTCGGCTTCGATCTTGTGCGCGTAAAGATGATGCCGTCGGAGGCCGGTGACGGCGGCATGGCGCTGCAGATCATGGCCGAGGATCCCGCGACCGGCCAGTTGATCATCGACCAGTGCGCTGCGCTGTCGCGCCGCGTCTCGGACGTGATCGATGCTGCGGAAGAACGCGGCGAAGAGCTGATCGAGGGGGCTTACCACCTCGAGGTCAGCTCGCCGGGGATCGACCGCCCGCTGACCCGGCCAAAGGATTTCGCCAACTGGGCTGGCTACGAAGCCAAGCTCAGCATGGACAAGGCCTGGGACGGCCAGCGTAGCCTGCGGGGCATCCTGCGTGGTGTAGAGGGCGAAACCGTGACTCTCGAAGACCGCAAGGCAGGCGCAATTTCCGTGCCGCTCGGCATGATACATTCGGCAAAGCTGGTCTTGACCGACGAGCTGATTGCCGCCACCCGCCCGCTCGACACGAGCGGTGCTGAAGACATCGTTGAAGAAGAAGAGGCTGAAGACTGATGGCCACTGCAATTTCCGCCAACAAGGCCGAGCTGCTCGCGATTGCGAACTCTGTCGCTTCGGAAAAGATGATCGACAAGTCGATCGTGATCGAAGCGATGGAAGAAGCGATCCAGAAGGCGGCGCGCGCGCGCTATGGTGCGGAGAACGACATTCGCGCCAAGCTCGACCCGCAGACCGGCGACCTGCGCCTGTGGCGCGTCGTCGAAGTGGTCGAGGAAGTGGACGATTACTTCAAGCAGGTTGACCTGAAGCAGGCGCAGAAGCTCGACAAGGATGCCAAGGTCGGTGACTTCATCGTCGACCCGCTGCCCCCGGTCGACCTTGGCCGCATCGACGCGCAGAGCGCAAAGCAGGTGATCTTCCAGAAGGTCCGCGATGCCGAGCGCGAGCGCCAGTACGAAGAATTCAAGGACCGCGCAGGCGAGATTATCACCGGCGTGATCAAGTCGGTCGAATTCGGCCACGTGATCGTCAACCTCGGCCGCGCCGAGGGCGTGATCCGTCGCGACCAACAGATCCCGCGCGAAGCGGCCCGCGTTGGAGAGCGTGTGCGCGCGCTGATCACCAAGGTCGAGCGCAACAATCGCGGCCAGCAGATCTTCCTCAGCCGCGCGCACCCTGACTTCATGAAGAAGCTGTTCGCGCAGGAAGTGCCCGAAATCTACGACGGCATCATCGAGATCAAGGCCGCTGCCCGCGATCCGGGCAGCCGCGCCAAGATCGGCGTGATCAGCCACGACAGCTCGATCG
>JALRKY010000044.1 GCA_023260985.1 Altererythrobacter sp. | reverse complement strand
CAATGGGCATAGCCCGCACCGCCTAGTTGCTCTTGCCCTTGGCAAGTGCGGCGCAGGCTCAATATATCGACAATTCACCGCCGGTGAAGGAATTCACCGAAGAGGAAATCGCCGCGGTTCCGATGCCTGAACTCGCGTTCGACGCAGGCAAGGTGGCACCCGCCGAAGGCCGGTCGACGCCAAGGCTCTTGCAGACACGATCAGATTGTCACTCACGAAATTTGGCAGGGTGCCCCAGCTTTCCGATATTGCGCGGATACAAGAGTTTTCGGAACGTACGCTCGCCCGCAGCCTTGCACATTCGGGCACGTCGGCTCGTGAAATCCTCGTCCAGGTGCGCATGGACTGCGGCAAGGAGCTCCTCCTCCACAGCGATTTGCCGGTACGTGGGATTGCCGAGCGGCTTGGCTATAGCGAAGCCTCCGCATTCGTGCGCTCATTCAATCGCCAGTTCTTCGTCTCGCCCGCCAGATGGCGAAAGGGCCGATAGGCGCAATCGCGCTAGGTCGTCGCCAAGCATGCAAAAGGGCCGTCGGATCGCTCCGACGGCCTCTTGTTGACTTCGCGACCGCGATCGCGGCTTAGCCGGTGCGCTTGCCCGAAAGCGGCATGGCGCCGAATGCGCCGGCGTTGACGCTGCCCGTCAGCGTGTCGCCGTTGATCGTGGCGGTGCAATCGAGCGTCATCGGCATCGGCACGGTCATCTGCATCTTCCAGCTGATGGTATTGCCGTCGACTGTGCCGCTCGGAATGTCCATCGAGCCCATCGCGCCGGCCATCGAACCGCTGAAAGTGCCATCGCCATTGTCATTGACGGTCAGCGTACCGCTCTGGTCGCCCATCGGGCTTTTGACGGTGGTGGAATAGGTGCCGGCTACAGACATTGGTTTCTCCTCAAGGGCTTTGGGTTTGCCGGGCCGGGAGTGTCCGCGACCTGTGCAAGGCCCTAACTACACGGGTGTCAGTTGGACTCAACCACATATCGCCGTTCGGCGTGGGCCAGCGCATCTTCGCGCCAAAAATGAACCGGCTTGAGCTGCTTGTTCACGAACATTTGCGCCTGGTCGGTGTAATGCCTGCTGCCGGGACGGGTTGTTGCCGCCCCGAAGGGCTGGATCGATTGCGAACGGACCTTTTCGCCCGGTCGCCATTCGACGAACTGTATGAAGCTGTCGCCATGATTGACCGACAGCCGTCCATCCGGCTCGACATCCCATGTGGTGGAGGCGCGAAGCGTGTCGGAACCACCGTCCAGCGGCAGGTCCACCGCATGCGGGCCCGGCCCTTGGCGTAGCCTCAGCAATTCGCTCATCGGCGGGTCGATCCGTCCGAAATGCACCATCAGGTGATCGACCTGCTTGCGCAAATGCTCCTTCACATTGGGCAGCGGCTTGTTCTGGTATTCCGCCGACATGAACTCCTTGATCAGGAGCAGTGCGATCGCATCCGCCCTGCCGCGAGTGTCGGCCGTGAAATCCCACGTCAGCAGCAGATCGCGTGCCTTGGCGAGATCGGGCTCGCGCGCCAGGTTCAGTTTTTCCAGCGCGGACCAGAGATCGGCGACATAGCCTGCGCGCTCGTAGCCGGTATCGTATTTGATCGCCTCAAGGGTGGCGCGGTCGATCACCCGCGCGCTGGCCATCAATCTGGCGGCGCGCTCGGCGCGATTGGTGGTTTTCAGCTCGATCCCCAGCTCGGGAGCGAAGTCTGTAGGCGACAGGTCGCTGCCCGCGCCCGCAGCCGAATAGGGCTGGTTATTGGCGTTGAACAGCCAGCCGCTAGCCGGATTGATGAGCTTGGGCAGCCGGTCATAACTCACCGGGCCGCGCCAGATGAGATCCGAACGCTCACCCGGCAACACGCTTCGCCAGTTCGCGCCTTTAGGACGGTCAGGAAGCGCGGCATTGTAGACATAGGCAATGTTGCCTGCTTCGTCGGCGTAGATGAAGTTCGTGCTCGGCACCGCCATGCGCGCCAGCTGCGCCTGCCATTCGGCAAGGTTCGCCGCCTTGTTGAGCCGGTAATAAGCGTCGAGCTGTTCGACACTGTCGATCCCGCCGTAGCGCAGCGCATATACGCCGGTATGGTTGAGGATCACCGGGCCGTGTACGCTGCGATATACCGTCTGGCGGATCGGCAGGGTGATCGGGCCGAACTTGACCGGCAGCGTCACCGTCTTGCTTTCAAGCTCGCGCCACTCTCCGTCGAGACGATAGCGGGTGCCGCTGTCATCCATTTCGAGCTTGTAGAGGTCGACCATGTCGGGCCGGTTGACCGTGTTGGTCCAACCCAAATGCCGGTTATGGCCCAGGAATGGGTAGGGTGATCCGGGGAAGTTCGCTCCGGCAAAGTGCCAGCCCTCCTGGCTTTCGACGACCATTTCGTACCATGCAACGCCGCCGCGCCACGGCTGGTGGCTGTTCGATACCAGCCGGGTCACGCCGTCGCCCGACTTGCTTGGCGCGACAGCAAATGCGTTCGAGCCGGACAGTGCGCCGTCCTCGCCCCAAGGTAGGGAGAAGCGCTGGCCTCGTGCGGTTTGGGCAGGGCCGGAAGCGGCTTCGGCGTCACGCGGGAAGCCCGGGATATCGGGGCCGAATTCGCGGCGCAGCGGATCCCCCGAGACCAGCGGCCCGATCACGCCGCCCAACCCGAAGAAGAAGGGCTGGCGCAGTGCAAAACCAGCGGCGATGTCGACGCCGCTGACGGGGAATAGGTTGGCAAGCTTCAATTCCTGCGGGTGCTCGTGCGCATACTGGTTGAGCCCGGCAGCATAGGCGTTGAATAGCGCGCGCGTATCCTCCGGCAGCTCGGGATAGTTTCGTTCCGCCGTGCCGCGCGCGTCGAGCAGATGATAGGCATAATCGATCTGTGCGCCTTCCTCGCCCGCGATCGCGCCATAGCGGCCGCGAGCCATCGCCAGCACGTCCTGCAAGGTGAAGAAGTCGTCTTCGGCATGTGCGATGGCGACGCCGAATGCCACGTCGGCGTCGGTCTTTCCGTAAATGTGAGGCACGCCGAACTCGCTGCGTAATATCTCCGCGCGATAGTGACGCTGTTTGTCAGGCGCATGTCCGCTTTCGGCAAAAAAGGGTTCCCAAGTAGCCAGCGCGACGAACAGCGCGAGGAACAGTACGAGCAGCCCCGACGTGCTACGGAAAAGCCATTTACGGATCACGGGAAACCCCTATTGGAATGCGCATTTAGACTGCGCCGGTCGCTTGCGCCGGTCAACTCACATCATTTGCTAGGGACCACAAACTTGCGCCTCAATC
Source organism: Altererythrobacter sp. (assembly GCA_023260985.1). GTDB lineage: Bacteria > Pseudomonadota > Alphaproteobacteria > Sphingomonadales > Sphingomonadaceae > Erythrobacter. The sequence continues at coordinate 26,286 of JALRKY010000044.1, read as the reverse complement.
AATTCAAGCTCACTGCCCTCGCCCTTTCAGCTCCACTGGCACTCGCAGCGCCTGCGCTTTCCGCGCAGGAAATCGCCGGATCCGGAATTGCCCCCGGCACCGCCGAAAACAGCGCGCCGCGCGCAATCGGATTCGCCAGCACAGCGTCCGCAGGGGCAGCCATGGCAATCGTGATGACCGGGGCGCAACTTCCCGCATCGGTTTCTCTATCCGATGCCGATCGCGCTATGGCCAAGCGGCGGATAGCCGCGCTTGAATTCGTAGGAAAGGCCGGCCAGTCGCTCGAATTGGTGACGGGCGATGGCGCAACGCGCGTGATGCTGGTGGGCGCGGCTGCTGACGATAGCGCGGCGCCGGATTGGCGCGACGTCGGTGGCCGGATCGCGAAGGCGATCGGCGAAGAGAAGGCGCCGGTCTCCATCCTGGGCGTCGACGATCCCTTTGCCATGGCCGAAATCGCATTTGGCGCTTCGCTGGGCCAGTATCGTTTCGATCGCTACAAGAGCGGTCGCCAGAGCCCTCCCGCGCAAGCCATCACGTTGGTCGGCAGCGGAGCCACCGCGGCGCAAGCTCTTTGGCAATCGCGCCATGCGCCTTTGGCTGAAGGTGTGGCGCTGGCGCGCGACCTCGTCAACGAACCCGCCAATGTGATCTATCCGGAAAGCTTTCTGGAACGCGCGCGCGCAGCATTCCGCGGCGTTCCGAATGTGACCATCGAAGTGCTCGACCAGGCCGACATGCGGCGGCTGGGGATGGGCGCTATCGCCGGCGTGGGGCAGGGTTCCCCGCGTGGCAGTCGCCTGCTGATGATCACATACAAGGGCGCCGAGGGCGCTCCGATCGCGCTGGCAGGCAAGGGCATCACTTTCGACACCGGTGGCATCTCGCTCAAGCAGAATCCCGGCATGTGGGAAATGAAGGGTGATATGTCGGGCGCGGCAGCCGTCACGGGCGCCTTGCTGAGCCTCGCAAAGTCGCGGGCTCGGGTCCACGCGGTGGCTGCGGTGGCGCTGGCTGAAAACATGCCGGGTGGCAATGCGCAGCGCCCCGGCGACGTGGTGCGGACGCTTTCGGGCAAGACGATCGAGATCCGCAGCACCGATGCCGAAGGGCGGCTCGTGCTGTCGGATGCGATCGAATACACCGTTCGAGAACATGCGCCCTTCGCTTTGGTCGACATCGCGACGCTGACCGGGTCGGCAGTTCGCGCGCTCGGCGCCGAATATGCTGCCGTATTTGCGCGCAAGGATGCTCATGCCGAAGCTGCCATCGCTGCGGGCGATACGACTGATGAGGCCCTGTGGCGCCTGCCGCTCCACCCCGCCTATGCCAAGGCGATCAAGTCCGAGATCGCCGACATCAAAAATGGCGATGCAGACCCGGCACCTGGCGCCAGCGCAGGCGCGCATTTCATCGAGTATTTCGTGCCGAAGGACCTGCCCTGGGTGCATGTCGACATGGCGGCGGTAGACCGCTGCACCAGCGGCATGCCGACCTGCCCGGGCGGCGCGCGTGGCTTCGGCGTGATGCTGCTCGACGAGCTGGCACGCAACTGGCGCCCGGCGGAATAGTCCAATCCAGACTTTAGTTTAGAACGATCGTGCCAGGGGTCTTGTGGAATGCTTCGCAAGACCCACCTAGTCAGGTAACACACCATCAGGTTGTGATGCCTGCCGCCACTTGTGTTGCCAATATGCAACACTATATTGGTGGGACTAGCGAGTGAGGGATCGTTCATGAACCTGGAAAAGTTTACCGACCGCGCCAAGGGTTTCCTGCAAAGCGCACAGACTGTTGCGATCCGCATGAACCACCAGCGGATCACGCCGACCCACCTTCTCAAGGCATTGCTTGAAGACAATGAAGGCATGGCGGCCGGGCTGATCCAGCGCGCCGGCGGCCATCCGGGCGTAGCGGTCACTGAAGTCGATACCGAACTTGGCAAGATCGCCGCAGTCTCGGGCGGCGGGGCGCAGCAGACCCCCGGTCTCGACAACGACACCGTACGCATTCTCGACAAGGCTGAAGAGATCGCCGAGAAATCGGGCGACAGCTATGTCACGGTCGAGCGGCTGTTGGTCGCGCTCGCGCTCGCCAGCACCACCACGGCGGGGCAGGCGCTGAAGCAGGCCAATGTCGATCCCAAGGCGCTCGAAACCGTCATTGCGGCACTGCGCAAGGGCAAGAAAGCTGACAGCGCCAATGCCGAAAGCGCATATGACGCGATGAAGAAGTTCGCCCGCGACCTGACGCAGGCGGCGCGCCACGGCAAGCTCGACCCGGTGATCGGCCGCGACGAGGAAATCCGCCGCACGATCCAGATCCTTGCCCGCCGTACCAAGAACAATCCCGCGCTGATCGGCGAACCCGGCACCGGCAAGACCGCGATCGCCGAAGGGCTGGCGCTGCGTATCGCCAATGGCGACGTGCCCGACAGCCTCAAGGGCCGTACGCTGATGTCGCTCGACATGGGTGCATTGATCGCGGGCGCGAAGTATCGCGGCGAGTTCGAGGAACGGCTCAAGACCGTGCTTGACGAGGTAAAGGGTTCGGACGGCCAGATCATCCTTTTCATCGACGAGATGCACACGCTGATCGGGGCAGGCGCAAGCGAAGGCAGCATGGATGCCTCGAACCTGCTCAAGCCCGCGCTCAGCCGCGGCGAGCTCCACTGTATCGGCGCGACCACGCTCGACGAATACCAGAAGTATGTCGAGAAGGACCCGGCACTGCAGCGGCGCTTCCAGCCGGTATTCATCGATGAGCCGTCCGTTGAGGACACGATCTCGATCCTGCGGGGGCTCAAGGAGAAGTACGAGCTGCACCACGGTGTGAACATCACCGATGCGGCGCTCGTCGCGGCGGCGCAGCTCAGCAATCGCTACATCCAGAACCGCTTCCTGCCGGACAAGGCGATCGACCTGATGGACGAGGCGGCGAGCCGCATCCGCATGGAAGTGGAATCGAAGCCCGAGGAAATCGAAAAGCTCGATCGCCGGATCATCCAGCTCAAGATCGAGGAAACTGCGCTTGCCAAGGAAAGCGACGATGCCTCGAAAGAGCGCCTCAAGGCGCTGCGCGAGGAGCTGGCCGATCTTGAGGAACAGTCCGCTGCGCTCACCACGCGCTGGCAGAACGAGCGCGACAAGATCCATGCCGAAAGCCGGATCAAGGAGCAGCTCGATGTCGCACGGCTCGAACTCGAACAGGCCCAGCGCGAAGGCGACCTCGCCAAGGCGGGCGAGCTTTCCTACGGACGCATCCCCGAGCTCGAGAAATCGCTCGCCGAAGCGCGCGGCGCTTCCGAACATGCGTTGCTGCGCGAGGAAGTGACCGAGGAGGACATCGCAGCAGTGGTCAGCCGCTGGACCGGCATCCCGGTCGACAGGATGATGGAGGGCGAGCGCGAGAAACTGCTCCAGATGGAGAGCATCCTGGGCAAGCGCGTGATCGGCCAGAGCCAGGCAATCGAAGCGGTTAGCAAGGCCGTCCGTCGCGCGCGCGCCGGCCTGCAGGATCCGAACCGGCCGCTAGGCAGCTTTCTGTTCCTCGGCCCTACGGGCGTGGGCAAGACCGAGCTGACCAAGGCGCTCGCCGAATTCCTGTTCGATGACGACACCGCCATGGTCCGCATCGATATGAGCGAATTCATGGAGAAGCACGCCGTCGCCCGCCTGATCGGCGCGCCTCCCGGCTATGTCGGCTATGAGGAGGGCGGGGTGCTGACTGAAGCGGTGCGGCGCAGGCCTTATCAGGTCGTGCTTTTCGACGAGGTCGAGAAGGCGCAAAACGATGTCTTCAACGTTTTGCTGCAGGTGCTTGACGATGGCCGCCTGACCGACGGACAAGGCCGCGTGGTCGATTTCTCGAACACGCTGATCATCCTCACTTCGAACCTCGGCAGCCAGTATCTTGCCAATCTGGGCGACGACCAGAAGGTCGAGGATGTCGAGCCGCAGGTAATGGATGTAGTGCGGGGACATTTCCGCCCCGAATTCGTCAACCGGCTGGACGAGATCATCCTGTTCCACCGCCTGGGGCAGGAGCACATGGCGCCGATCGTTGATATCCAGGTCGGCCGGGTGCAGAAGCTGCTCAAGGATCGCAAGATCACGCTCGACCTAAGCGAAGGAGCCAAGAAGTGGCTTGGCCGCGTCGGCTACGATCCGGTCTATGGCGCCCGCCCGCTCAAGCGCGCGGTGCAGCGCTATCTGCAGGATCCGCTTGCCGAAATGCTGCTGGAGGGAAAGGTGCCTGATGGCAGCACGGTCAGTATCGATGAGGGTGATGGTAAACTGAGGATGGCGGTAGAATGATCCGCAACGCATCTTATTTACCGTAAAATTGCCTTTTTGCGCGGATTCGGCGGATATGTGGGAATCTCGCAACATGCAGCTGAAATTTGCAATCCAAGCTTTGACACCGCCGATTGACTATTGCACAATTACACATTCGATGGGGGCCGCGTCTTAGCATAACAGGAAGTTCGTGCAGGCTCATTCTTGAGCTCGAACGAAATGGTTATCTAAGATCCGGTTCCAGTTGTGGCGACTGGAGAAATCATGAAAAAACAGCTAAGCAATTCAGCTAGGGCACTTGCCCTTTCGGTGTCTTCGATTGCGCTTGTCATTGCGGGGCCTGTTAATGCGCAGGATGCGCAGCAAGACGAAGAGCAGGAAGAAGTCGTCGATGTGACGCAAGACGAGCAGGAAACAACTCAATCAACGCCCGGTGCGATCACAGTCACCGGATCGCGTATCAAGCGTGACACGTTCTCCAGTATATCTCCACTTCAGGTGCTTACCACCGAAGAGCAGAACGAGAGTGGTTTATTTGATCCTTCTCAGATCCTGCAACGCAATGAAGCCGCTGCCGGTACTCAGATTGATGCTACTTTCCAGGGCTTCGTCCTTGACAATGGCCCCGGGTCGCAGACGATCAACCTTCGTGGACTGGGTGCGGACCGCACCCTACTTCTTATCAACGGTCGACGAATGGCGCCTGCTGGTGTGGAGGGTGCGCCGACGAATCCGTCGATTAACCTTCTGCCGGGCACGCTAGTCGAGAGGTATGATCTGCTTCTCGACGGTGCGTCGTCTGTTTACGGGTCAGACGCAGTTGCTGGAGTTGTGAACATCGTTCTCAAGAAGGACTTTGACGGGCTCGAGCTCACTGCAATCGGTAACGCTAACCCGATGGGAGGAGGCGATGACTACACCCTAGGCGCATCTTGGGGCTTTAATGGAGATCGCGGCTTCTTTGGCGTTGGCGTTGAGTATTCTCTGCGCGAAGAAATTCGCTTAAAAGATCGAGATTTCTTTGATGGCTGCGACACGCATTACGAAATAGACCAGAACGGCAACATTCGGACGCTTGGCTTAGCTGATAACGCGGCGGTTCAAAATCGTAATCCGCTAATTTCTGTGGCGGAAAGTGAATGTAAGGTTTCGGGTATCAGTGGACGTATTTATCAGCCCTATGCTCGCTTTGGCTCTGTTTATTTTCCAGGGAATGGCAATATTGCTAACTTCCCTGTTGATCCACGCACGGGCCGCCCATTTAATTTCGGGGACTCGAGCAACGCCTTTGGGCAAGATCTCGATAGAAACGGTGATGGGATCCGTGACGTCGACTTCCAGAACGTAAATACAAATGGCGCGAATAGGAACCAGGTCTTCGTGCCGCAGCAAAAGCTGCTTAACGTCATGGCGTATGGCGAATTCACGATGCCGAACAGCATCAACCTCACGCCCTATTTTGAAGCTGGCTATAGCAGAGCTGAAATTTACGGCGAAGAGACCTTCATAGCTCAACTTTTCCCCTACGTGCCTGATCTTAATGAGTTCAATCCTTGTAACTTTATCACCAACCCAAACGGGGTTGATTGCCGAGCCGTGGACAATGCTCTGCAGGCACTTGCTGGGAGACCGTTTCCTCCCCTTTCGAGCGGGTTCCCACTTCCGACCAACCCTATCGTTGCTATCAGAGGGGACCGCAACGATATCGATGTTGTTCAGGAGCAGTTCCGGGCGGTCGTTGGTTTGAGGGGTGATTTGCCTTTCTTTGGCCCGAATTGGAGCTTTGACACTTCTGCCGTTTATTCGCGTGCGAAGGGCGTATCTCGTCGTTCTGGTATTCGCGAGGACAGGTTGGCCCTGGCTTTGGGCCTAGATCCAACGGCGGATTATGATGGTGATGGCGTCGTTGACAATGACGGTGACGGCATCGCAGATGATTATAACAGCGGGCTGGATGTTTTCGGCTTTTTTGGTGACCCGCTGTGGATCGGCACCTGTAATACCGCAGGCCTTGCGAACCCTGGCCTGGCGGCCCCAGATTTGAACGCAGCAAGCTGTGTACCGGTAAACCTTTTTGCCCCTAGTGTATTAAGTGGCGCAGTCGGTGACTTTGAAACTCAGGCCGAGCGAGACTATTTATTTGGCAAGCGGGTCTTCAACACGGTTTATAAGCAGCTTACCTGGAATGCCTTCGTTGCTGGCGATTTGATGAGGCTCCCTGGCGGATCCGCTGGGATCGTTCTTGGCGCTGAATATCGGCGTGACGAGATCAATTCTCAGCCCGATATTGTTGCCTCCAATGGGCTTTTCTGGGGCTTCTTCTCGGACCTTGGCGCTAAGGGCAGTAAGGAGACAAAGGAGGTCTTCGGGGAATTGGACCTGCCTCTTTTGGCAGGCCTGCCGCTGATTGAAGAGTTGGACGTGAAGCTTGCAGGTCGGATTACCGACGATGAGTATTACGGTACCAATCGCACTTGGTCCGGGGCCGTTGGTTGGCGTCCGATAAGTTCGCTTCTTCTTCGTGCAACTTACGGCACCTCCTTCCGCGCCCCCAACCTTCGTGAGAATTTTCTCGCTGGCCAAAGTGGTTTCAGCACTTTGTTTGATCCTTGTGCGGTGCCAACGGACGCTTTTGTTGGCGGTGCTTACAGCGCAGCTGATGATAATCGTGATCCGACTGTTCTTGCCAACTGCAGCCGTGAAGGACGTGATCCAACTAGAGTTGGGATTGATGCCGAGGGCTTGAACACTAATCAATTCTCAAGCGTTGAGGTAACTAGCGGCGGTAGTCTGGATATCGATCCAGAAAGGTCGACTGCTTTGACTGCCGGTTTCTCCTTTGACGAAACTTTCGGCGAAATCGATATCAGTCTGGGAATGAGCTACTTTAGGATCAACCTGAAGGACTCCATTGTTGAACCGAGCAGTCAGTTTATTGTAAATGATTGCTACACTCGCGACGATGGACAGCGCAGCCCATTCTGCGATCGTATTAGTGTTGATACCTCTCCGTCGTCCCGGAAGCTCATTTCCGATGTCAACTCTGGTTTCATCAATCTTAACAAGGAAAAAGTCGAAGGTATCGACTTCAATGCGTTCCTTGGGACAGATGCAAATATCTTCGGTGAGAATGTTCGGCTTGGGGTTCGTGTTCGAGCAAATCATCTTTTAGAACGCTCTTCGACGTATATCGATGACACTGGCGAAGCTATTTATGACGACGATGCTGGTGAGTTTGGCTTGCCCAAATGGACCGGGAGTACGGCTTTCACAGCTGATATCGACAAGTTCCGCTTGACCTACGCCATTGACTACACTGGCCCAGTTGAACAGGACAGCGCAGGAATAGACCCACTTTCGAGTGCCTTTGGCATAGGCCCGGATGGTGCGCCCGCTGGTGTGGTCGGCGATACGTGTCTTGGTGACGGTACTGCCCGCGTGCCAGGAGATGGAATTTTCTGTCGAGATGTGGGTTTTGCAAAGGCGCAGTTCCTCCACACCGTTTCATTGCGTTACCGCACTGACACATGGAGTTTGTTGGTTGGGGTCAGCAACCTTTTCAATACAGCTCCGCCCTTGGTCGACGGAAGCGAGGTCTTTGCGATCAATAACGTAGCGATTGGCAACGGTTACAATTATGACGGGCGCGAGTTCTTCATGAGCGTCACGAAATCGTTCTGACGGATGTTATAAATTGCTAAGTCCTAAAAAAGGGGGGGTGGTTCTTTATGCCGCCCCCCCCTTTTTTGTTTAAATTGGAAAGAGTTTCGCGTGATGTTTTGTTCAAAGGGTTGTCGGTTGGCTTCGTTTGTTGCCGCGCTTAGCTTGGGATCAGCTATGGCACCGTCTCCAGCAACTGCAGGTTTGCAAAACGAACCCACGGTTCCCATTCACGTGTGGGCCCTTCGCGATGCAGTCACAGCCATCCAGGTTTCACCTGACGGTCGACACATATTGGTCTTAAAAAATGAGAGCCGTGAAGGTGAAAACATTTTAGAGATTTACTCGACTGCAGATTTGACCCGCATCCGCCGCCTAAACGCTGATCCAATGGAATTGATCAGCGCACGGTGGGTGAGCAACTCATACATTTTCGGAGAAGCCTGGCAAGTTAAGCGCAGTAGGGTACAGAAACAGGAGCAGGATGTACGTAATTACGCAAGCTATTCGTATAATCTTGAAAGTAATAAATTCAATCAAGTTCAGGGCAATTTTAGCATTATCAATACATTGCCGAACGAGCCAGACACAGTTCTGGTGGCGACAGGCCGAAATGACAGCGATATAACAGGGATTGATCCGTTCGCCGCTTTTCGGCCTCGCTCCTATTATCGTTATAACCTCGCAACGGGGGCCAGAACACTGATTATGAGGGGGACGATCAAGTACCCTTCCGCCGTATTCGACGACGAGGGAAATCCGCGGTACACCGTTGGGCAAGAGCCTGACAATACCGTCAGGTCATATTACCGTAAGCCGGGTGATGGGTCTTGGACCCAGTTTGGAGAAATTTGGGATCAGGATGACCCTGAGCACCTTTATCGTTTCCTTGGCGGCTTCCAAGGCCTTGCGGGCTTCGACCCTAGTAATCCAAACATTGGGTACATGATCGAAGCCAGAAATGGCGAGGACAAGGCCGCGCTATGGGAGTTCAATTTCGAAACCGGACAGTACGGTAAGAAGCTTTTCCAGGCTCAAGATGCTGATGTAATGGGTGTCATTCAGAGTTCGATCCCAGGCGACGAGCGGCTAGCGGCAGCAGTCTACCCAGGTGCGAAATTCGAGCGTCACTGGTTTGATGAAGAGGAAAGAGCACTTTACGAACAATTCGAAAGGCTAATCCCTAATGCTTGGCAGATAAGCATCGCTAGCCGCTCACTTGATGGCAACACAATGATCGTCACCAACCGGGGTCCACGCGACCCCGGCTCATTCTGGCTCGTTAAAGAGGGCTCGATAGTTAAACTCGGCAGTCGCAATCCTCTGATCCGGCCTGAGCAACTTTCTGATGTCGAGTTCATCCGTTATGCCGCGAGAGATGGCAGAATGATCCCCGGATACGTCACGAAACCAAAAGGCGAAGGGCCGTTTCCACTCATTGTATTGCCCCATGGAGGGCCAGCAGTGGCGGAAGTCATCAATTATGACGAATGGGGCCAGCTTCTTGCTAATGCAGGCTACATGGTTCTTCAGCCAGGCTATCGTCAGACAGTCGGTTGGGGCAAGCAGCACTTCGATGCGGCTTATGATCAGCACGGCTATTCAATGCAGGACGACAAGGATGATGGTGCCCTCTACCTCGTGAAAGAAGGGCTCGTAGATCCAGAGCGTATCGCAATGTTCGGGTGGTCATATGGCGGCTATGCGGCCTTAGTTGCAGCCCAACGGGATCCCAACATCTATCAGTGCGCTATTGCTGGCGCTGCGGTATCGCGCGCAGACAAATGGTATAATGATGTTGTGAACGCATATACTCCTAAGGCGCTTGACGACTGGTTCAGGACTAGGGGCGTAACCACGGGCATCCACCCGTACAATGATGTAGCTAAAACCAACATTCCGTTGCTCATGATCCACGGCGATGTCGACTCGCGCGTACTCTATTACCATATGAAAGATTTCAAGGAGGCGGCCGACGCCGAAGGAAAAACAAATATCCAGTACCTCACCCTGAAGGGAGCTGACCACTTTTCAGCGACATTGATGTATGAGCATCAAGAACAGCTCTATACGAAGATAATCGAATATCTTCGTAAGGATTGCGGCCCTGACGGATTGTAGGCATCGTGCGTGAATTGCCATATTTTTGGCGCCCAAATTTTGATAATGCCGTGCCGTACTGCGATGCGGGGCTGCTGATATGTATGCAACTTCGGTCGCTGGTCGCTAACTTAAGTGCAGCATGCATAAGACGCGCTAGAGTTCATCTGCTGCGGGGTTAAGGGACTGGCTATTCGATCCTGCGACCTTTGACCCCCAACTGTCCGTTGATTCTTACGAAATAAGAACCAAGTGCGGCTTTTTTAAACTCTACGCTATCTCCGGTTTTCGGGGCGCTAAACCGAGCTGGGACATTGTTCAACTGCCAGACACTGCCCTCCTCAATCGTTATGATCCAACCTCCGCGAATAATTCTTGACGAGGTAATCTTTGATTGCAGAGTATCGATCTCCTCCTTGGCGCCAAAAAGACCATTCTTAGGTTGTACAAAGCCAAACATACCGCGGCGCGTTTGTTCGATTTGCTCCTGCCGAACGATCCGCAGTTCGCCAGAATTAGTTGCGTCCAAAATGGCGCTCACGGATTTATCAAAGCACGCGAGGCGCTCTCGCTCTTCGACAATCATCTGACATGAGCGCAGATCTTCGACGTATGTCGGAGACCCGCTGAGATCCTGTGAGTGTGCAGTCGAAGTAATGGTTAGCCAGCTTGCCGCAAAGCCGAGGATGGCACATCTGATCATAGCAACTCTCTCACAATCGCAATTTCACTGCTTTGACGAAGCGCCAGATTCTAACGCTAACTGTAGCAACTGGGCAACAATGTTAAAAAATTGAAACCCAATTTTCCGGCAACGCGTTGCGCCGGATTGCAAACGTACGGTAATGCAACGCAGCTCGAACGAAAACGTTCGATCATTCCGTTTGCTTGGAGCGAGCGTTTTATAAAAGGGATTTGCAATGTCTTACCGTTCCACAAAAGCTATTCTGCTGACTGGCACTGTGATGGCTTCCGTCATGATGGCTGCGCCTGCGTCTGCACAGGATGTCGGCACATCTAATGATGAGGCTTCTTCGCCTTCCGCAATCGTTGTCACTGGTTCGCGCATTTTGCGTCAAAGCGTAGAAAGCGCCGCGCCGATTGCGGTTGTTGATAACGCTGAGTTTGAGCTCTCGGGTACAGTCAACGTCGAGAACGTTGTGAATTCCCTTCCGCAGGTTGTGCCGGGCTTCACCTCGAACTCGAACAACCCTGGCACGGGCACTGCCACTCTGAATCTGCGTGGACTTGGTTCGACGAGGACGATGGTGCTCGTAAATGGCCGTCGCTGGATGTTCTACGATACCGGCCAAATTGTTGACCTCAACACCATCCCGTCCTTCCTTTTGGACACGGTTGACGTCGTGACCGGCGGTGCGTCAGCAGTTTATGGCTCAGACGCTATGGCTGGCGTTGTAAACTTCAACCTTCGGAATGTTGATGGTGTTGAAGTTGGCGGTCAATACTCCATCACCGAACGCGGTGATGGTGCCAGATACGAAATTTATGGCGCCATCGGTACCGAATTTGCAGACGGCCGTGGTCGTGCAACCGTATACGCTGAATATTACAACCGCGAATCGATCTTTCAGGGTGACCGTGGTTTCTCGGAATACGCACTTGGCGCAGAGTCATTCGGAGACGATCAGCAGCAGTTTGGTTCGTCGACACTTCCAAATGGTGTGATCCGTTATCTGGCGCCTAACAATGGCGACCGCACCGGAACCGATTTTGCGGCCAATAGGGCTGTCGTTTTCGACACCCCTGGAGAGTTCCGTGCGCGGACGGGCGACACTTACAACTACGCACCGGTTAACTACCTTCAACTTCCGCAAGAGCGCTATTTGATCGGCGGTTACGCTGAATACGAAATTAGTGATGCTCTCGAGGCTTACACGGAAGTAGCCTTCGTGAACAACCGGGTGGCGCAGGAGCTCGCGGCTACCCCGGTTACCGGAACCTTCACCGTCGATCTCGCAACGATACAGCCCTTTTTGTCAGCTGGCGATTATGCGCAGTTGGTTCAGCTCGATGCTACGGAGACTGGCACAGGCGCCCGCGCAGGTAACAACGGGCAACTTTCCCTGTTCTTGCAGCGCCGCACGGTCGAAACTGGTGCCAGAAACAGCCTGGACGAACGCAATGCGTTCAGGGTCTTGGCTGGCCTTCGCGGGGATATTAACGAATACCTCCGTTGGGATGCCTATTACATGTATGCGCGTACGCGAAATGCGAACGTTCAGGCAGGTAATATTTCGCGTGCAGCCTTCCAGGCCGGCCTTGACGGTACGGGAACCGCAATCAACATCTTCGGGCCAGGCACTTTAACGCCGGCTATGGTAGATGCGATTTCGATCCAGGCTCAAAACGGCGATACTTCAACTCTGGAAGTGGCAAACGCTTACCTGTCAGGTACGTTTGGGGACTTTGCGATCGGCAGTGCTTCGCCAATTGCTTTTGCTATCGGTGGTGAATATCGACGCGTTGCGTCTGAGTTCATTCCTGATACGGCACTTTCATCGGGAGATGTTATCGGCTTCAACGCCGGCGATGCGACCGAAGGTGCATACAGCGTCAAGGAAGTATTCGCAGAGCTCAGCATCCCGGTCATTGAGACCGACAGCGGCATGCGTTTGGATTTGACTGCAGCAGGACGTTATTCTGACTACGGCCTCGCCTTCGTAGGCGGTGTCTGGACCTACGCAGGTGGTGTTGAATTCTCTCCCATCCCTGACGTAAAGTTCCGCGGCCAGTATCAGCGTGCGGTTCGTGCGCCGAACGTTGCAGAACTGTTCCAGGGAACGGCCATTGGGTTCCCGGGCGCTACAGACCCATGTTCGACTACGGCTGCCCAGTCGGGGACGCTTCGTGATCTCTGTATCGCTAATGGAGTACCTGCCGGCGTAGTGGGCACAACTGCTGTCCAGATTAATGCTCAGATCCCCGCGTTGTTCGGCGGCAATCCCAATTTGACCGAAGAAACGTCAGACTCCTACACTGTGGGCGTCGTGCTTCAGCCATCATTCCTACCCGGATTGACGGTCACAGCTGACTACTTCGACATCAAAATTAAGGACGCTATTGCAACCGTTTCGTTGAATCAGCAGTTTGATCTCTGCTTCAACCAGAGCCAGGATCCTAACTCTGCGTCGTGCGCTCCGTTCTTCGCGAACCCCAATGGTTCGATCCGCACGGGTGGTATCATTGACGTTGGAAATCCGCCGATTTTGGGTGGAGCGAACGTTGCTGGGTTCACGGTTGCCGGCGTTGACCTTCAGGTGAATTACAGAACTTCGGTACCGTTCTCAGCCTTTACGAGTGATGGCTCGTCTAACTTGGATTTCAACGTCCTTGGGACGTGGACAAAGAAGTCCAGAAGCTTGGCCTTCCCGGGATCCGATCCGCTTAACTGCGCTGGATTGTTTGGTGCCAATTGTGGTGAACCAGGCCCGTCGTATAAGTGGACTGCCCGTATGAGCTGGGTGGACGGACCCTTCACCCTTTCGTCACGCTGGCGCCACCTGAGCGCGGTTGATGACGATGACGACAGCGTTGATTACGCTTCGTTCAATGGGGTGGAGCGTCTGCCGGCTTACGATGTTTTCGATATGACCTTCGCTTTCGAAGCGTCTGAAAATGTCACCTTCACCGTTGGGGTGAACAACTTGTTCGACAAGCTTCCGCAGACACCAACTTTTGATGGTATTTACGTAAGCTCCACGAACAACGGAACACTACTTGGCGACAACCAGGAGCAGGCAAACACGTACCCAAGCACTTACGACGTGCTTGGTCGTGACTTCTTCGCTTCGGTTAAGTTCAAGTTCTAAAGACTTGCGGCTGATAAGCAGCGCAAAGAAGGGGCGGCGGACTTCGGTCTGCCGCCCTTTTCTTATGCAAAGCGGAAATAAGTCACTTACTAGCTTGAACAAGTTAAGCTTGAGCGAGCGTAGCTAGCGCAGCCTGTACTGACGAAAATCGGCAATGGCCTGGAACTCTCCCGGCACATGCAAGGGAACGTGCGACACAGTTTCGAAACCGGCGGCAGCGATGCGCCCTTCAAAGGTTTTTTCATCCGCAGTGTTTTCGCAGGCGAATTCGAGCGATGTGATGCGGTCCAACTCGTTCTGTGCACGCATGGCTATTGTATCGATCAATCGCGCTACGTTTGCGGGATGGTCGTGCATTCCCAGGACCAACGAACGCTTGATAGCTTCGGCGATTTCCCATGCTGCCGATTGCGGGCCGTGAATGCGTGCGCCTTCTTCGGGAGCCTGTAGGATCTGTTTTGGGACCACGGAGATACCACTTTGACGCAGACGGAGGCTACGTTTGGCAATATCGGGCAAATCCTTTTGCCCAATGGCCCAACGGATATGTTTACGCCGCCTCAGATTGTGGGCCAAGATCGGACCATCCTTTCGGTGGGTTAGAATTGCAAGCGCGCCGCCGGTTCGCAGTACGCGCGCTGCCTCTTTCGCAACAGCTGCGGTTTTCCCATACTCGAAGCCGAACTGGCTGGTTACTGCATCAAACCGCGCATGGGGGAATGGTAGGGCTTCCATCCTTACCCCGGCCTTCAATTTAGTCCCTCGCGGCGCCTCTGGCAGCCGATCTGCCATATCAACGCCAGTTAACTTTAGATCGCGTCTTGTCGCCTGTAACCAGCGCATGACCCTACCATCCCCTGTGGCGAGATCTAAGACGCGCGCGGATTTGGGCAGGCCTTTGGCAAAACCATCCCAGGCATGCTGCGCGGCGTCAGTCAGAAGGCTACCGGCTGGGAGGCAGCCTAATTGGTCATTTGGGCCCTGGTTGTTGGCCCAAAATTCATTCCAAGCGGCGTTGGGGGGGCTCATTGAGTCTTAATCGACCGGTACAACATCGAATGCAACCGTCATCCTACGATCCGCGCCGAACGGGCGCGTGCCATGATAGAGCGTACTCGGAAACAAAGTAAGGTGACCTGGCTTCGGCTCCCTCAGTTCAAGTGGCGGCAGGTCAAGGCGTAAGTCAGGTGGCGGCCTTCCGATTTCCAGCCATCCGGCATGAGGGTCTTCCTCCCGCTTGTTGGACCGCTCGAAATACAGCGCCGAGGAAATTACCCCCTGAGGGTGGATGTGAGACGTGTGGTAATCGCCACCGCCGCTTAACCTTACAGACCACGAATTGGTGATCTTCCATGGGTGCACGCGATGTCGCAACAGCGGATGAGTTGGATCTTCTGCGGGTAGCTCTCTGCGATAACGCTCGACGGTTCGTAGGATGGCGTTGTGCAAGGCTTTCAACTCAGGTTCAATCCGGTCGAACAACTGGCCGCGCGTCTGGGTACCGCCGCGCAACGACTGACCTAAGGGCAGGGGGCTTTTATCGTGCAAGCGGTGAAGCAAGGGAGATGCCTCACTCAAGACCGATGAGTGGCCTTCGAGGGGCATCTGGCGGTATAGGCCCGATTGTCCATGTAACCATTCTGCACGGGCGTCATCTATTAGGCGCCAGACAATTCCGATCAGCGCCCAGGCGGCAATATTCTCAGGTTCTACGGATAGCACTGCATCGATTAGCGCTTCAGCTTCCTCAAGTTCGCCTCGGCGGATCCTGTGCCGTGCTTCGTGCAAGCTACGAAGTGGGGCGTCAAAGGCAAGCGAAGCAAAGATCTTTTCCGCATTGTCATCCTCGCCTGCCGATCCGGCATGGACCGCTTGAACCAAAGCGAAGAGAGGTTCGTTCGGAAAACGACGTTTCGCTTCAGCAGCAACTTCTGCCGCTTCCTTGGCCAGATCAAGCCCTGCGAGTTGCTCGATCCAATCGTGGAAGATGGCTCGCGCATCTGGCGCGCGGTCCGCTGCTGTACGATAATGGCTGGTGAAATCCTTCTCGCCCGCTGCAAGGCGCAATTGGGCAAGAAACCTGAGCCCCTCGACCCATGCTGGCGCTCTTTCGCACAACTGCTCCGCAATTGATCGTGCGCTGGCGACTTCGCCCGAAACATCGAGAGCCTGCGCCTTTCCCAACCACAGGTCGGCTTCTCCAGGATTGAGTGCCAAAGCCAGATCGAACCGGGCAACCGCATCTACTTCCGCTCGCTCGATCGCTACTCTTGCTCGACCGTGGTGAGCCTTGACATGGCGAGGGTTCAGCCTGATCGCTCGATCATACCACCAAGCCGCTTCTCCGAGATTACCCCGCGCGCGCTCGCAGGTGGCCCGCACGCTGCAATATTTGGGCACGCCCTTCGCCGCTTCTCCTTCAACCGATTTGAGAGAAGCCAACGCCTTTGCGAACTTGCCCAGCGCTTGAAGCGCGATCGCATGGTTTACGGCATATTCGATATTGGTTGGAGCAAGTCGGCATGCTTGCTCGAACAGTTTGGCAGCCTTTGCCCGGTCACCGTGCCGCATCGAAAAATCCCCTGCGCTGTTGGCCAGTGCGGGCTGGTCGGCAAACGCAAGCAATGCCTCGTCGTAAATTCTCGCGGAGTTCGCAATATCCCCTGCTTGCTCGGCGCGTTTGGCCCTCGCAATCCAGTCGGCTGCCTCCGCTTGGCTCATCGGTCGCGCAGCCACCCGGTAATGCAATAGCGCCCAAGCGGGGCAAAGGGTGCGACGAAGGAAACCGAATGCGATTGCGGTACGCGGAACAGATTAAGCGAATTGAATCTCGGGCGGAAACCCTGAACGATGTCCCCCTCTTCATCGAGGAACTGCAGGTAGCCCCCCCAATCGGGATGCCAATCATCGATAGTGAAATTCATGACGTAGGCGACCTTCCAGCCTTCCATAACGTGGCTGTCTATGTGCCTCCCAAGAAACTGCTCCTTGGCAAAGCAGGTTGCCTGGCCATCGGCCTTCACCAGTTCTTCGCCGGTAACTTCCCGTGCCAGCTCTATGAAGTCTGGTGAATTGACATACTCCAGCAGCAGTTCGTGAGGGCCGCCAGGGTCCCAACCTTCCTGTACTGCCTGGAGAATAGGGTATTGCAGAAACCGGAACGCATACTCTCCCCGTGCAGCGGCAGCCTGTGTTGCTTCACCTATCAATTGGGCACGTTGCTGGCCTTCCGGCGCTCTCATCTCATGAGGCAGGATCTGCTGCGCGCCGGAAAATGTCGATCCATCCGCTTGCATTGCCAAGCCCCAGGGCGTCGCCTGCTTAAGGATCGAACGGATTTCCTCGGCTGTCTCCTTTGTCAGGAAATCGCGTACCTGGACCCGAGTGTCGCGCGCAAAGGCTTCCGCCAGCGCCGCTCGGTTCAACGAAGGGTTAAGTTCGAACAGCTTCTTCATAATCATCCAGCGCGGGAGATAGAAGCTTGCCCGGTAGCTTGGCAAGGGAACAAACCGGCCTGGCGAGCGCCACCAACTTGATTAGTTGACGCAAACGTAAGCCGTGCCTAACCGAGTAGCGATTTGAAATGCAAGCGAGGAGACGCCCAATGCCGACCGCCTATATCGTCGAAGCCGTGAGAACCGCAGGCGGGCGCCGCGGCGGTCGTCTGGCCGGGGTGCACCCGGTCGACCTGCTCGCCAAGTCGCTTGACGCCATTGTCGAGCGCAGCGGGATCGATCCGACGGCGATCGACGATGTGGTGACGGGCTGCGTCAGCCAGGCCGGCGAACAGGCGATGCAGGTCGGGCGCATGGGCGTGCTCGCGTCGAAGTTGCTGCCTCAATCGACCCCCGCGGTGACGATCGACCGCCAGTGCGGCTCCAGCCAGCAGGCGATCCAGTTCGCCGCGCAGGCGGTGATGAGCGGCACGCAGGACGTGGTGATCGCCAGCGGCGTCGAGAGCATGACGCGCGTACCGATGGGCTCGAACGTGACGTTTCACATCAAGGAAGGCCTTTACAGCAAGGCCGCGGGGATCGAGGAGAAGTTCCCCGGCATCAACTTCAGCCAGTTCATGGGTGCCGAGATGATCGTGCGCAAGCACGGCTTCACCAAGGACGATCTCGACCGGTTCGCCTTCTCGAGCCACCAGAAAGCGATCGCTGCGACCCAGGGCGGGGCGTTCAAACGAGAAGTGGTTCCGGTTGAAGTCGAAGCGCCCGAAGGTGCGAAGATGCACACGGTCGACGAAGGCATCCGTTTCGATGCCTCGCTCGAGGGTATTGCGGGTGTCAAGCTGCTCAGCCCCGAAGGTGCGATCACTGCTGCCAGCTCGAGCCAAATCTGTGACGGCTCCTCGGCGGTTCTGGTCGTGAGCGAGGAGGCGCTCAAGCGCCACAACCTCACGCCGCTCGCTCGCATCCACAACCTCACCGTGACTGCGGGCGATCCGGTGATTATGCTCGAGGAGCCGCTGTTCGCCACCGACCGCGCGCTCCAGCGTGCAGGCATGAAGATCGACGATATCGACCTGTGCGAAGTCAACGAAGCCTTCGCTTCGGTTCCGCTCGCATGGCTCAAGCACACTGGGGCAGATCCAGACCGGCTCAACGTCCATGGCGGCGCGATCGCGCTCGGCCACCCCCTCGGCGCTTCGGGCACAAAGTTGATGGCCACGCTGGTCCATGCGCTCCATCGCCACGGCAAGAAATATGGCCTGCAGACGATGTGCGAAGGCGGCGGCGTCGCCAATGTCACCATCGTCGAGGCGCTTTAAGTCTGTCAAATCTGAGAGGAAATAACTGATGGAAATCAGCAGCAATACCCCTGCAGTCGTCACCGGCGGCGCTTCGGGCCTGGGTGCGGCAACCGCCCGCGCGCTCGCCGCAAAGGGCGCCAAGGTCGCGATCTTCGACATGAACGAAGAAAAGGGCAACGCCATGGCCGCCGAACTCGGCGGCGTGTTCTGCAAGGTCAACGTGACCAACGAAGAAGACGTCGATGCCGGTTTCGCCCAGGCGCGCGAAGCGCATGGGCAGGAGCGGATCATGGTCAATTGCGCAGGCATCGGCAATGCGATCAAGACCGCCAGCCGCAGCAAGGAAGACGGTAGCATCAAGCACTTCCCGATTTCGGCCTTCGATTTCGTGATCCAGGTGAATCTGATCGGCACCTTCCGCTGCATCGCCAAGTCGGCTGCGGGCATGCTCACGCTTGATCCGCTGGACGAATTCGGCGAGCGCGGTGCGATCGTCAACACCGCCAGTGTGGCGGGCGAAGACGGCCAGATCGGCCAGGCGGCCTACTCGGCTTCGAAGGCCGGTGTTATCGGCATGACCCTACCGATTGCGCGCGACCTGATGAACGAAGGCATCCGCGTCAACACCATCCTGCCAGGCATTTTCGACACCCCGCTGCTCGCCGCCGCGCCGCAAAACGTGCGCGATGCGCTGGCAGCATCGGTGCCGTTCCCCAAGCGCCTTGGCATCCCGACCGAATATGCCAAGCTCGCGCTGTGCATGATCGAGACCGGCTATTTCAACGGTGAGGACGTGCGCCTTGATGGCGCGATCCGTATGGCGCCGCGTTAAATCTGGAGCACGCCTCCGGCGTGCAATTTCCTCGCTCACGCGATCTTGCGGTCGCGCTTGCGGCCCTTTGGGCCTGGGACGATGCAGGCAACAGGAACCCCCGCCAGCGATCGCGGGGGTTTTTTGTTAAATTGCCATTGTCAGGAACCACAAGGCGAAATGGCGTAACGTCGTGGGTTCTTGCCTCTTGCTTTCTAAGCGGCTTCAAACTTGGATACTGCCATACCATGGTCTTGCCTGATCAGGTCAGAGGCTCGCTCTCCGATCATGATGCAGGGCGCGTTGATGTTGCCGCTCGGGATTTCGGGCATAACGCTGGCATCGGCGACCCGCAGGTTCCTGATCCCCATGACGCGAAGCCGTTCATCCACGACATTGCCCATGCGACCATAGCCTTTCGATGAAAGAAGACCGCCGCAATATAAATGGGAGGAGGTTGAAGGCGCTTCATTTCCGCACAGGATCGGGCTGGCTGCTTTCCTACTTGCCCGTACCTGTCCTATCGGTTTTGGCCATGACAAATTCCGCCAATTCGCGCCAATGTGCTCGCTCTTGCAAGGCCGGGCATCCGGGCGGAATTTTCATTTCCAGAACAGTGTCGCACGTGTCGCATTGCGTTGCATGACAGGGAGAGATTGAGATGAACTACACACAGATCCTCGTCGACAAGGCCGACGGTATCGCTACGATCACGCTCCACCGTCCCGAAAAGATGAACGCGTTCACGCGAATCATGATGGACGAAATCATCGCCGCGATGGACGATATCGACGCGGACGACGATGTGCGCGCGGTCATCTTCACCGGACATGGCGATCGCGCATTCTGCGCGGGTGCGGACCTGACGCCCGAAGGCGGCGGCCATGTATTCTCGGATCCTACGCCCGTCGATGACTTGTCTGACGTGCGGGTCCGCGACGGGGGCGGTCGCCTGACACTCCGCCTGTTCGACAGCGCCAAGCCATTGATTTCGGCCTGCAATGGCGTTGCCGTCGGGGTTGGCGCCACGATGCAGTTGGCGATGGACATCCGGCTGGCTTCGGACAATGCGCGCTATGGCTTCGTCTTCGCGCGGCGCGGGATCGTGCCTGAGGCATGCTCGAGTTGGTTCCTGCCACGCATCGTCGGGATCAGCCAGGCGCTCGAATGGTGCTACACCGGCCGCGTGTTCGATGCGGCGGAAGCCAAGGCGGGCGGGCTGGTTCGTTCGGTCCATCCGCAAGCCGAGTTGATGGACGTGGCGCGCGGCTTTGCGCGCGAGATTGCCGACAACACTTCGGCCGTTTCGGTGGCGATGACGCGCGCGATGATGTGGCGTCTGCCCTCGGGCGACCATCCAATGGACGCGCACCGGATCGACAGCCGGGCAATCTATCGCCTGTCGCGCGGAGCGGATGCGAAGGAGGGGATCGCGAGCTTTCTGGACAAGCGCACCCCTGCCTATCCCGGCAAGGTCAGCGAGGATATGCCCGATTTCTATCCCTGGTGGGACGAAGCTCAGTATCGCTAATCTCTGAGCAGCGCACTTGCCAGCACCATTGGTTGCATTAGAAACCGTATCGATGGATGCGAACTTACCACCTGGCGGGCGGCTGGCAGACTTCCTGCCGTACCAGCTATCGGTCACTTCGAACGCGGTCAGCAGCCTGATCGCGGAACGCTATCGCGTGCGCTTCGGACTGAAGATCCCCGAATGGCGGGTGATGGCGGTGCTCGGCGACGCGGGGACGATGACTCAGCGCGCGCTGACCGATGCCACGCTGATGGACAAGGTGGCGGTCAATCGCGCCTGCAAGGTGCTTGAGGATCGCGGGCTCATCGCGCGCCGCCCTAACACCGATGACGGACGTTCGCACCTGCTCGAACTCACGGCAGAGGGGCGGGCGATCCATGGCGAAGTGATGCCGCTGGCAAGGGAAATCGAGGCGGAAATCTTCTCGACATTGGGCGAGACAGAATGCGAGCAATTCCGCGAATTGCTGAGCCGGGTTTTCCGCCAGGCAGGAAGGATGCGGCCCGCCACGCGATCTTGACGCATGGCGGGCCGGCTCCGTCTAGCTCACTCTAAATACCCCCTTTGGCGAGCGGCGGTATGCGCCTGCGCGGTTACGCCGCGCGGGTCAGTTGCCGCCCCCACCACCGGGAGGGCCACCGGCGAAGGCGTCGGCGATCGAGCAGGCTGCCGGACCAAGGATCACGATGAACAGCACCGGCAGGATGAACAGAATCAACGGCACCGTCATGATCGCAGGTAGGCGGGCAGCCTTCTCTTCCGCGCGCATCATGCGCTCGTTGCGGAATTCGGCCGACAGCACGCGCAGCGCCGAGGCGAGCGGAGTACCGTAACGCTCGGTCTGGATCATCGTGGTGACCACACCGCGCACAGATTCCAGGTCGACGCGATAGGCCAGGTTGTCGAAGGCCTTCTTGCGTTCGTTGAGGAAGGACAGCTCAATCGCGGTCAGGGAGAATTCGTCGCCCAGTACGGGATAAGCGCGGCCCAGTTCCTTGGCGACGCGGTTGAAGGCCGCGTCAACGGTGAGACCGGCCTCGGCGCAGATGACCAGCAAGTCGAGCGCGTCGGGCAGGCCCTTGCGGATCTCGTTCGTGCGCTTGGTGGCGATATTCTTGAGGTAGATTTCCGGGCCCTTGTAGCCGAAGAAGACGGCGGCAGAGAGCGCCATGACCTTCTTCATCTGCCAGTCGGGATAGGTCTCTACGACATAGAGCAGGACGAATGCGGTTACGCCAAGCAGGATCGGCAGAACCATGCGCAGGCCGATGATCAGAACGGCGAGTTCCTTGTTACGGAAACCGGCATGGGCCAGCTTTTGCTGGATCGCCTCGATCTGGCTTTGCTGGAGGACCTTCATGCCTTCCAGCTGCTGCTTCATCTTATCAGTCGTCTGGCTTTTGCGGACCAGGCTCGAACGTTTCTTGGCGTTGGAAGTGATGATCCCGGCCTTGAGTTCTTCGCGCCGCTCGTTGAGCGAATTGACGCGCTTGGCCATTGGGTCCTTCACGGTGACCGCGGCGTAGATCGCCATCATTACCGCAAAGGCCGCGATGCCCGCGAGGATCGTCCCGACGATTATGACGTCGAAGCCGAGAAGCTTGGGTCCAGTGCTCGTGCCAAACATGATGTCCTGTTCCCCGCTCAGATTTCGAAGCTAACCATTTTGGCCATGATGAAGCCGCCGATCGACATCCAGGCCATGCCGCCCAATCCGGTTACGATAAGCCGGTCATCGCTGAAGAAGCCGCTGAGATAGGCCGGATTGATCCACCAGATCATGCCGAAGACGACGAAGGGCAATGCGCCGACGATATAGGCTGAAGCTTTCGATTCCGAGCTCATCGCACGAATCTTGAGCTTCATCTGCGAGCGCTTGCGGAGCACGTCCGAGAGGTTCGACAGCGTTTCGGCGAGGTTGCCGCCCGTCTCGCGCTGGATCGCGAGCGTGATGCAGAGGAAGTTGAATTCCGGGATGCCTAGCCGGTCGCCAGTTTCCTGGAGCGATTCCTCCATGGTGCGGCCGATCTTGATACGCTCGACGATTGACTTGAATTCCTCGCCCACGGGGCCAGGTACTTCCTCAGCCACCACGGCCAGCGTTTCCGTCACGGGAAGGCCCGAGCGCAAGCCGCGAACGAGCAATTCGATCGCGTCGGGGAACTTGGCGACAAAATTGTTGATGCGCTTGTTGATGGTCCAGTTGACTACCATGTGTGGCAAGCCTGCCCCCACGACCATGCCAACCCCCAGCGAGAGCAACAGCGCGCCCGAGCGCAGGTAGATCAGGACCGCGATCGTCAGGGCAATCCCGATCGACGCGTAAAGATATTGCGAAAGGGTCCATTTCTTGCCGGTCCGTTTCAGCCACATCTCGAGCGCTTCGGCGCGCGAACCCGCCCCCGCGACACGGCGGACCTTGGGCTTGCGTGCGGCGATCGCCTTCTTGAGCTGCGATTCAACCTTGGCGGCGGTGCTTTCCGAGTGGCGGTAGCGCACTGCCTGCAAGCGGCGGCTGCTCGCCTTCGACATGGAAGTGCCGGTCGCCAGCGCATATACGCCGACCAGCAATCCCATTACTATCAGGCTCAGCAGCAGGGTCTGAAACATGCCCATGCGATTGTCCCGCCTTTCGTTCTCAATTCATCATGCGAAGGGGGAGGCTTGCCTGTCCGGTATGCATAGGTTCCGGATAGGCACGCCAGTCCCTCTTATTCGGCCGGCTCGTGAGCTGACTGCGTCTTGTCCTTCTTCGCCATAAGCGATTTCAGGTCGAAGCTGCCGAGCAGCGACTTCTTGCCGGTTTTGCCAGTGATGAAATCGTCCGAACTTGCGCCCATGACGCGTTCGCCAATCTGGCGGATGACCGCGCTGGCCTTGCTCGAGCGGTTGGCTTGAGCGAAGGTCTGGCCGAGCTTGGCAGCGTTTGCTGCCACCTTCGCATCGTATGGGATCGAGTAGTCAATCTGGCGCTCGATTGAGGCCTCGAAGTCGGCCTTGCTGATCTCTGCGATGCCAGATTGCACCTTGTTGGCGACGACCAGTGAATGCGCATGGGCGGCGTTGGTCTCGAGCCAGGAAAGGATGCGGATCGTATCGCGCGCCGAAGCGAGCGTCATTTCCGCCATCACGATCACGAGGTTCACGCCCGACAACACATGCGGGAAGTTGATCAGCATGTTGCGCGGCAAGTCGACCACGGTCATTTCGAACGCTCGGCGGAATCCTTCCTCCAGCTGCAAGAAAGCGGCCCCGTCGGTCATTAGCGGCCAGTTGATCGGTGCCTCTGCAGAGAGGATCGACAGATTGTCATTGGCACGGATCATGGCGCGTTCGATGAACAGGCCATCGATGCGGCTCGGGTTGTCGATCGCATCGGTGAGGCCGCGGCCCGGCTCCAGATCGAGCGTCAACGCCCCGGTGCCGAAGTGCACATCAAGGTCGAGCAGCGCAGTCGGCGACTTGTGCTCTTCGCTGAACAGCCACGAAAGCGAAGTTGCCAGCGTCGACGCGCCGACGCCGCCACGGGTGCCGATGATCGCGGTCGAGATGTGACGCTTGACTATGTCACCGTCCTGGTTGAGCGGCTCGGTGAACACAACCTGGGCCTGGTTCAGCGCGTCGCGCAGCTGGCCGGCGGAAAGCGGCTTCAGCAGGTAATCGTGGATCCCGCTCGCGAGCAGGTCGCGATAAAGGCGCACGTCATTTACCTGGCCGATCGCGATCACGACCGTGCCAGGTTCGCAAACCTCGGCCAGGCCATTGATGTCATTAAGCGGATCGCCGCTTTCCGACAGGTCGACCAGAAGAATGTTCGGGCTTGCGCTGACGCTGAGCGATTGCACAGCATTGCGCAGGCCGCCCTTCTTGCACTTTTCCGGCTGCCAGCCCAGCTCGATCACGACCAGGCGCAGAACGTCCAGGGCGGCATCGTCGCAGATATAGGCGGCGAAGGGGTCGCGGTTGCCGGCCATGCCGGATTTCCAGGGCGCGTTCATGGCTCAGTTACCTCCGGTTGCGTTTTCGGCGAGGCCCTTGGTTCCGGTCGGAGCCTGCTCTCGATAGGAATTGATCGCCTTCGAAGAACTCATGATCACGGTTTCACCCGTGCCACGCTGGCCTTCGAGCAGATCCTGCGGGTTGGCGACCATTGCAGCGAGGTTGCTGTTGGTTGCACAACCATGGTTCGGGCTGGTCGCGTTGTTGTAGTTCATGTCCGACTTGGCCGACCAGTCTGGGCAGCCCGGAACCGAAGCGGTCGAACGGGTCAATACGACGCGGGCGTAGCCCGGCAGCATCAAACCCGAAGTGACCGGCGCTCCGCTTTCGACCAGGATGCCGTGGCGCCCGGCCAGTTCGGCTATCGCTCCGCGGGTCGCTTCGCTGGCGAGCGGGTCGTCGATCGAGACGCGGTCGCCATAGCGGAGTTCCATAGCATCGAACCAGCCATCAAGGCGCTGCTGCTCAACTATGGTCAGCCCGCTTTCGCTAGTGCGCACGTCGAAGGAGAAGCTGGTGCGTTCTACCACCGGCTGCTTGACGCTATAGAGGCTTTTGTTCGTGGGTATCCCGCCGCAGCCACCCAGCGCTAGACCGAGCGAGAGGGCGAGGGCGAATGCGGGCGCCTTGGCCAGCTTGCTGTGTTTCGCAAAGGGCATCGTTCTCACCTTTCCCGATTAGAGGCTGAAGCCAGGATTCGCGGCTTCGGCGCGGCGATCCTTGTTGCGTTGTTCGTCTTTCGACTGGCGCGGCGCGAGGGCGTCAGGCGTTACCCCGCCAACGCTCGTCGGCGGAACTTCCTTGTCGACTGCTGTCGGGCCGGGTCGAACAGAGCCGCTCTGGCCGTCGTTTTCGCGATAGCCGATGAACTGCTGCAGTTCGCTCGCGGAGCGGAAACCGTCGGTCGGCAGCTTGATGTCGCTGGCGTTGACGGGCTTCACCAGATACGGCGTCACCACGATCACAAGTTCGGTTTCGCCGCGGCGGAACGAACGCGAGCGGAAAAGATTGCCCAGGATCGGAACGTCGCCGGCACCCGGTGCCTTTTCGATCGTCGTTTGAGAATTGTTGCTCATTAAGCCTGCGATCATGAAGCTCTGGCCTGAGCCGAGCTCAACCGTCGTTTCCGCGCGGCGAGTGGTTAGCGCCGGGATCTGGAAATTGTTGATCGTGACGGCCCCCTGGCTCGAAAGTTCGGAAACTTCCGGACGAACGCGGATCGAGATGCGGCCATTGGCTAGCACTGTCGGTGTATATGCGAGGCTAACCCCATATTTACGATATTCGATCGAAGTTGC